>JAZUOC010000250.1:0-4210 GCA_045604465.1 Acutalibacteraceae bacterium
TGATGTCGCCTGCTTTGGGCATATAAGTTGACATAACTTTTTCCTCCATTAGATTATTATTAATGCTCGGATATATTACCATAAGTCATTCTCTTTGTCAACACCTTTTTTGTAATTTTTTAATTTACATTTTCAAAGCTCTGTTTTTCTTCGTTTTTCTTCGTTTTTCATAATGTTTTCTCGTAAATGATTTTTATAATTTTTTCTGTTTTTCTTTGTATACTTTGCTCAAATAAAGCGAAAAAGGGAAGCTTTTGCCTCCCTCTTACTTCAAGGCGATTTTACCCCAAAGGTTATCTTGCCGTCGCCGTATTCGCAGAAGCCCTTAAAGCCGTGAAGCTCAAATATCTTTTTACAGATAGGAAGTCCCATACCGATGCTTGCTCCTTGCCGCTGTCTTGAAGCATCCCCCTTGGTAAATTCCTTCCATGCTTCACTCGCATCTGCGGCACTCTCTGCTTCTGCTTCATTGGTCACGGTCAGAACAAAGCCCTTTTCCTGTTTGCTTATTCTCACTGCTATCACCTTTTTCCCCCGGGCGTATTTAACGGCATTGGAAAGATAATTGTCTACAGCCATTTTCATAAGCTCTCCGTTTACTTCGGCACAAACACCGCTCTCTATCCCTCTCACATCAAATACCGCACCTGATTTCTGTGCAAAGTGCAGATAGCTTTTTATTTCCTGTATTATAAGCTCGCTCAGATCACACTTTTCCTTTTCGATATGCGTAAGCTGAGATATTCTGTTATAGGTCAAGAGTGATGTTACTATTTCATTCATCCGCAGAGCTTCTTTGTGAATCGATTCAAGATAAGACTCTCTTTTTTCCGGCGCCACATCCTCCATAAGACATTCACAGCGGTTTTGAATAACAGCGATGGGAGTTTTAAGCTCATGCGATGCGGCAGAAATAAAAGTAGCTTTCGCCTCCTCCAGCCTTTCACTTTTGTTTATAACCTTCATACACATTATATAGAAAATCACGCCCGCTACAGAAAAAAGTAAACCGAGCAGCACCGTATACGAACCAAAAGAGTCAGACAAAAGAACATGGGGCAAAATATCAAATCCGCCGACAGTATAAAGCTCATATTCCTTCCCCCTCACCTCAAAGCCTCTTATATACTGTGCATCGTTTGTTCCCGCGGAACCGCCACCGCCATCCGAAGAAAAGTTCTCCCTATTCAGCTCAAAATACTCTGTTAAATGCTTTCTGTATTTTTCAAGATTATCTCTGTGATAGAACGGTAATTCCGGCTCCTGAAAAAAGGCATCCATGGAAATGTCAGGGTGCTCCAAAATAACATTCGGCTCATAATCGGTAAACCTGAAACTTTCCGATACTATTTCCCTGTTTATATATGTCCCTATTTCAACAGAAACGGGTATATATTTTTCTCCGTCATAATAAAGCTCTGTTTTATAAACATCGTATCCGTTTCTTTTCTTCTTTATCTTCTTTATAAATGCTGACATTTCCTTTTTTAAGTCTTCCGTCAGATATTCATCTATTCCGATAAAGGTGTCATACCCTGCCCAGCCTTCATTATACATCATTTCAATACATATAAAGTTCTTATCAATATGTGTCAGATTCAGATTTTTATCAACGACGGCAAAAACACAGGGAAAGTGCGAATATTTAAATTCATTACTGAAATAATAACCGAAGACCTCTCCCGCTTTTTCATCTGCAACTTTTCCGACCTTTTCTTCATCAAGAGCTTCTTTATACCGTTCTGTTATAGAGTCGAAATAGTTAAAAGCTCTGCTGCTGTACTGATTCTGGAAATGCCTGCTTACATCATTTACTGCGACAAAAAAAAACAAAAAGTAAAGAAAAGATGTAAAACAGCAATATACCGCCTGCTATCATTCTCTTCATCTTCTTCTGTGTCATATTCACGCCTCCTTTTTAAAAGAATAACCTATACCTGAGGTGGTGGTAATAAGATATGCCTTTTCCCCGAGCGCCTTTCTGATTCGCTTTATGTGCGTATCAACGGTTCTGCTGTCACCGTCGAAATCCCATCCCCATATCTTGCTGATAATAACATCCCGGCTCAGGACCGTACCTCTGTTCTGCATCAGCAATAAAAGAAGGTTAAAGTCCTTCAGCGGCAAATGTATTTCTTTTTCACCAATGGCGACAGTTCTCGTTTTCAGATCAAGCCTTATCCCTGACACTTCGATTGAATCATCCTGTTTCAGACCCTTGTTACGCCTTATGACGGTATTGATTTTTTCGCACAGCACCGACAAAGGAAACGGCTTTACCATATAATCATCTGCTCCATACCTGTAGGCCTTAAGTAAATCCTCCTCCTGACCCAGAGCTGAGAGAAAAAGAATGGGCACATCTGCGAATTTCCTTATTTCCTTACAGGCTTCAATACCGTTCTTTTCAGGCATAAGCACATCCAGTAAAATCAAGTCAAAGACTTCCCTTTCCGCCTGCTTTACCGCCTCTGCACCGTTTTTAGCCGTAACCACAGAAAACCCCTTTGCCGCAAGGTAATCCGTAAAGGGTTCTCTTATATTGAAATCATCATCTGCTAAAAGTATCCTGTACATACACATCTCCTCCTTGCAGCTTTATCATAACGCTTTGTTGTGGACTTTTTGTGACAGTTTTAAAAAAGTGAGCCTTCTTTCCACTTATACCTGTCATACGCCGGAATATACCTGCTTTTCTATCTTAAAACGAGTATAACATAAACAGCATCTTTCTTCAACAAAGCAAAAAAAGGGTCGCCCGTAATTCGGGCAACCCTTCTCTTTATTAATTTGTACTATCAAACAAGCTCAATAA
Source organism: Acutalibacteraceae bacterium (assembly GCA_045604465.1). Taxonomy (GTDB): domain Bacteria; phylum Bacillota; class Clostridia; order Oscillospirales; family Acutalibacteraceae; genus UBA6857. Next base: position 2,816 of record JAZUOC010000250.1, read on the forward strand.
TGCACATTTCTGCAGCATCACCGCGACGGGGACCTGTCTTAATAATACGGCAATAACCGCCGTTTACGTCCTTATACTTGGGGCCGATTTCGTCGAAGAGCTTCTTAACTACATCTTCCTTTGTGATGTATGCGAGAGCCTGACGCTTATTGTGAAGAGTAGCTTCCTTACCGAGAGTAATCATCTTCTCGGTCATAGCGCGTACTTCCTTTGCCCTTGTAACGGTGGTTTCGATGCTACCTTTTTCTAAAAGATATGTTACCATACCTCTGAGCATAGCGTTTCTGTGATCAGTAGGTCTACCAAGTTTTCTGGAACCTGCCATTGTAAATCACTCCTTTACCGTTGTGTAGAATAATTGTTTCTTAGTCGTCTTCACTGCGAAGGTCAAGACCGAAGGAATGAAGCTTTTTGATAACTTCGTCGAGAGATTTCTTTCCGAGGTTACGAACCTTCATCATATCTTCCTCTGTCTTGTTTGTTAAATCTTCCACTGTGTTGATGCCTGCACGCTTCAGACAGTTGAATGAGCGTACTGACAAGTCAAGTTCCTCAATAGTCATCTCGAGGATCTTCTGGTTAGCATCTTCATCTTTGTCAACCATAATCTCAGTATCATAAGCTTCACCTGAGAGGTCGCCGAACAAAGCGAGATGTTCGTTGAGAAACTTGGCTCCGAGTGAAACAGCCTCAACAGCTGAAATTGTACCGTTGGTCCAAACTTCAAGTGTGAGTTTGTCAAAGCCAATTTCCTGACCGACACGAATGTCGTCGATTGTATAGTTAGCCTTAAGAATCGGTGTATAGATTGAGTCAATAGCAATTACGCCGATTACGGGCTGCATAAGCTTTTTGTTCTGCTCAGCAGATACATATCCACGTCCCTTGTTTACAGTAAGTTCCATATTGATGTGAGCATCTTTGTCAAGTGTGCAGATATGATATTCAGGATTAATGATTTCAACTTCTGAATCGCACTTGATGTCGCCGGCTAAAACTTCGCCTTCACCGCTTGCATCAATATACACTGTTTTGGGTCCGTCACCGTGAATTTTGAGGATTACGTTCTTGAGATTGAGGATGATTTCTGTTACATCTTCTCTTACACCGGGAACTGTAGAAAATTCATGAAGAACGCCGTCAATTTTAACACTGGTGATTGCGTAGCCGGGAAGTGATGAAAGAAGAATTCTTCTTAAACTGTTACCGAGAGTAACACCGTAGCCACGCTCCAACGGTTCTACTACGATTTTACCGTAGGTACCGTCAGCTGCTAATTCTGCAGTTTCGATTCTGGGCTTTTCAATGCCTATCATGCAAAACCCTCCTTACTTATTTGTGGATGTGTTTTACGCTAATAACCGTCTATTACTTAGAATAGAATTCGACGATAAG
>JAZUOC010000251.1:0-7990 GCA_045604465.1 Acutalibacteraceae bacterium
AGCTACTATCGAAGCCTTCATCAAGCACAGAGATTTCCTTCACGCTCTCGGTGCCAAGGTTATCGGTGCATCTGAGCAGGGTAACAGCATCCAAGGTAAGGACGTAAGCATCTTCGGTGAAAAGCCTGTCTACACTGACGAACAGTGGGAGCTTATCGCTAAAGGCTTCAATGAAATGGGCAGACTCGCCAAGGAAAAGGGTATGTACTTCACCGTTCACCACCATATGGGTACAGGTGTGCAGACAGCTGAAGAAATCGACAAGCTTATGGAAATCACTGATCCCGACCTCGTTTACCTTCTTTTCGACACAGGTCATCTTTCCTTCAGCGGCGAGGATGTAATCGGTGTGCTTAAAAAGTATGTAAACAGAGTTAAGCACGTCCATTTGAAGAGTATCCGTAAGGATGTTATCGAGGATGCCAAGGTTAAAGGCTACAGCTTCCTTGATTCCGTTCGTGCAGGCTCTTTTACAGTTCCCGGTGACGGCGATTTTGACTTTACGCCCGTGTTCGATGTTCTCGACGAAGCAGGCTATGAAGGCTGGGTGGTAGTAGAAGCAGAACAGGATCCCGCTATCGCTAATCCCTACGAATATGCTGTTTTAGCCAGAAACTACATCAGAGAAAAGACAGGACTTTAATTCTTATAAAAACAGTAATCCCTCGGTTTTTGCACCGAGGGATAATTATTTATGCTGTTTATTATTTTTCCCATTTCATTACGGTTTTACCGAAGGATTTGTTTATGTCGAGGTCGAAGGCCTCCATCATATCCTTAATGTTTCTGACAGGCTTTACATATCCTACCATATGGCTGAGGTATTCTACTATTTCGGGGAATTCCTTATACATTTCTACTGTCTTGACGAAGTCCTCGCGACCGCTTCGGCTGCTTCCGAAAATACGCAGACCCTTTTCGAGCACCATTCTTGTATTGATGGGAACGGGATATTCACTTACACCTAAGATTGAGATAGTGCCTTCGGGATTAATGTAGTCGATAATCTGGTTAATGGCTATCTGTGAGCCGTTACCGCCGACACATTCGAAGGCGTGGTCAAATTTCATATTCTCAGGGATTTCCGTAGTGAGATAGGTTTCGTCGACAAAGGTGAAGTCGCTGAGCTTTTTGGGAACTACGCCGAAAACATAAATCTTGGCGTCGGGAAAAAACTTTCTTAAGAAAACGCAGGTGATGTAGCTAAGGTTTCCGTCGCCCCACACACCGATGGTCTCTCTTCTTTCGTGAGAAAATCTCATAAAACGGCTGATAGCGTGTACACTTACCGAAACGATTTCCGTAAAAGATGCTACGGCAGGGTTAATGTCGGCGGGAAGCTTAACGAGTCTGTCTGCACTGATGGAAACATATTCCTGCATAAAGCCGTCGAAGCCGCTTGCTCTGAATTTGCTTGAGCGAAGATAGTTTTCAGCGATGATTTCATCGGTTTCGACAGGTGTATTAGGAATCATAACCACCAAATCACCGGGCTTGAATTCCTCGTCGGGGGAGTAGACTACCTCACCGACCGCCTCATGTATAAGCGCCATAGGAAGCTTTTTAGCCAGCGCCTTAGGATCTCTTGTACCCTGGAAATATCTCTGGTCTGCATTACAGATAGAGAGATAGGTAGGTCTTACTATTACATTACCGCTGAAAATATCGATTTCGCTGAATGCTATTTCGATTTTTCTCGGCTGAGTTAATCTGAATACTGTATTAAGCATTGACTTTTCCTTTCAGTATTATTTGATTTCTTCGTCTAAAAGAGCCTTTGCTACTCTTAAGTCATAGGGATAGGTGATTTTGATGTTGTGAACCTCACCGTCGATTAGGTGAACATCGTGGCCCTTCATGCTGAAAATTTTACAGGCATCGGTAAGGATGTCTTTTTCTTCTTCGGTAAGACTGTAATATAACTCTTTCAGAAGCTTTGCTTTGAAGGCCTGAGGCGTCTGCCCCTGGTAAAGCTTACTTCTGTCGGGAATGTTACTGATAACGGAGCCGTCCTGACTCTCTACGATAGTATCTGTAGCGGGAACGACTGTATCCGTAGCACCGAATTTAAGTGCGCCCTCGATGTTTTCGCTGATGATTCTGGCAGAAACGAAGGGTCGTACAGCGTCGTGAGTTACGATGACGGTTTCATCGTCGAGGCCGTCAGTTTCCTCGATGTACTTAATGGCGTTCATAATCGTTTCGTTTCGTGTGCTGCCGCCCTGAAGAACTACTACACGCTCATCCTCGGGAAGGTGCTTTTTGATGATGGATTTAGTATGGTTTACCCACTGGTCGGGGCAGAGAATTATTATCTTTTCAAAACAGTCGTTTACATAGAATTTTTCTACGGTATGAGCGATAATAGGCTTATCCTTTAAAGTAATATACTGTTTGGGCTTTTCTACATTTCCCATTCTGCTTCCGATACCGCCTGCGGCGATAACTGCATATATCATTTCTATTCACCTCTGAATTATTTTTTAAGCAGCAGAAATACATTCTGCCTCATCAATAAAGTATACAGTAAATGCCGCGAATTGTCAATGATTTAACATAAACAAAAAAAGCAAACCCACGAAGGCAGGTCTGCTTTAACATCATATTTTTTTCAGTAATTCCTCGAAGTCATCTGCCGATGGGATGAGATGATAATCGTCCTTAGGCAGAGGAACGGCCTTTTTATATTTGTTGTAGGCTTCACCTATGGCAGTGTCGATAATTCTCTGAGTAGCCTTACCGTCGCAGGAACTCATAAACTTGTTACGGAAATCGATAACTTCCTGTTTATTGAATCTCGAGCTGATATTCTTTACATAGTCGATAATTTCCTCGTTAGTGGAAACGATGGGACCGGGAGTGAGCTCATCATAATCATAATAGAAGCCTCTCCAGTCGAAGAATTCGTCGAGGTCGTGTGCGAGGAAAATCATCGGTCTTTCGAAAAGAGAATACTCGAAAATAAGCGAAGAGTAGTCGGAAATACATATATCACTTACACACAGAAGTGACTCGATGCTCATATCATCCGTAAAGTCAACCGCGAATGAGCCGATAAGCTCTTCGGGAATTTCAGGTCTTTTTCTGACCAGGGGATGATGCTTCATAATAATTACATATTCATCGCCGAGAGCCTCACAAAGCATATTAAGATCGAGAACATTGGGGGATTTTGCTTTTGCCACTCTGCCGCGGAAGGTGGGAGCGTAAAGGATTACCTTTTTATCCTTGGCGGCGGGGAAGCGTTCATAGAGAATGTCGTATGACTTTGATATGAAATCCTTATCGTAGAAAATGTCGGTACGGCTGCTTCCGAGAGCCTTTACTACACCGCTTTCGCGTGAATACTGCATCGCTTCCTCATATGCCCAGATTACCTCGGGACTGCTTACCGTAACGTGGGTATAGTTTCTGTTAAAGGGGTATCTTTCCATATCCTTTCTCGAGGCACCGAAAATAGCATCAGCCGTACTGAAGCCGAACTTTTTGAAAGCACCGCAGCCGTGCCAGAGCTGAGTGATAACGGTTTCCGGTCTCGTGACGAATCTTCCCGTGATATTGGTCGCTTCATCGAAGAAAACGTACTTCGCAGTAGCCATATCACGTATCATAGCCTTACATCTTTCGCGGTATTCCTTTCTTGTTACGAAGGTATTACGGAGAAAGTGGCAGTGCAGGTCGAAATCTGTATTGGCGTAGAGATTATCATATAAAAGCTGTAAGCTGTTTGTGAGCTTCGGAAGTCTTATCTCTACGAAAACCACCTTTTTTTCATCGACGGGAAGCTTGGAATATTTCTTGTAAATCGAGGGATAAAGGTGAGCTATAACATATTCTGTATAGAGTCTGTTATATTTTCCTCTTATGAATTTTCTGATTCTTTTAATAAAGCTTTTCGTCTTTTTTCTGAAAAACTTAGCTGTTTTTCTCGCATATTTCACGAAGAAAAGGTAGATGGTATAAAGGAAAGTGCTCTGAAGTGCGCTTTTAAGGCCCATTAAAAACATCCTTTCTTGTTATATTTTACGTACAACTGAACATTGTACATAAAAACAGATATTTGTCAAGATAAGTCGGAGTATTATTCATCATTACATATATAATCTTCTCCGAAAATTCTGCTGATTATTCTTTCTGTGGCTCTGCCGTCGCAGGCGGACATAAATTTTTTCCTGAAGGTTATAACCTTCTCCTTTTCAAATCGCTTTTCTATTTCTTTTATGTATGATATAATTTCATCTGTCTCACGGAAAACAGGGCCGGGAGTAAGCTCGTCATAATCGTAATAAAAGCCTCTTTCGTCGAAATACTCTTCGAGATCGTAAGCGAAAAATATCATCGGCCTTTCGAAAAGTGAATACTCGTAGATAAGTGACGAGTAATCGGAAATGCAGATATCACTTACGCAGATAAGCTCTTCAATGCTCATTTTCTCGGAAAAATCAAAAGCAAAGCCACCTGAAACATCGGGACGTTCCTTCGCGAGAGGATGATGCTTGATAATAAGAATATATTCATCGTAAAGACATTCCTGCATTTTTCCGATGTCGAGCTTATCGGGAGCCGTGGCTGATTCTACGTTACCACGGAAGGTAGGGGCATAGAGAATGATTTTTTTGTTTTTCGCTTCGGGAAGTATACTGTAAAGCTTATCGTATGAAGCGGCTGTAAAAGAGCTGTCATAAAAAATATCCGTTCTGCTGACACCTGTGGCTGAGACGATTCCTTTACCCTTAAGGTTCATAGCTTCCTCGAAATGAGGTACTACCTCGTCGCTGCTTACGGTCGCGAGAGTGTAGTTAGTGTGAACGGGATATCTAGTCTTGGCTCTCTGAGAAGCACCGAAGCTTCCGTCGCTGACACTGTAGCCGAATTTTTTGAAGGCTCCGCAGCCGTGCCAGAGCTGAACGAGATCCGTTTCCTTTCTCAGCTTTATTCGGGCGAAGATATGTGTCGCTTCATCCATAAATATGCACCCGGCAGTAGCCATATCTTTAATCAGTGCGATGCAGTTTTTCGTATACTCTACGTCGGAAACGAAGGTTTTTCTCAGAAAATGACTGTTCAGCCGGAGCTGCTTATCGATGCTCAGTGTATCATAAATTACGCTGAAGCTGTTAGAAAGAACGGGAAGTCTCGATTCGACGAAAATTATTTTATTTTTATCGACAGGCTTTTTAGAAGCTGAATAATAAATTACAGGATAAAGGTACATAATCGTAATTTCAGTAAGTGCCTTTCTGCGTATTCTGATTAAAATATTTTTTATTCTTATGAATATATTTTTGTCGGACATGTGAAAACTCCTTTCAGAGGCTTGATACTATTTTACTTTTTTTGTACACCGTTTGTCAAGACAGAAATTAAATGACTCAAATATCAGTACAATAAGTAATATAATTCTTGACATAAGTGAGAAATAATAGTATTATATCTAATAATGCCTTACTATGGGTACTTTTTGATTAAATTCAGAATTAGTTATCGGAAATAAATTTTAAAACACAGTTAAAGGAGTGAATTATATTTAATGAGCGAAAAGAATCAGAAACAAAACCCTAATCAGAAAAACAAACAGAATGTCAAACAGAATCAGCCTGCCAAGCAGCCTAAGAAGCAGCAGAACGGCACGAAGAATACGGCAGTTAAAAATAAATCTTCCAAACAGACGAATTTCAAAAAGAAAAAGAATCAGACCGACACAGCCTCCAAGCGTAAAAATACCAATAAAAGCAAAAAGAAGGCCAATCCCATCAGAATCGCCTTCCTCGGCGGTCTTAACGAGGTAGGAAAGAACATAACTCTGTTCGAATATAAAAATGACATCATTATAGTTGACTGCGGACTTGCGTTTCCTGACGAGGATATGCCGGGTATCGACCTCGTAATCCCCGATTTCTCCTATATAGAAAAGAATGCCGACAGGGTAAGGGGAATATTCATCACTCACGGTCACGAGGACCATATCGGCTCTCTCGCATATCTTTTAAAGAGCGTAAACATTCCTGTTTACAGCACACGTCTTACTAACGGTCTTATCGAATGTAAGCTGAAGGAGCACGGACTTTTCGGCTCCGCAAAGCTTAATGTGGTAAAAGCTGGTGACAGTGTTACTCTCGGCGGCTTTAATATAGAATTTATCCATGTAAACCATTCGATTCCCGATGCTGTCGGCTTCGCCGTAAAATGTGACGGAGGCACTATAGTACACACGGGTGACTTTAAAATAGACAGCACGCCTATTGACGGCGGAATGATAGATATTTCACGTTTTTCGGAGCTTGGAAAAGAAGGAGTTCTCTGCATGATGGCTGACTCCACAAACGCTGAAAGACCCGGCTATACCGAAAGTGAAAGAAAGGTGGGCGATTCCTTCGAGCTTCTTTTCAGAAAGGCTCAGAAGCGCAGAATTATTGTAGCTACCTTCGCATCAAACATTCACCGAGTTCAGCAGATTATCAATGTAGCAGAGCGCTTCGGCAGAAAGGTAGCTCTTTCGGGCAGAAGTCTCGAAAACGTAGTCGCTATCAGTGCCGAGCTCGGCTATCTTAAGGTTCCCGACGGAATTCTCATAAATCTCGATATGATTAACCGCTACAGCGATGATCAGGTCGTTCTCATCACTACAGGCAGTCAGGGCGAGCCTATGTCAGCTCTTACCCGTATGGCACGCTCCGACCACAGAAAGGTAGCCATAGGTCCTAACGATTATGTTATTATTTCTGCCACACCTATTCCCGGTAACGAAAAAACCGTGGGCAGAGTCGTAAATGAGCTTATGAAGCTCGGTGCAGAGGTGGTTTACGAAAAAATGTACGATGTTCATGTTTCGGGACACGCCTGCCGTGAGGAGCTTAAGCTTATGCTGAGCATTATCAGACCTAAGTATTTTATTCCTGTTCACGGTGAACAGAAGCATATACAGAAGCATGCCGAGCTGGCTGTTTCCATCGGTATAGATAAAAAGAATATCATTCTTGCCGATAACGGAACCCAGGTGGAGCTATGTGACGATTACATCAAAACCGTTTCAAATGTGCCTGCAGGACAGGTATTCGTAGACGGCTCAGGTGTCGGTGATGTAGGCTCTGTGGTGCTGCGTGACAGAAAGCATCTGGCAGAGGACGGCATTATAATCGTCGTAGCATCCATTGACGGAGTTACGGGCGAGCTCGTATCCGGCCCCGAGGTAGTGTCCAGAGGCTTCGTATTTGTCAAGGAAGCTGAGGAGCTTATCTTCGATGCGAGAAACACAGCTTATGAAACGCTTATGCGTTGCTATGATAAAAATATAAGAGATTGGGGAGCCATAAAGGGCAGAATCCGTGATGACATCTCGAGACTGATGTACGAGAGAACGAGAAGAAGTCCTATGATTTTACCGATTCTCATGGAGATTTAAAAGATGAAAAAACTATGGAAAGCCTACGATGTGTCTCTGTTGTCATTTGTGATAGGGATTGCATTTTTCGGTACGGTTCTCTTTTATAACAGAAACGTAGGTGTTATCGGTCTCGCGGTTATCCTCGCGCTGACAGTGGGTAAGATAAGCTATCACAGCCGTAAAAAGGCCATACTGCTCGGAAAAATCAGTACGGTTTACGACGAGCTTAATTTCGGCCCAGGTAAAGCCTTTGATAAGCTTACGGTTCCCTGCGTGGTGGTAGAAAAGGACGGTACTGTTATCTGGTTCAACGGAAGCTTCGCCTCCGATTTCGAAATTACTAAGGAAACTAAGGAAAACCATATTCAGGCTCTGCTGAATAAAGACAGCATTGATGATTTGCTCGAGGGCAGAGGCTATTCCGTTCGTGCACACGGTCATTATTTTTCAGTTTTCACTAATGAAATCGATATCGGTGACGGTGAGCTGATTTATCTTATTTACTTTTTTAATCAGACTGAGCTGAAGAAGACGGAAAAGAAATATCTTGACTCGAGACCTTCTGTCATACTTACGGTTATCGATAATGCCGATGAGGTCTATCAG
>JAZUOC010000252.1:0-3300 GCA_045604465.1 Acutalibacteraceae bacterium
GTAAAAACCAGGGAAATGTTAAGTATCTGATAGTTAAAGCCGGTGCACACGATATCATATATCCCGTTTGCAGTAATGTTACAGATGAAATTCAGCCTACGGCCGATGCGATTATCGAGGGCTATAAAAAGATATTCAGCTTCTGCCGTGAGAATAATATCAAGGTAATAGTAATCGGTATCACACCATGGGGCGGTTATGACGGATCTACCTATCTCGGTATGGGTCCCGATTACAAGGACAGAACAAACGAGGAGCGAAAAAAGGACTGGCAGATAGCTGACAGTGTAAACAAGTGGCTTTCCAATACCTCTCTTCATGACGGCTATGTCGATTATAACGAAATTTCGAAAAATCCTCTGGATCCCTCTGCACTTCATCATAATTATACTACGGACGGACTTCTTCCTGCGGATACTCTTCAGAGAATCTGGGCGGAAAACTTCCCTCTTTCTCTTATCGGAGTGGATAATAATCCGAGAGCGGCAGGTGTAGGTATTTCCGATTCCGAGCTTACTCTTTATAAGGGTGATGTTAAAAAGCTTACTGCCAAGGTTATGCCTGAAGGTGTAAATCAGGCTGTGACATGGACTTCATCCGATCCGTCAGTGGTTGCTGTCGACTCTAAGGGTAATCTCCGTGCAGTTTCTAAGGGCGATGCGGTTATTACCGTAAAAACCGCGGATAAGGGCTATAGCGGTAAGGGTTATACCGCTTCCTGCAAGATAACAGTAAAGATAAAGCCCACCTCTGTCAAAATAAGCGGTAAGGAATCAGTTCTTTACACTACTAAGTCTACTAAGCTTTCTGCTTCGGTTTACCCTTCGGATACAGATTTTAAGGGAATAGTATGGTCTTCCTCGAAGGAAAAGGTAGCTACTGTCGATCAGAGCGGCAAGGTTACTGCTGTAGGTAAGGGTACTGCCGTGATTACTGTGAAATCCACCTTCGACGGTAACATCAAGGCTACTTACACTGTTACGGTAAAGAAAAAGGTACAGGTGCAGGCTGTTTATCTTAACTACGATGAAAAAACCGTGTACGTGGGAAAATCCGTTACTCTTGTTCCTACGATGAATCCGACTAACGCCACCTATTCTGATGTTACGTGGAAATCATCTAACACGAAGGTAGCCAAGGTCGATGAAAACGGAAAGGTAAAAGGCGTTAAAAAGGGTGTGGCGGTAATTACCTGTAAGTCGGTAGATAATCCCGGTGTCAGTGCCACATGTATCATAAACGTAAAAATTAAAACTACGGGAGTAGAGCTGCCCACGAAGAAGCTTACTCTTTATGTTTCGCAGACGAAAACACTCAAGGCAGAGGTGTTACCCTCAAACGCCACCAATAAAAAGGTCAGCTGGTCTTCCTCTGATAAGAAGATAGCTACCGTTTCGAAGGACGGTAAAATCACGGCTAAGGCTCCCGGCAAGGTTACCATTACCGTAAAGACCAAAAACGGCGGCTACAAGGCCACCTGTAAGCTTACGGTCAAAAAGTATGTGAAGCTGAAATCCTTTAAGCTGAACAAATCCTCCGTAAGCATCAATGACGGAAAGACATACACCTTAAAGGGTGTGTTCTCACCCTCAAATGCATCAAACAAGACTCTCGTATGGAAGTCGTCAGACACCTCTGTAGCGACCGTATCCTCAAAGGGTGTGGTTAAGGGTGTTAATCCCGGAAAAACAACCATTACCTGTAAAAGCAAGGAAACCGGAAAGACTGTCAAGTGTACCGTAACAGTTAAAAAGGTAAAGGTGAAAAGAGTTCTTTTCTCAGAGGAAACATACACCGTAAAGCATAACAGAACGCTTCAGCTCAAGGCTCTGATTTCACCAGTTAATGCTACCAATCAGAAGGTGAAATGGAAGTCCAGCCATCCCGAATATGTCAAGGTTTCCTCAAAGGGTAAGGTAACGGGACTTAAGCTGGGAAAGACCGCTACCATTACAGCCACCTCCGTCGACGGAAAGAAGGTCGGCTACTGCAAGGTGACGGTGGAGAGAGTACCTGTTACAGGTGTTAAGCTTAATAAGACTACAGCTGCGGCATACACGGGCGGAACGGTAACACTTACTCCGAAGTTTACCCCCTCGAAGCCCTCTGACTCCAAGGTTACATGGTCTGTTTCCGATCCGAATCTCGCTAAGGTTTCATCTGACGGTGTGGTCACTGCACTTAAGGCGGGTACGGTTACGGTTACATGCACGACATCCGACGGCGGCTATAATGCGAAATGCATCATAGTAATCGAGCAAGGTATAAAGCCCACAGGCATCACTCTCGACAGAAAGAGCGTGGAAGCAAATGTCGATACGGCATTTAATCTTATCGCTACCATTCAGCCGGAGAACGCAACAAACAGAAAGGTAATATGGTCCTCTTCGAATAAGGATGTGGCTACTGTTTCGGCTAACGGAAAGGTAGTTACACTTAAAGAGGGTGTAACCTATATCCGGGCAAAGACCGAGGACGGCAGATATACGGCCTCCTGCAGAGTAAACGTAGTTCCCTAAAGATAAAATATAAGAGCAACCTCGTTTTTTGAAGTTGCTCTTTTCTTTATTTAATTCTGTAAATTTTAACTCCGTGAGCGTTGACGGTGCAGGTGATTTTATCCTTGAAGACTGCCGTTTCCTTTGTCCACAGCTCTGTGGCAGTGATTTCACCGCTTATTCTGTAAAGTTCATCTGAAAGTGTAAATTCTCTTTCTTTATCGGTAAGATTGAACAGAGCCACTACGTCATATCCGTCTTTATCCTTACAGTACCATACGGCTTCATTTCCGTTTCTTAAAAGCTGACGGTTATCGGAAGAAAACTGATTTATTCCGATTATGTCTCTGTTTGTGATAACCTCCAGGTCTTCAGGTCTGTTTTCACGAAGCTCACCGCCCAAAATGAGAGGAGAACGGAAGATTGACCAGAGGGTAAGCATAGTTCTTTGCTCGTCGGGGGTAAAATTAGTGTATCTGTCCCTGTCGCCGAGGCAGGAGCAGTTTTTGCTGATTTTTCCTAAGGGAAGCATATCGCAGTCGGGCCAGCATCCCGTCTTTACATACGGCCCCCATTTTTCACATCGCTCAAACATATTGTAAAGCTTGTCCCATCGGTCCCAGAAATCACCGGTCATACGCCACATATTTGCGTTCTGTGAAAGGTGAAAGGCTTCATTGATTACGGCAGGTCCGGGTGAGAGTGACAGCACCATAGGACGGCCGCAGCGGTCGATAGCCTTTCTTATCATCTCTATTTCTTCTCGGGCGCTGTAGGGATCGTGAGGCTTGAATTCAGTATT
>JAZUOC010000253.1:0-21271 GCA_045604465.1 Acutalibacteraceae bacterium
AGCGCCAGCTCCACCGCGTCCTTGAGGGTGCTGCCAGGGTGGGAGCTCATCAGATAAGGAACAAGATACTGCTCCTTGCCTACGCTTTTGGTAAGCTCAAAGTAGCGTCTGGAGAACTCCACGTAGGCATCTATATAAGGCTTGCCCATTTTTTCGAGAACAATAGCTGAACAGTGTTCGGGAGCGACCTTCAGCTGACCGCTTATGTGATATTTAATAAGCTCCTTAAAGAAGGTTTCGTCATCATCCTTAAGCATATAATCGTAACGGATGCCTGAACGGATAAAAACTTTTTTGACACCCATTATCTTACGTACACTTCTTAAAATATCCACATATTCGCTGTGATCGGCCTTCAGAGCCGGACACACCTTAGGAGCAAGACATTTCTTGCCCTTGCAGAGACCCAGAGTTTTCTGTTTTTCACAGGAGGTATCACGGAAATTCGCGGTAGGACCGCCGATGTCGTGGATGTAACCCTTAAAATCAGGCATCTTCGTTAAAAGCTCTGCTTCACGAATAATAGATTCCTTGCTTCGTGAAGTAACATATCTTCCCTGATGAAAGGCAATCGAGCAGAAATTACATCCGCCGAAGCAGCCGCGGTTATGAGTTATAGAAAACTTAACCTCTTCGATGCCCGGAACTCCTCCCTTTTCATCATAGGAAGGATGATAATTTCTCATAAAAGGCAGACTGTACACCTCGTCCAGCTCTGCAGTAGTGAGCGGCGGCATAGGCGGATTCTGTACGAGCATTTTATTTCCGTGACGCTGCTTGATGAGCTTTCCGCGGATGTGATCCTGCTCGTCCTGCTGAATACGGCAGGAAACTGCATATTCCTTTTTACTGTTACAGACATTCTCGAATGATGGACATTCGGCACCGGTAAGCGGTGTGTCTTTTACTTCGCAGACATAACAGGTACCTCTTACATCGGTAATTTCTGAGATTTTTTCACCGCTGCGAAGCCTTTCTGCGATTTCAACAGTCTGTTTTTCTCCCATACCGTAGGAAATAAGGTCAGCCTGTGAGTCAAAGATTATGGAGCGTCTGATTTTATCATCCCAATAATCATAGTGAGCAAAGCGCCTGAGTGAAGCTTCGAGACCGCCGATTATTATTGGAACATCTCCGTAGGCTTCACGGATACGGTTACAGTAGACGATAACGGCACGGTCAGGTCTTGCCCCCGCTTTACCTCCCGGAGTATAGGCATCATCACTACGCTTTTTCTTAGCAGCAGTATAATGAGCCACCATGGAGTCTATATTACCCGAGGACACTAAAAAGCCAAGGCGAGGACGCCCGTACTCACGGAAGTCCTCTGCACTGTGCCAATCAGGCTGTGAAATTATACCTACTGTAAACCCGTTATATTCAAGCACTCGGGTAATTATGGCGGGACCAAAGGAAGGATGATCGACATAAGCATCACCCGTAACATAGACAAAGTCAACCTCATCCCAGCCTCTTTCGAGAGCTTCCTTTTTGGATAATGGTAAAAATCCGGTCATAAAAACAATCACCTAATTAATCTGATAATATATCAAAATCGTCGTTAACTACATCAGCCCCTGCTTTCATTTCAAGGTACTGACTGCGGCTAACGAGCACCTTACGGGGCTTATTGCCCTCGGCAGTACTTACATAACCGAGCTGCTCGAGCTCGTCCATAATTCTCGCCGCACGGGCATAGCCTACACGAAGCTTTCTCTGTAAAACAGTAGTAGATGCTGAATTCAGTTCAGTAATAACATTTACTGCATCGTCTAACATATCATCGTATTCTCCGTCGGTATCTTCGACAATGCTGCCGCCCGAAGAACCGCCTTTTTTCTTGTCTGCTACGGCATTACGCTCGATTTCACCCATAATCTCGTCATCGTATTCAGCGTTTTCCTGCTCCTTGATGAAACCGACTATCTTGTCAATTTCTTCATCAGAAAGATATGCACCCTGTATTCTGACAGGCTTTGAAGTACCGACAGGACTAAAGAGCATATCACCGTTGCCTAAAAGTTTCTCGGCACCAATACAGTCGAGAACTGTACGTGAGTCAACCTGTGAAGAAACTGAAAGTGAAAGACGGGAAGGAATGTTAGACTTGATAAGACCTGTAATAACATCGACAGAAGGTCTCTGTGTAGCGACAACAAGATGCATACCTGCAGCTCTTGCCTTCTGAGCAAGACGGCAGATAGAATCTTCTACTTCCTTGGGAGAAACCATCATAAGGTCATTGAGCTCGTCGATAAAGATAACAATCTGAGGCATATACTGAAGTTCAGGATGATCTTTGATGTATTTATTAAAGGAGTCGATGTCTCGCACACCGCACTGGGCGAAGGTTTTATAGCGGTTATCCATTTCACTTACCGCCCAGGCAAGAGAACCGGCCGCCTTTCTCGCATCTGTGATAACAGGAACGAGAAGATGAGGTATGCCGTTATAAACCGTAAATTCAACCTGCTTCGGGTCAATCATAAGCAGCTTTACCTCTGAAGGTGTCGCATTATATAAGATACTCGCTATCATACCGTTAAGACATACAGATTTACCCGAACCTGTGGTACCCGCAACGAGAAGATGAGGCATCTTTGAAAGGTCTGCACAGTTAATATTTCCCGCAATGTCCTTGCCGAGAGCAACAGTAAGAAGCTTACCTTTATGCTTATTATATTCTGCTGAAGAAATAATCTCACGCAAAGTTACGGTAGAACGGGTTTTATTGGGAACCTCGATACCCACGGCAGATTTTCCGGGAATGGGTGCTTCTATTCTGACACCGGAAGCGGCAAGACCGAGAGCTATATCGTCAATAAGATTTATAATCTTACTTATCTTGACACCGGGAGCCGGTGAAAGCTCATACCTCGTAACAGAAGGTCCTCTCGAAACACCGATAAGTGTGGTTTCCACACCAAAGGATTTCAGCACATCCACGAGCTTCTTCGCCGTAACACGCATTTCACTCGCAAAATCCTCATCATTTCCGAAAACAGGCTCTTTAAGACAATCTATAGGCGGAAGTCTGTATTCCTTTTTCGCTTTTTTCTTTTCTTCCTTATAAGAAGAAACATCAGCCATATTCTTTTTCAGCTTAGCGTTAGCAGTTTTTATGGCATCCTTTACGATTTCAGAGGCATCAGAAGAAAGAGTGTCATCATCAGGAACAAAATCATCAATATTTTCTTCTGTAACCTCACTTAAAGGAATATCCTTTTCAGCATCATCAATCTTTTCTTCATTACGTGCAACGGAAGCAGTTCTGTTTCTTCTGGGTGAAGAAATGAAATCTATCTCAAACTTCTCCTCCTCGGGAGAAGCTTTAGGCTTTTCGCCGTCAGCGTAAGTAAATATCTGATCCTTCGGAACAAAAGGCTTAAGAGGTCTTAAGGGTTTTCCTGTTTCTCTGTCAATGGGATCGTACTCTATTTCGGTTTCATTGAAATCGAAGCTTTCCGGAATATCTTTTTTCTGTTCTTCAGCAGCCTTTTCAGCTTCTATACGCTTTTCTTCTTCTAACTGAGCGAGACGCTGCTTTTTTTCAGCACGGAGCACCGCACGCTCATCTCTTTTAATCCTAAACTCTTCCTTAGACAGATCGAGCTTTTCCTTACCGCCGTTTATAGTAGCAGAAACCGAGTCACCGAAGGTGTTAATGTCGATATTAAGATGGAAGAAAAGGCTGACTAGAAACACTGCAATAACGATAACAAAGCCTCCTGCTTTTCCGCAGGTAAAAAGTGCTGTCCCACCGAAAAGTGCACCGAGAATACCGCCGCTGAAGGAGAACACACCCGTACCTATACTCCAGGATGTTTTGGCTGTTTCGAAAAGCTGAAGCTTCCATTCATCGAATCCGCCCTGTCCGATAGAGAAGTTAATCAGATGGATTATCGAGCAGAGAGTGGAAACAGTGAGGAAGCCGGATATATTCGTTATAAGAAGGCTCCTCTTAAGATTACCCAGTGCAAGTCTGACACCGATTACGATTATCTGTACTACGAGAAGATAAAGACTCAGACCGAAAACAGAAAACAGAAGTCCGCGCAGCTTTTCCCACAGATTATATCCGGGTATAACAGCCACACAGCTGAGGAATACTCCGCCAACTATATAGGAAAGCATAATAGCATTATGGTACCTTTCGGAAAAAGGTACGGAATAATTCTTATTCTTACCTACATATTTAGAATTGGATTTAGCTTTGGATTTAGAACCTGTCTTTCCTTTTTTGGAAGAGGAAGACTTTTTAGTTGTAGTTTTTTTGTTTGCCATAATTTAACTTTTCCCCTTTATTATTTCAGTAAAAAAGAAAGAACTGCAGAAATCACGCCTAACAGTGCTCCGTACACTGCGAACCAGCCTGAAATTCTTCTTATATTGATTTTACTCATCTTCGTTACTACAAGCGTACTCATCATCAGAACTGACAGAACGCAAATAATCACCATAACAGGACTTATTATAGTATCAGCCAGAATATATCTGACGATTTTTACAGCATTGATAATCAGCATCTGAGGAGCGATGTAAAGATAAATCTCTCTAATAATAATTTTAGACTCTACATCACAGATAAGCATGTTGGTTCCTGCCGATGAAACATGTGAGATGCCGGGAATAATGTAAGAAATTATCTGATACACAGAGGAACGTATTACTGTTTTAGTGTCGGCACCTTTCTTAGTAACCGAATAGCTCTGACGAGTATACCACACGGAAACCACAAGAATCAAGGCACTTATAATACACGCAACGGAAACCAGAAGAATATTGTTTTTAACGAGAAATCCGTCAAAAAGATCACACAGAAGCCTTCCTTCACCGACAGGTAAGAAGAGCAGACAGGCAGGTATAACGGAAATGAGAAGATTTTTCATAAGCTTCCTGTAATTAGTCAGTCTGCTGTCTTTATTGAAAAGTGATTTAAAGCCGAGAATATATATTTTTCTCAGCATAATGAAAATAACTGCCGAAAAAGCAAGGGACATTACAGAAAAATAGAAGCCGAGAACCTCTTTACTGTCAGAAAAATCAATAACACCGTTAATCAGTGAAAAATGAGCCGCAGATGATACAGGAAGCGGAAGAGTAACGCCGCATATAAGAGAAAGTATTATTAATTTTATGTATTCTATCATTTTTTACCTCCGAAAATATAAACGCACTGTTATCATATAGCTTATCTTTTATTATAGCATAAGAGTGAAAAATTAACAAGAGAAAACAGAAAAAAAGGAGAGTTTTCACTCCCCTTTAAATCAACGCGCCGTAACACTGATTACAGCATTATATTTACCGTAAATCCAGCAGTCATTAATTTCTTCATTGACTATTGAAATATTTGAAACCTCTATCGACTGATTTAACCTGGCTACGGAAGAAAGACTGGAAACATTTATTTCCACCTGAATATCATCTGCCGTTATTTTATCCAAGCTCTTTTTAGGACCGACAACAACTACGCTGTCAAAATTACTGCGTGAAGTATCCACGTGATAAGATAACTCTTCAGTCTGATTCAGAAGAACTATCTTTCCGTCTGTTATATCAAAGGTTTTACTGCTCATGGAAGACATATCCACAGTTACCGTGAATTCGCCGAAGGATGTGTCAGTGCTTGATTTCAAGAATTTTTCATCCACTTTGAACGTAAACTTATTTACCTTATTGAGAAGAGAACAATAATCAATGGTTCCTACTGTTATAAACTCGTAGTCTGCACTTTCAGCCGGATTGTACGTCACCTTAAGCTCTGACGGAGTAATTTTTACCTTCGGGGGATTTTCGGAGAAATAGGCGGGCTGATTTATAAATTTAACCTGTGTAGGCACATTCTTTGTAACATAGACAGGAATGGTAACCGTAGCAGGATTAGATTCATCGTTAATACTTTCACAGGTAAGATACTTCTCATAGCGACTGCTCTCAAGCTCATAAGAAATATCGGCGGGAATAACCTTAGCCTGTGTAAGCGGAAGCTCATCCTCTATTACAGAGCCGTCGAAGTATACCTTTGTCATTTTGTTAAGAATGGTTGCAGGCCCCGTAATCTCTACAGTGTTCATTGAAGGCACCGGCTGACCGACCACAAATTCACCCTCAGCGAGATTTTCCGCGCTGTTTGTTATTCTTGCCTCGACATCAAAGGTCTGTGTTACCTTACGGTCATAATAAACGGACAGTGATGAAGGAGAAACGGAAGTGATTTCCACATCCGAAAGATCTCCTGTCTCCGACGGTTTAACGGTAAGATTCAGAACCTTGTAGCCGGCTGAATCAATATAACCGCCTGAGGCTTCAACAACTATATCATCCTTCGAAAGAGCATAGCTGTTAATATTATAAGCCTTACCTGTTACTACCACATCGGCAAAAAGCTCTTCCGCACCGACAAAGGGTACAAAATCCGAGCTGTCCGCACTGTTGGTAACTGTAATTTTAATATCGCTTATGGTACGTGTGGTGTCAGCGCTGTAATTAATTTTTACAGCCGCCCAGAGCACAACGGAAATAATCACACAGAAAACCATAAGAAGCTTGTTATTATAAATTATTTTCTCAATAATACTCTTACTGTTTTTACTCATTATCTTTTCCTCCGAAGGATTTTAAAGCTTTTTCCTGTTTCTGAGCTGTCGCTTTTAAGAAAATTACTGATAGCTTCATGAACCTCTCCGACAGAAAGATTTCTCTCAAGAGTTCCGCCCATCGCCACAGAAACAGCACCTGTTTCCTCCGATACCACGACCACGAGAGCATCGCTGTGTTCGCTCATACCTATAGCCGCCCTGTGCCTGGTACCGAGCTCGGCACTGACCTCATTCTGAGTAAGAGGAAGAATACATCCCGCCGCATAAATACGGTTGTCACGCACCACAACAGCACCGTCATGAAGGGGCGATTTCGGGAAGAAAATATTTTCAAGTAAAACTGCAGTTACGGCAGCATCAGAGACGCTTCCCGTAGCGATAATTTCTCCCAAGGGAGTTTTACCCTCAATTACTATAAGAGCCCCTGTTTTACTGTCGCTCATATTGGATACTGCCTTTGAAATGTCACCTGCGACTGCTTCACTTTCCTCTTTATAAAAATCTGAGCTTCTGGAAGAAAAAATAGAAAGCTTTTTGAAATCACCTCTACCGAAGCTCTCTATGGCATGTCGGAGCTCAGGCTGGAAGAGAAGAAGCATTACTATAACAATGTTACTGAAGAGCTGATTGAAGATATAACTGCTTGCACTCATATTGAATGTAGACACGACGAAATAAATCAAGCCCATAAAAACGATGCCCTTGACAAGATGAAAGGCTCTCGTCTGTCTCAGAAGCTTGATTATATAATAAAGTGCCAATGCGACAAATAGAATGTCGACTACATCATACCATGCAACAGATCTTACAAGCTTGGCTGCTCCTTCAAAAATTTCTTCAAAAAAATCCAACATATTATCCTCCGCAAAGATGCCACAGTTTTCAACATAACGATTATATCACATTTTCTTGCACAATGCAATTTTATTACAGCAAAAAGCAAGATTTTTTATATCTTTTTTACTGTTAAATATTCCCGGTGTAACTCTTACGCATCCGCTGTCAACTGTTCCGTAGCTTTTATGAGCCAGTCCTGCACAGTGATAACCGGCTCTTACAGCTATGCCGTATTTATCGAGATAGGCTGCTACCTCTTCGCTGTGATAATCACCGATGTTAAAAGAAAGTATGGGAGAGCTTATGTCAGATTTCATATAGGGATAAAGCTTTATATTTTTAATTACGGATAAATCCTCCTCTAAAATATTAATAAGCTCCGTTTCCTTACGGTGAACGGCTTTTACGCCGCCGAAAGAACTTATAAAGCTTACTCCCGAATAAAGACCTGCTATACCCGGAAAATTAAGCGTACCGCTTTCATATCTGTCAGGAAGAGAAAGCGGCTGAAGCTTATCCATGGAATTACTGCCTGTACCACCCTGTGTCAGCTCCTCGGGCATTACCCTTCCCGACAGAAGCATAGCGCCCGTACCCGACGGACCGAAAAGTCCTTTGTGTCCAGGTAGGCAAAGAATGTCAATGTTCATCCTTTTCATATCAATATCTATAGTTCCCGCCGCCTGCGCTCCGTCTACGATAAAAATTATATCTCTTTCTCTGCATAGTCTCCCTATCTCCTCTATTGGAAGAACAGTTCCGAAAACATTAGAGGCAAAGGTGCACACTATTATCTTCACTTTTTTATCTGCCGCTTCACTGAATTTTTTTACCGTTTCCGCATCAGAAAGAGGATTCACCTTCACTGTTTCGTAGGATATTACGCCCTGTGTCTGAAGCTTTTCGAGCGGTCTTAAAACCGAGTTATGCTCCAAAGTGGATGTAAGAACCCTGTCGCCTTTTTTACAAACACCCTTTATCGCCGTGTTAAGAGCGGTGGTACAGTTATCCGTAAAAACCACATTCTCTGCTTCGCAGGAAAACATAGCGCCGAGACTTTCTCTCGCCTTAAAAACAGTTTCACCGGCTTTAATGCTGTTTTTATGTCCTCCTCTGCCCGGACTTCCGCCCGAATATTTCATCGCTCTAATTACACTTTCGGTTACACAGCATGGCTTCGGAAAGGATGTGGCCCCGTTATCAAGATAAATCATATTCTCTCACGGTAGGTCTCTACCCCTGAACTGGCGATTCCGCCTACAGTAATTATCTCATAAGCCTTCCATATATTTCCGTCAACAAAAAGGGCAAAGTTGCAGCCCTGTTTGCGGTCAGGATTCGGATTCCTTCTGAGATGGGATTTTATATTATTTTTAATAAGCAGACTTCTGGCTTTTTCACCCTGTGTCTGACTGTCAAATTTTATATAGGTATATGTCAACTTAATTACCCCCTTATCGTTTTATTATATGAATTTTTCTTTTTCCTTGTTACCTTTTGATATTGACCTTTACGTATAAAAGATATATACTGTTAGTTGATCTTTAGACAAGGAGGCACAAGCATGCTTCATTTCAATAACGGAACTTTTAAAATAATGCAGATAGCGGACATCCAGGAGGACTTTCCTGTAAATCCCGACACCATAAAGCTGATTTCTCTTGCTTTGGACAGAGAAAAACCCGACCTGGTAGTTCTAACAGGTGACCAGATACAGGCATATTCCCCCTGCTATAATACGGACGCAGAAAAAAAGGTAAAAGAAGTAATCAATGCCTTCATAACGCCCATAGAAGAAAGAAGCATCCCCTTCTGTATGACCTTCGGCAACCATGATGATGACGGAAAGGTAAGCAAGGAAGCACAGGTAAAAATCTACTCCTCCTACTCCTGCTCGAGATTCGGCACACCGAGATGTGAGGAGGACAAGGGAACCTATTCCCTGCAGATTTTCGACTCTGCAAAAGAAAAAGAAATTTTTAATCTGTATCTGATTGACTCGAACAAAAAAGAACCCGACGGTGCGTACTCACCCGTAAAAAAAGAACAGATAGAATGGTTCAGGGAAGAAAGAGAACGGTTAAAGGTTAAAACAGGTGATTATCTCCCCTCCTTCGTTTTTCAGCATATACCCGTTCCCGAATTTTACGATGCTCTGATAAAATGCCCTAAAAAAGAAAAAGGCTCCGTAGAAGCCTTTAAAAGCAGAAAAAACACATTCTGGAAGCTGGATGAGAAGGCTGTGGCTGATGGCGGTTTCATGCATGAATCCCCCGCAGTCCCCGAAATCAATAACAGAGAATTCGATGCATTAAAAGAGAAGGGTGATGTTCTCGGTATCTTCGTAGGACACGACCACATAAACAGCTACATAACAAAAAAAGACGGAATAGATATGGGCTACTGTCAAGGTGCAGGCTTTAACACCTACGGTCCCGGTGACAAGCGCGGAGTAAGAATTTACACTCTCGATGAAAAGGATATCAGAAGCTACAAAAGCTATACCGTAACTATGGGAGAACTCTGCAACTATAAACCCAGCAAACCTGTAAAGGAGTTTATTTTTACACATATGCCTTCCTCCTTAGATGAAGGACTCAAGTTCGCAAAAAAAGCGGGATTAGCCATCAGCATAACTGCTGCCGCATGTATTTTCGGAAAAAAGCTGCTCAAATAATTTAATACCGCCTCATTCGTAACGGATAAGGCGGTATTTATTTTATTCTGCAATTATAAGTCTGCCGTTCGTATCTACAGCCATAAACTGAGGATACAGCGGTGATGATTTAACCGTAGGCTGACCGTCAGAAAGCACAAGCCACATTACAAAATCGGCATAATCACTTCCGTATACAGCCGCCACATGCACAGCATCCTTAACAAACCAAGTGGCATCTCTGTAAAGCGCAGTAGAAGCATCAATAATTCTGTCCGGTGAAACATATTCCTTTGAGGCTGAGGAGAGCTGTTCATCGGTAAGTATTTTACCGTAATCTGCTACCGTAGCGAAATTAGATGTAAGCTTTGTTTCGAGAACACCGTCACCCTGCAGATAGGAATGTCTGTAATAAGGTGCGAGAGGTGTGTTATAGTTCGAAACAAAAGAAACATTTACTCCCTCTGCGACAGCACCGTCGATTATGTCTTCTGTAGCATAAAGAAACTCTTTGGTTTCGTCGAGCTTTTCCATAAGAACGGGATATTCGTCCTCACAGCCTCCGAAAAGGAACTCGACTCCGCTTTCAAAAACATCATCGGGACACATTGCCCACAATCCTAAAAGAGTACCGAAACCATTTCTGAGGGTATCATTATTGATAGCCTGAGGATTATTCTCCACTACTTTATTTGCAATTAAGGTAACCGCATCAAAGATGCCCATTTTATTAATTATTTCTAAAAAGAGTCTGCTGAGTAATCCGCCGGAAAAGCTTTTCATTATACGATTATAGATAACATTACCGTCGAAGTAAATCTGTCCGTTAAAGGCATCACCCGGACCGTAGGTACCGTTATGAGCAGATGATACATATACAAGATTATTGACAGCATCCGCACCGTGATGATAAAGATATGCAGAGGTAACCATACCGCCCATGCTTACAGCGACTATATTCACCTTGTCTGTCTTTTTTTCTTCGAGAGCACCGTCGATAAATGAATCCAGATCATCAGCGATCTCCTTTGCACTTATTCGCCAGTCATAGGTAAAGTAGTAAACATTTTCTGCTCCGATAGCATCGATAGCAGTTTTAATCATTCCTGTTTCGCCGACATCCTCCATCAGAGCGACCTCGTCAGCATAATTATCCATAGAGCTCTCATATTTATCGTAGTAAATTTCGTGAACGGGATTACCCTCTTTATCTAAAGTGATAGGCTCAAGGATATCTGCAGCAAGCTTCAATGCACTGTCCAAAAAAGCATTCTCGCTTCTGTTAATAATCAGCTCAGTAAAATAATTTTTCAGAAGCGAAAAAGCGTCTTCCGTCTGAAAACTGATGGCAGGACTTTTATCCTCGAGATAAAAGCCTCCGAAATCTATACCTCTCACCACCACAAGAGGATAACCCTCATAGTTTGTTCCGTCTTTTTCCGTAACAGCAGATGCAGGTACTGTTACAGTTAAAATCATAATCAGTGACAGAAACAAGCTTATAAACTTCTTCATAATTTACTTCCTTTCATTTGTCAGTAGGTTTCCTCGATGTATCTGAGAAAATCAGCTACAGCACCCTTATTACAGTGACAGGCGTGAAATTCACAAGCCTCATGAATTTCATCGGGTGCCTGTTTACAGCAAGCAGGATGAGAAACACTTTTAAGCATATCGAGGTCGTTATAATAATCACCGATAGCCCCGATGTTTTTTTCGGGTATTTCGAGGAGTCCGGCGAGAACCTTAACAGCATTCCCCTTATGAGTGGTGCTGTTTACCATATCGAAAGAAAAAGCCGTAGTATCAATATACGAAATCTCATCACCGGAAAGTGAACTGACATATTCTTTGATTCTTTTCTTCTGATAAGGCAAACAATAGAAAATTACCTTTCCCCATCTGTCCTCAGGAACCTCATCAATAGCCGTACACCTTTTGTGTCTGAGAGAGTCAGCCTTCATCATTACCGGTGACATAATCTTTGGTCTGACAAGATAAATCATATCGTCGGTAAATATCCCTGCTTCGAGAGAGGGAAATTTATCCAAGGCTTTTCTGATAATCTCCTTTCCCGAAATCGGAATTGAGTTAAACCACAGCATTTCTTCCTTCGTGAAATCATATATTCCTGCACCGTTAAGAACCACAGCAGGAGTTTTCACATCAGGAAGCTTCATATAATGAGGTCTCAAGGACTGGACATTTCTCGCCGAAGCAAGAGTAAAAGAACCTCCGAGTTTATGCACAAATCTGCCTATAGCTTCAGTATTGACCTTTGGTGTACGCCTGAGAGTATTATTCAATGTCCCGTCTATATCAGACACAACAAGCCAGTCCGTGTATTTTTTCTCTTCCATCACAACACCTTAATAGTTATAAATTATATTGTCCTTATATTTTTCCGCCAGAGCGTAAAGCTCATCCCTTGTTACATAGGCAGAAGTACATCCAACGGCTGTAACACATTTACCGCCTGTAATATTTCCATAAAGAACACATCTCTCTATCGGCTCACCTGTCATAATGCCGAACATAAATCCGGCAAAGAATGCATCTCCGGCACCTGTGGAATCCACATGAACGAATTCATCTATACTCTTAACATATGTATAAGTCTTTTTGTCGTAAATCAGACATCCGTCCTTATCGAGTTTTACTATCGCTGTGTCAAGATACTCACTCAAAACCTCTGCGGCCTTTTTAGGATCACTTTCACCCGTTATAAGAGCAGCTTCTTTACGGTTAGGAAGGTAATAATCAGCTATAAGAAGCTTTTCTCTGAAGGATTCGAGAGACATTCCTTCGATAAAGCCTGTATCAAGAATAACTGTAGTTCCTTCCTCCTTGAGTCTGCGGTAAACCTCCGTATAGCTTTCGTGCATAGCTACGGCCGAAGCACCCTTTAGTGCAGAATAAATCTCTTCAGCTACAGCTGAATCCTCTGTGTTTCCGTATGACCAGAAGGTACGGTCATTTTTCGTAATAGCGGCAGCAGTAATATTGACAGCTACCTTATCTCCGTGAAAAACATTAACAGGCTCCACTCCTGCTTTTCTGAATTCATCCAGGGCAAAGCGTGAAAACATATCATCGGAAAGCTCCGTTACCGTTTTACATTCTATTCCGAGTCTGCCGAGAGTTATCATCGTTCCCGGCACTCCGCCACCGATACAGAGAGAGAATCTGTCGGTAAATATTTCTTCACCCTCCTCGGGGAGTCTCGGCATATTTTCAAAAAGTAAATCCACATTCGTTTTTCCGTATCCTGCTGCAAAGCCCATATTTTCTGCCTCCTGCATTTTTTTACATTTTATACCATCCGACCGCTTCTTGTCAACAAATCACAGCTGTTTTATAAGCTGGATTTTAATTTTTTCTATGATTCTTTTTTCGAGTCTCGATATATAGCTCTGAGATATCCCGAGCATATCAGCTACCTCCTTCTGTGTGTATTCCTTAGAGCCGAAAAGTCCGAAGCGCATAGTCATAATCTGTCTCTCCCGTTCTTCGAGCTTTGAAACAATTTTTAAAAGCTGATTTTTTTCATCCTCCATTTCTATGTTACGGTTTACCTCATCATTATCACTGCCGAGTACATCCGATAAAAGCAGCTCGTTACCGTCCCAGTCTACATTAAGAGGCTCGTCAATAGACATTTCATTTTTCAGATTAGCGGTCTTTCTCAGATACATAAGTATTTCATTTTCGATGCATCTCGAAGCATAGGTGGCAAGCTTGATTTTTTTCCCCGGGCAAAAAGTGTTTACCGCCTTGATAAGTCCGATGGTGCCAATAGAAACCAAATCCTCAATATTTATTCCCGTATTTTCAAATTTGCGCGCAATATAGACTACCAGACGCAGATTATGAGTTATGAGTAGTTCCCTGTTTGAATAATTGTTTTCGGAAAACTCACACAGTATCTCATCCTCCTTTTCCTTTGTAAGAGGAGCCGGAAGATTTTCCGATCCGTTCACATAATAAACCTCGTTATCATGTCTGAAAAACATTCTTTCTATCCTTGTGATAATTTTTTCAAGTATGTAAAACATAATTTTCTCCTTTACCCGTAATAGCATTGTCGAAAACCGTCGAATACAAAAGTGCTCCATACTCACCGCCGTGTATTTTTTCATCGCATAATGCAATGACAGGTCTTTCGAGATAAAAGCATTTATCTAAGCTTTTAATATCTATCCTGTCCGCCCTGAATGAGGTCATCAGCTTAGTGCCTGAAAGGGTTTTGACAGGAATCAGCTTCACTTCTGTGCGATCGCCGGTTTTCCCCGAATATGTAAAAGCATCTTTATCGATTACTTCATCAAATATATCTCTGTTCACTACAGTTACACCCTCACCGCTTATAGGCTCTGTAAGACAGTTTCCCGAATCGTATAATCCTCTGCAGCTGAACTCTTTTCCGAAAGCAAATATTTTCAGAGTATACGAAAAGCTTCGCGGTATCTTGTTCCGTGTAAGCACCGATATAATCCGTATAATAAAATACGCAATTACCGTCAGCATCACAAGTGTAAATGCATCAATACCGAAATAAACTATCCCGCTGTTATAATACATATTTCCCGGACAAAGCAGAAGCCATATAATAAACATCGCACCGGCAAAAATCATATTTACTCCCACAAATGAAAAAACAGATTTAAAGTATTCTTTTCGGTTTTTATATCCGAATGCGACAGATGTCATAATCATAAGCGCGGGTAGCCGCGACAGGGAAATCAGCACATCGCTGATTTCTGTAAGAATAATAAGAGAATATATACCACCCAAAAGCGAGGCAAGCAGAAGCTTTATCCTTTCGGGAGATATTTTTCTGAAATAACAGGTCAGAAGTAAGAGCCCGTAATTTATATAAATATTTATTATTACCAAAACATCAACATACACCGTCTGCTTCATCACATCACCCAATTAATTATATGACATCGGCGATAAGTATTATGTCGATAAAAGGAAGCGATAAAAAAAGACAACCGCCCGAAGACAGTTGTCAGAAAATCATACAAATTAATTATTCACCCTGTGCAGCCTCTCTCTTGAGTCTGTTTTCCGTAACGACAGCAGTAATCTCATCCATATAGGTGCCGTGAAGCTTGAACTTGGTAGAGAAAACGAGAAGAGAAAGGAAGAAAAGTACAGCAGGAATTACTGAAAGCATAAGCGTAATAGCTGTTTTTGCACTCGCAGGATTCTGATTGTGAAGCTCACCGTTATAATTAGAAAGTCCGAGAGAACCGAAAAGAATAACGGTCTGGAAGGTATATGCCATCTTCTGAAGGAAGCCCTTCATAGAGAAAGTGATAGATTCGGCTCTGAAGCCCAGCTTTACTTCACCGTAATCAACTACGTCAGCGAGGAAAATAGTCTGTGAAATGAACATCGATGCCATACCTACAGCACAGATGAAATAGGAAATATTCATAAGCATAAATATTCCGCTGAAAGCACCTACGGAAATACCTACATAACCGAGGCCTGCAAAAATGAGAGAGAACTGATAAGCTCTTCTCTTTGAGAAAACCTTAGTAATAATAGGATGGAAGAGAAGACCGATTACAGAGCCTGCTCCCTGGAAGAGAGAGAAGGTAGACTGCTTATTCGGATCGCCTACAACTACATCAAAATAGTAAGTAGCTACACCTGAGGTAAGATACCATCCAGCATTTGAAATCATAGCAAAGAGCATAAATACAAGAAGCTGATCATTTGACTTGATGATTTCGAAGGTCTTCTTGAAGGAAAACTTCTCAGGAGCCTTAGGAGCGACAGTTTCTTTAGTGGATGCAACAGAAACTGATGAGAAGAAAATAAGACAGACGGCACAGACGATGGCGCAAACAAGATAGCTTCGTGCATCATGAACCTTTACTGCGTTACCCGCTTCATCCATAGCGGTAGTAACACTCACTGCAGTCATAAGAAGAGGTGCACCGATAGAGACTATTCCCTGACCGAGACCTGAGAAGGTACGTGCGATAGTGGAAACGAGGTTTCTTTCCTTCGGATCACTTGTGAAAGAAGGCACCATCGACCAATAAGGAATGTCTGCCATAGTATTAGTCATACCCCAGGCAACATAAGCTACCGCTACGTAAGCACAGAGAGCGGCACCCTTGAGACCGAAAGGATTACTGAATAAAAGAACAAGCACAAGAGCGTTACACACAGAGCCTCTTAAAATCCAAGGTCTGTATTTACCCATTTTAGTATGAGTATTATCAACGATGGTGCCCATCATCGGGTCATTAATGCCGTCCCATATTCTGGCCACAGCCGTAAGAATCAGCAAAAACGATGCACCGAGTCCTAATACATCCGTAAGATATTTGGCAAGGAAGGAATAAAACATACCGTAGCTGAGATCAAGACCGATAGCACCGATGCCGTAACCGAGCTTCCCTTTTATGTATTTAATAGTTTCCATAGATAATCTCCTTTCAGAATATCGTCCATAATATAATACAAAATACGACCGAATAAATCAAGCGTTTTTAATTTAAACTTACGATGAATTCAATTATTTTATCCTTCGGAACGAGTTCAGCTTCAGTCTCACTGTGTTCAGAGCACACTGAAATCACATATTCACCGAAGCAGCAGACAAAAAAGCTATAGCCGTAAGCGGTGAAATTCTCTTTATCGATGTAATCGGCGAAGCAATAGGTATCGAGCCCTCCGCTTATCCCTGTACCTTCTTTTTTAAGTATACTCTCCTTGAGTGTCCAGAGACTGACGAAGGTTATCTCCTTATTTTCCGACCTTTCCAGAAGCTCAGCTTCCTTTTCAGTAAAAAACCTTTTTGCGATTTTCGGATTGTAATCTTTTATCCTCTCTATATCACAGCCGATTTCATTATCGGAAACACAGCACAGCACATAGCTTCCGCTGTGACTTATACTGAAAAACACATCACTGTTTTCAAGATACGGCTTTCCGTTTTCGCTGTAATGATAAGAAAAGCGGCTGATACCGTAGCTGCTTTTAAGTATATATCCCAAAAGAGCACGTCCGTATAAGGAGAGGTTATTTTTCCGATAACGCTTACCGGAAATAAAGAAATTTTTTTCACATTTTTTTATTCTTTCCGTAAAATCCTCATCGAAATCATCTGTATTGAGTAAAAACAGCATAATATAATCACCTTAAAAGAAAAGAGGCTTACAGAGTAAACCTCTATCTTATATAATTTTTACTGTGTATATTCGGGTGTATGGAAGGTAGGCATAAAAAGAAGGCTGATAAGATAAAGCCAGAAGCCGCCTCCTATAAAGAGAATAAGAATAGCGAAAATAAGTCTTACTATAGTGGTGTCTACGCCGAAATACTCTGCATAACCGCTGCATACACCGCTGATTTTTTTATCAGAGCCTCTGGTTAAAATTCTACCGTTATTTACTTCCACATAATCGTCGGGAGCATGAGGCACTACGAGAGAGACGATAAGATAAATTACCAGTACAGGAATAAAAGCAGTAATAAATGCAAGAAAAGTAACAGCTATTCTGATAAACGTAGGATCAAGATTAAAATAGTTACCGATACCCGCACAAAGACCGCATAATTTCTTATCTCTGCCAAGATAAAGCATTTTCATATTTCATCATCCTCACATATATTTTAAACATTATTCTGTTTTTTGGTTACTGCAAGAGTGTTTTTCATAAGAACAGCGATAGTCATAGGGCCGCAACCGCCGGGCACGGGAGTAATGTAGGAGCATTTTTCCTTTACGTTTTCAAAGTCAACATCACCGCAGAGCTTTCCGTTTTCGTCTCTGTTAATGCCGACGTCGACCACCACAGCTCCTTCTTTTACCATATCAGCAGTTACAAACCTCTTCCTGCCTACAGCTGCGACAATTATATCTGCATTACGGGTAAAGAACGGAAGGTCAACCGTACGTGAATGACAGACGGTTACCGTAGCGTTTTTCTCGAGAAGCAGAGATGCCATAGGCTTACCTACAATATTACTTCTGCCGATAATTACGCAGTTTTTACCCTCTAAGGAAATACCGTAATAATCAAGCAGCTCGATAACACCCTTAGGTGTGCAGGAGGCCACATCGTAATCCCCTACCCACATTTTGCCTACATTAACCTCAGAAAAAACATCCACATCCTTTTCGGGACTGATGGCATCGATTACCTTTTTTTCGTCAATATGACCGGGTAAAGGAAGCTGGCAGAGAATACCGTTTACATCCTTATCCTCATTAAGCTGTGCGATAAGATCAAGAAGCTCTCCTTCAGGGGTTTCTTCGGGAAGTGAATACTCTCTCGAAATAATGCCTGTCACCTCACAGGCTCTTTTTTTATTGTTTACGTAAACTCTCGACGCAGGGTCATTACCTACGATAATTACAGCGAGAGTAGATTTTATTCCTTTATCACCGAGGGCAAGTATTTCTTCCTTTACCTTGCCTTTAATATAATTTGATACTTCTTTACCGTCGATTAATTTATACATTTATTATCACCCTTTAATCAGATTATTTTATTTGTAGTGACACCCTTGTCTGTGGTTGCAATAACATAAAGTCTGTCTCCCACACGGTTATATTCGAATTTCCAATTCTTTCTGGCGGCTCTTTTATCCAGTGCCTTTGTAATACGGATATACTCCTTATCATTTGAAACCGATATATAATCGGTACCCTCCACCTCGTGCGGTGTTTTAGAGTATTTGATAAGCTTGATAACGAGTAATGTACCGCACACGGCAACAATCACTACAGAAAGAACCTGCGATACTCTCAGACCGGTATCACCGATATAGAGACTGTCGGAGCGAAGCCCCTCTACCACAGCTCTCTCTATACCGTACCATAAGCCGTAAATGAGGAACATCTCACCGCTGAATTTACGGTACTTTTTCATTACGATGTAAAGAACGAGTACACCCAAAATACACCAGACGGATTCATAAAAAAACGTCGGATGGACATAGAGATTATTATCTGCTATATACTGCGGAATATTTTCGACGTTTTCCAAACCATACTGTACCGCTACATCAGGCTTCTGTATGTAAGCTGCTACTGTGTCACTCATCATACCGAAATTTTTATAGGTAAAAGCACCGAAGGCCTCCTGGTTAGCATAATTTCCCCATCTGCCGATACCCTGACCGACGAGAAGGCTTATGCCCCCCATATCGAGAAGATTATAAAAATTAATCTTTTCGATCTTACATACTATAAATGCACCGAGAATTCCTCCGATAATACCGCCGTAAATGGCAAGTCCGCCTTCCCATATTTTATATACTTCCGAAAGATGCTGAGAATAATAATCCCATTCGAAAGCTACGTAATAAGCTCTCGCACCGATTATACCGCCGACAGTACCGAAAACAAGAATATCAATCATCTTATCGAGATTAACCTTCCACAGATGTGCTATACGACCTCCCAGAAGCACGGCAAGCAGAAATCCGAAGGCAATTATGGCACCGTACCATCTTACCTCTGTAAAGCCTAAGTCGAGGATTTTTGACACGGTAAACTCAGTATCTATACCTGCAAATTTTACTAAAACAGTATCCATATAATCTCCCCGTCTTAAGCCTCAGCAGCTTCACTTTTATTGTTTATAATCTTTATAACAAGCACAGCAATAAACAGAGCAATAACAAAATCGCTGACCTTGAACGGATATTTCGAATAAAGCTCATCTGTACCATTTGCGAGGACAAAAAGAAGACGAGGTACATTAACCGTAAGTGAAACAAGAGCGGCGGGAAGACCTAAACCGACTATACGCCAACGGGCATTTTTTACGTATACACCCGAAGCTACCTGTGCAAAAGCCATAAAGAACATAATCATAAGTGCAAGCATCACCAGTTCGAGGAGAAGCTCAGACACACGGATATAGCTTATCTGCTCCACAAATCGGTGTACAAGTCTGAAGCCTGCCCAGCAAACAGGTGCTACAGCGAGTATCTTTCGGCTTGAAACTTTATTGCTTCCCTTGACGGCATCTTTAGCCAATACAAGAAAATACGCAGCTGATAACAGTGCAAAAACGCTCTGGAAAAACTGAGGTATGGTTCCCGAAAGCATCATGGACTGAAAAGCGGAAGCACCGTAAGATACACTGTCTGCTGAATCAAAGGTTCCGAAAAACGCAGATGCTGAATCGTACAGAAAACCGACAGAAAGAACACAGGATAGAACAGAAAGCAGAGTGTTCTTTTCTGCTCTAAGCTCAACCTTAGCAGATTCCTTGCTTAAAAATGATGAAACAGCAAATAAAACCGACGCAGCTGCAATCAGAAAATACAGTATAAAAACTAAAGCTTTATTTCCCGTGTAAAAGCCTGTCTCGCGGTCGACGGAAGAGAAGACCTGTACTGTTCTTATTATCATTGTAGCAGCACAACATAAAAAGAAAATTAAAGGCAGCTTGCCGTAAAATGAAATTTCTTTATTCTCTTTAAGCTCCATCCCTTATTCCTCCTCGTAAATTCTTTGTTCTGTGGGAATATATTCATATTTCGAGTTATAATTCTCGATTCGTTCCTCCATAGGAACATATTTTTTAGGAAGAGCTATACTCTTATAAGCAGGTCTTATAATCTTACCGCCTGTAATCAGCTCTTCAAGTCTGTGTGCAGACCAACCCGCGATTCTTGCCGAAGCAAAAATAGGTGTGTAGAGATCCTCGGGAATTTTAAGCATTTTATATATAAGACCTGAATAAAGGTCTACATTGGCGCACATAACCTTGTTTCTGCCCTTGACCTTACGAAAAACCTCGGGAGTAAGCTTCTCTATATTGGCGAGAAGCTCGAAATCCTTTTCGAACCCATTTTTATATGCAAATTCCTTAGCTTTTCTCTTAAGAATAACAGCTCTCGGGTCAGAGAGAAGATATACTGCGTGCCCCATACCGTAAATAAGGCCTGTACCGTCGCCCGCCTGCTTTCTGACGATTTTTTTGAGATAATCAAACACCTGTTTTTCATCGGTAATATCATCAATATTTGACTTGA
This sequence comes from Acutalibacteraceae bacterium, assembly GCA_045604465.1. Classification (GTDB taxonomy): domain Bacteria; phylum Bacillota; class Clostridia; order Oscillospirales; family Acutalibacteraceae; genus UBA6857. Next base: position 21,118 of record JAZUOC010000253.1, read on the forward strand.
TTTCTTCTACCATACGGCTTACCTTGATATTGGCACCGCCGTGCTTTCCGCCTTTAAGTGCACCGATGGATGCTGCCATGGATGAATAAGTATCTGTGCCGCTGGATGTAAGAACCCTCGTAGCAAAAGTAGAGTTATTACCGCCGCCGTGTTC
>JAZUOC010000254.1:0-7292 GCA_045604465.1 Acutalibacteraceae bacterium
CAATTCTTCATTTTAGCTATGGCATTTAATATACAAAAACTGCATAACAAAACTCAAAGCGGCAGGAACAAGCAGCATTTATTTGAGTTGAAAGTAGCATAAAAAAGGTGAAAACACACAGCTTAAAGGGGAATTTTTTTATCTCCTTTATTTCACTGTGTGTTTGTTTTTGCAAAACTTGCATTTTTCCACAATTTAACATTTCCATATTCGGTTTGGGTTATGAAGTGAGGGCTGTCACACTTTCGTGCAACAGCCCCGTTCGTTTTATTATTTCACAAAAGGCAGAAAGCTCTTTATAAAAGTCACTAACCTTTCCATAATGTCTCTCACAGCCGTCAGAAGCTTAATAAGAGGCGACTCGGATGTAATCTCCTCCTCTGTATAATTCTCCTCAACAGTACCCTGTGTCACATCCTTCTGAATAGCGAAGCGGTCCACATTTTCAGCTCCGTCATCTGTTACGGAATACGCATTGAAATAAAGTATGCCGTCTACTATCTCCACTGCAGAGAACATGGGAGCATCCACGGAAAGGATCTTTTCTGCACGTGGGAAGTACAGGTCAGTTTTACTTTCGTCATTCTGAATGTAGGTCTTTACACCTGCCGTACCTGAAATCACATAGGTAGTACCTTCGGGAAGAACCTGTGTTCTGTAAATATCACCTTTGTAGTTAAGGTAGGTCTTATTATAGGCGGTATGACGGTTATTAGCTAAGGAGCCCGTACGCATATAAACGTGGTCATGCCCCTGGAATACCATATCGATTCCGAGCTCGGGCATAAGATTTTTGAGCTGAGCACGGATTTCGCATACATCGTCATCCTTATAATGTGAGCCCTGTGAATAGGGTGCCTTGTGAAGCATTACGAATTTCCACTGTGCATCGCTGGACTGCATATCCTTTTTCAGCCAGTCGAGCTGCTTATCCGTAAGGCCCTCATCCTCGTCCAGGTCTTCCGTATTAAGAACTGCGAAGTGTACATTATTGTAGTCGAAGGAGTAGTAAACTCCCTTTGATGTGTCCTGTTCAGGAAGATTCGGCAAGGTAAAATAATTTGCCGTAGCATTGGTTCCCATACCCTCGTGATTACCCGTAGCAGGCATCATAAAGGTGTTCATAAGATAATCTGCACCTGTGTCGAGTGCCCACGACCACTGCTTTGAGTTATCTCCGTGGTCTACGATGTCGCCTGTGTTTATGATGAAATCCTCATCGTAGAGCTCAGTAGCCGCCGAAAGAACCTTCTTCCATGCTCTTTCGTACTGTCTTTCGTTCTGTGCCTGCGGATCTGCCAGATGAAGGAAGGTTACATCCTTACTGCCGTCTGCAGTGGTAACGGTACCCGTCTGACTCCACCAGTCTCTTCCGGCATCACCCACACGGTAATAGTATGTAGCTCCCGGCTCGAGGTTTTTAAGTGTAGCAGTATGTCTGTTGATTTTGAATTCACTGGCGAAGAAGCCTATGATACCAAGGTCGATGCCGGGATAAGAGCGGATTACTGTTTCGGTATCTGTCTCCACCGTAAATTCATCCGTAACCGTGCTTTCACCCTTAAAGACAGGCTCGCTGTCTGCACGGTAAATCTCTATGTCACCACTGAGAGTTGATTTGGAGTACCAGGTGATGAAGGCCTCCTTACTGCTGTCTTCACCCATAGTAACAGTTACAGCCGTAGGAATACGGTAGTTTTCTCTCGTTACGGGTACCTCTTTATCCTCATCTGAGAGAACTGCGTGTGAGTCACCCTTGAAATAGGGATCTTCGTCCACAGTAAGATCCGTCAGAAGGCCGGCGATGTAGATACCTACCGATTCCAACTGACTCTGTGTAAGATATTTCTGCAAAAGCTCTTTATCGAGAACATCGTAAATGCTTTCATAAGGAAGTATACCGAGGTCAAAAATACTGTCGATAAGATTCATGTAAGACATATCGTTTTTGAGGATTGTCTTGAGGAGATAGTTTATTCCCTTGCCCATCTTATCCATTATTTCCTTATCGGAAAGGAGCTTATAGGTGCGTATTTCTATTTTACCGAGAATACTGTCCTCGACGAGAGTATGCACAAGAATATCCACTAACTTATCGAATACGGTGTTGGCAAGATTACTGCTGTCGAAATTCTTTATGGCATCGTTCACGAATACATCCCCTGCGGTGTCCTCGTCACCGCTGTACCAATAGCACAGTGCAGAAAGAATCAGATCGCCTAAGGTACCCGGCTTATTCCTGTCTCCGAAGCCGTAGGTGTCGATAAACTTTTCGCAAGGATACTCCGAAACCTCAACCGACATAAAATCATCTATTATTTCCTTACACAGGTCGAGAAGTGCGTTTTCATCCTCTATGTAAAGATCATAAATCTGCTCTAAAAGATCATTTATGAACCACATAAGATTATCGGTGCTGAAAATCTTTAAGCCGCCGATTTTTATTCCGTCACCGATGTAAGGAGAAAGAAAATCGTAAAGTATCTTTTCTATATCCACGCCGAGACTCTTAAGATAAGCGTCGAGACTGCCCTTATCTCTTATATCCTTAAGAATACCGTCGCCGAGACCGCCTCTTAAAAATCTCATAACGTAGCCTGTACCGGAAAGCTCGCCGCCGATTCCGTCGGAGTCACACATATACTCTGAGAAGGCCACATGCTTGTAGGTTCCCTTTTCGTAGGTTTTTCCGTCCCATGTAAAGGGAATCTCCGCATCGAAATCCACAGTATCCGCCTTAAGCTCATTTCTGCCGTCGGCATAGGTTATAATTTCCGCTTCACGGTATGTGCATGGAAAATCGGAGACGGAGGAGGTCTCGATATCATAGATAATCTGACCGTCATCGTTTATAACCGAAGAAACATCATTCGTGTGAAGGTGTCCCGTAAACACATAATCTATACCCCATGATGCGAATTCCTCCGCCACATCGAGATAATCGTCGAGAATAAAGATCTTAAATACAGAGAGCTCGATGTCCATATGGGGAGCTATGCTGTGATGCATCATAACTATAGGTGTTTTACCCTCCATATGAGCCTCATCGGTAAGCTCCTTTATCCATTTCATCGTATCCTCCGTTATTTCGCCTCTCGTTTCCTTGGAGGGCTCATCGAAGGAATAAATGCAGGAGTCCACGGAAATAAGCCTGTAGGTATAATTACCGTCGCTGTCCTGTAAATCCGCCGCATAGGAAAGCTGACCTCTCACATTATCACCCTCAGAAGCGTACTCACTGAAGGCAAGATCATAGCCGAAATCCGCATAAATTTCACGGAAATCCTCGGCAGTGGCCGTAGGAGTGAACTCCTCTTTACCGTTTTCGAAAGTAGAGGAAAGCTTCTGATTAATGTCGTGATTACCTGTAGTGACTAAAAATTCAAGGCCGTACTTTTCCTCGTACTCTCTGAAAATTTCAGCCAAAGCTCTGTGGCCCTCCAGCTCACCGTCCTTGGTAAGGTCACCGGGAACCAGAATGTACTTAAGCTTAGGGTTTCTCACCATCATATTTTCTATGGCTGTTCTCACCATATCTCCTGACTGAGCATACATCTTCGAGCTGTAGGAGCAGAAGTTTCTGTAAGCTTCGCAGTCATTTCCCGTGAGAGAATCGGGATAATAATGGGGATCAGAAAGAACAGCGAAGGAAATTCTGTTTTCCTCTCTCGTGCTTACGGCATAAGCCGCAGTACCCATAAGTGAAAGCACCATAATCAGTGCAAGAATAACGGCTGTTACTCTTTTTGCATTTTTCATTCAGCATACCTCCTTAAGGTAATTTACAGTAAAGATTATACCACATTATTTTACTGCTTTAAAGAAAAAATTATCTTTAAAACTATTTTGTAGCCTGTTACAAAGCTAAGTCGGTCTTTTTTGTTCAATTCAACCATATGTTACAGCAAAATATACAAAAACAAAAATTAAAACCCATACAAATTAAACAACAAAATTTATCTGAAATATAGAAAATAATAATTAAAAGTGGTATAATGAATATTACAGTTTAAAAATTACGGAGGTTAAAATGAACAAGGAAAACAAAATGGGCGTTATGTCCGTAAAAAAACTCGTTATCACTATGTCTCTTCCCATGATGGTGTCTATGCTCGTTCAGGCTCTTTATAATGTAGTTGACAGTATTTTCGTTTCAAAGGTATGTGAGGATGCTCTCACTGCCGTTTCTCTTGCTTTCCCTGCACAGAATCTTATGATCGGCGTGGCGACAGGTACGGGCGTAGGTGTAAATGCCCTGCTTTCCAGAAGCCTCGGCGAAAAAAATTTCGAAAAAGCGAATAAAATAGCCACTCAGGGTGTACTTCTGGCTATGCTCAGCTTCCTTCTCTTCGCTCTTTTCGGTATCTTCGGCACGAAAATCTTCTTCGCCTCGCAGGTAGAAAAGGGCAGTGACATTTATAATTACGGTGTGGATTATCTTTCCGTAGTCTGTATCGCTTCTGTCGGTCTCTTCGGTCAGGTAATTATGGAAAGACTGATGCAGGCTACAGGTAAGACTACTCTCTCTATGGCAACCCAGCTCATAGGTGCCATTACAAACATCATTCTTGATCCCCTTTTCATTTTAGGTATAGGTCCCTTCCCCCGTTTGGAGGCAAAGGGTGCTGCCGTAGCCACGGTTATCGGTCAGATTATAGCCTTCATCACAGGTATTATTCTGAACGAAATAGCCAATAAGGAAATTAATCTCCGTTTCGCAGATCTCCGTCCCGACTTAAAAATCATTGTTGATATTTATAAAATAGGTATTCCCTCGGTGCTTATGGTCGGTATAGGCTCTCTTATGACCTTCTTCCTAAACAAAATTCTTCTCGGCTTTACCACCACAGCCGCTGCAGTTTTCGGTGTTTACTTTAAGCTTCAGTCCTTCATATTTATGCCTATCTTCGGTCTCAATAACGGTGTTATTCCCATCATCGCCTTTAACTACGGAGCACGGAAAAAAGAGAGAATCACCGAGTGTCTCCGCTTCAGCTGTGTAATCGCCGTGTCCATTATGGCCTTCGGCACGCTTCTGATGTGGCTTATCCCCGAGCAGATGCTCCGTCTCTTCGATGCTACGGATGAACTGATGTCCTCAGGTGTACCCGCTCTGAAAATCATCAGCACCAGCTTCATTTTGGCAGGAGTATGCATTAACCTCGGATCGGTCTTCCAGGCTCTGGGTAAAAGCTATTTTTCCATGATTATCTCCTTCTGCCGTCAGATAGTCGTTCTTCTTCCCGCCGCATATCTTCTCTCAAAAACAGGTGTCCTTAATAATGTATGGTTCGCCTTTCCCATCGCAGAGGTTATGTCTCTTTCGGTTACGCTTGTTTGCTTCTCTTACATATATAAGAAAATAGTAAAGCCTATCTCCGCTCCCGAGAACATATAAAAAGTATTGACTTTTTAAAAGAACAGATGTATTATATAAGTGTTGAGCGCGACATTTTTTCTGATTATGTCGTCAGTTCGACACTTTCTGTTTCTATTTAGTATAATACGGTACCCTCACAGACAGTGGGGGTACTGTATTTTTTATGTATATTTTTTCGTAAGCGGCAAAGGATATATATAAAAAACGAGGTGCATATATGTCTTCTCTGTGGCACGAAACAGCTGTTCTCCCCTCATTTCCGAAGCTTTATGAAAATATAAAAACCGACGTGCTTATCATCGGCGGAGGTATATCAGGTCTTCTTACATCTTTTCTGCTTAAGGAAAAGGGTATTTCGTCAGTAATTCTGGAAAGCGGTAAAATCTGCGGCGGCACTACGGGAAACACCACCGCCAAAATAACCCTTCAGCACGGACTCATCTATTCTGACCTCATAAAAAAAGGGGCAGATGTGGCTAAAGCCTATTACGAAGCGAACCGACTCGCCCTCGAAAAATATAAGGAGCTTTCGGAAAACATCAGATGCGACTTTGAAATAAAGGATAACTACATTTATTCCATCGACAGCCCGCAGAAAATCGAGGACGAGCTGAATGCCCTTCATAAAATAGGTGCTGAAGGCAGCTTTACCGACAAGCTTTCGCTTCCCTTTCCCACTGTCGGTGCCGTTAAAACAGAGAATCAGGCTCAGTTTCACCCCTTACTTTTCGCTTCTGAAATAGTCAAAGACCTAACCGTATATGAAAACAGCCGTGTAAAGGAGATGAAGGGTAACACTGCCGTCACTGCTACAGGCTCCGTAAAGGCAGAAAATGTCATCGTGGCCACTCATTTTCCCTTCATCAATAAGCACGGTCTTTACTCACTGAAGCTTTATCAGCACCGCTCCTATGTTATCGCGCTGGAAAATGCGGAAGAAATCAACGGAATGTATCTCGATGAAAAGGAAAACGGTCTTTCCCTGCGTAATTACCGCAGTCTTCTTCTCCTCGGAGGCGGTGACCACCGTACAGGTAAAAGGGGTGGAAATTACACTGAGCTGCGTAACAGAGCGAAAGAGCTTTACCCTAAAGCCGAAGAGAAATTTCACTGGGCGGCACAGGACTGTATGAGCCTCGACTCTATGCCGTACATCGGTTCTTATTCGAAAAGCACCCATAAGCTTTTCACTCTCACCGGCTTCAATAAATGGGGTATGACAGGCGCTATGTCCGGCGCGCTCATTCTTTCCGATCTTCTCTGCGGCAAGACTAACCCTTATGCCGAGGTTTTCTCACCCTCACGGAATATGCTCACCCCTCAGCTTCTTCTAAACGGTGCAGAAAGTCTTCTCGGCTATATTTATCCTACAGCGAAACGGTGTCCTCATCTCGGCTGTGCCTTACGGTATAATAAGGCGGAGCACAGCTGGGACTGTCCCTGTCACGGCTCAAGATTTACGGAAAGCGGGCGTGTTATCGACGGCCCGGCAAATGGAAATCTTAAGTAAATGCAAAATGAAGGTTCCCTTCGCTACGATTATATTTGTGTAAAACAACCTTATATTTTATACTGACTTCGTTATTTTGCGGAGTCGTTTTTTATACCGTAAATCACTCTGAGCAAGTTATTCAGAATTAAAAAAAGCTCCGTGTCTCAATGGACACGGAGCTTTTGCTCGGTCAGATATTTACTTTTTAATCAGACTACAAGTCTGCCGTCAGTACCGAAATCGTACTGTCCTGCAGGAAGGATACCGTTAAGTGTAGTAGGCCAGTATTTACCTGTAGCAAGCTGACCGTTAGAACGGACATAGATGATGCTGCCGTCTTCAAGCTCTACAAGACCTTTACCGCAGACAATCTTACCGTTTTCATAGTAGTAACCGTCTACGACACCGTTTACTGCTTCA
>JAZUOC010000255.1:0-4390 GCA_045604465.1 Acutalibacteraceae bacterium
CTTAAATGAGTTAAAGAAAATAATAGATTTATATAATCTCACTATATTATTTATAAATACCAACTTCAACCCACTTTACAAAAACGCTTTTATTTTCGACAAAAACGCTCGTTTTTCAACTCATTTTCGATCCGCACATTCGACAACACCTCCTTTAATTTGTACAATGAAGCTACAAAATTAAAGGAGGCTATTTCTATGTCAAACAAAATTCAGTACCGCCGTGTGGGTGATTTTTTAATTCCTAACCTCATATTACCACCCGAAGAAGCGAATATTACTCTCGGCAAATGGGGAATGATACACAAAACTTATCTTGAAAAGCATAAAAAGGTACTGTTTAACTCCCTGCTTGTGCAAGGTAAACTTTATCAGCACTGTTTTGAAGTCGAAAATCAGGCAAAGGCTATGTATGATACTCTCATTGAGCAGATGAAAGTGGCTGAAGGTGTAACCGAGCAACTGAAAGAAGAAAATCAGCTTGAGTGGGTATGCCGTATGCAGAATATTGCGGCAAGAACACGAGAGATAGTTTGCAATGAACTGATATACAAATAAATAATTGTGGTGGCAAATCTGAAGGGATTGTCGCCATTTTTAGGTTAATTTAAAAATTTTTATAACATATAGTCTTTAGAACAGTTCAAAATACTACCATTGCACTTGATGGTTGCTAAATTTTAAAGCCTCATTGATAGACTTTTTTATTTGTTATGATAAGATGAAGCTAAAGAAAGGAGGTGGGTTGCAATGGAGTCAATAGGCGAAAGAATATATGAGCTAAGAAAGAAAAACAACATGTCCCAAGGCGACCTTGCAAATGAACTTGATACATCACGACAGACAATATCTAAATGGGAAAACAATGTATCAACACCTGAACTGGACAAAATTGTCCGTATTTGCGAAATTTTTTCTGTAAGTTCAGATTACGTATTAAGAGGTCTCGTTGAAGACCCAAACACCCAAAACTATGAAAATGATAAAACAATTATAAAAGAGCAAACAGTTATTATAGAAAAGGTCACAGATATCAAAACAATCTTTGCCTCAGGTCTTCTAATAAATGCTATTTTCTTTTTATTTGTTTTTCCGAAAATGTTCTATATTTCTATTTTTTTCAGTGCGGTGTCAGCAACACTTTTGTTTTGTAAAAAAAATGCAGTTTATTATTCGCTATGGCTCATATTTATATGTATAAACATTTTTTGTTCTCTCTCCACTGCCGGAGGTATGGATATGATTTTTGATTCATCTGTCTATACTGCCGAATATAAATATCTTCTTATAGTTTCATATTTGTTGTGGATATCTCTTTTCTCACTAATAGGTTGGGGAATCAAATTAATAAAAAGCAAACATAAAATCATAAAAAGGAGTGATTCTTGTGAAAAAAATTAAAGCATTAATAAGCGTAATAATATGTATTATTATAGTGTCCTTATCATCTGTAATATCATTTGCTGTAGACACAGAAAATGCCAATTATAAACTTCTTCTTGAATATGGATATGAGGAAGACTATCTTGATAACCTAACAGATACAATGATTGATAAAATGGCAGAAACAATCAAAAAAGCTAGTGATTATGAATTTGTTAACGATTATGAATGGCTTTTGTCTAATGGCTTACCTGAGGAATTTATAAATAATCTTGCTGAATCATCACTCGCAAGAATAAGATCGACCATAGGTGCCAATAAAATTTTAGGCGTTGATTACAGTACAGAAGCCGAAACAAATAACAATGATGTAATTGTAAAAAAACTTTCTTTTCAGCTTGTTGATAATGCCGACAGCTCAGTAATAGGTGAAATTGTATGTTCTTATTGGGAATGGGCAATTAACAAACCACTTATAAGGGAAGAGGATTATATCTCGGTAAAATGGAATAAAGACGTATTCTGCTATGACTCTGATAGCTTTTATGCTGAAGATTATCGAAGAAATAATGTTGGAGATAAGTGGATCGTTTCTGACAGTTATACGACTCTTGCAAGGGCATCGATTGATAGTTTAGGACATTGGACTAAAAATTATGGTACAAAAAAACAAGTTGGCGGATTTATGATTTTCTCTTTAGCTCCAACAGAACCAATTGATTCCGCAGTTAACTATGACAGAAACATCGATATAGAATATACTCATGAAACAGAAACAACATTTACCATAATAGTATTTATTATATTTGTTTTTCTAATTCTGTCAGTTATATGCATTATAATAAAACTTAGAAAACGTAAAAAGAAGTGACTTGAAATATTTGGTAAACTAAAAGAATACGGCATGTTCTACAGAATGTAAAAAGCTAAAACCTCATCTGAACCAGATGAGGTTTTAGCTTTTTATATCAACTTTATCTCCTTCAACTTCCCCCTCATCTCCTCATACCCCTTCTGCAAAGCAACCCTCACACTTTCCTCTTCTGACATTTCATTAATGGTAGCAATCTCTTTATACGTTTTCTTCTTATGGCGGACCTTAACGGGTTCGCCGTTTTTGTCTTTTTGCATCTCAAATATGCTGTGACATTCAGGACAGAAAGCAAGGTTATCAGCAATCATCAGCTGTGTGCCAATATCGAGTTCGTTATATGCTCCCCATACTGCATCAGATTGTTCTTTTCGGATAAGTTCAAGCTCCGGGTTGTAGGTGTTGTCACTCGTAACATCTTCTGCAGTCTCTTCTGAATCTTCGTCACAGTATTCCTTGTAAAACGGTATAAACAAGGTGTTGCGGAGACCTGCTGTAATAAGCTCACAGGTGAATTTAGGTGAACGGTTTATCTGCTCTGCTATCTTCTCAATGTTTTCTTGCGTGGCAATTTCACCATACTCTCTGTAAAGAGCCATAGCCTTGCGAAGCATTTTATCCTCGTCAGCATTTGGTATGGTAAGACCGTGCCTCATTGAACGGATATATTCGTGAATCTCATGCTCACAATAATACTTTGCAAAATACAGGAACGGTACTTTCTGCGATAAATCATATTTTTCAAGAGCCTTGTAAATTCCGTGAACGAACACCATTTTCAAATCAGCAAAATGCCCCTGCATAGCATAGTTGTGTACTATACCGTAAATCTTATCGTTGAGCCTCGGCTCGTAAAAATGCAAGAAATAATTGAAATATCTTTCGTCTTTTTCGGTCAGGTAAAGCTCAATATATTCCTGCAAGGATTTCTTTTCCTTCGGTGCCGTGGCACAGTGAAACATATATAAATCTTCTTCCCATTTTTTCATTATGCCACATCCTTTCCGTTAGTTTTTCTCCGCATCCGCATAAAGCTTTTTACGGCTTAAATCCTTTTTGTACTGTGTTTTGAAATATTCAGGGTCACGCTTGGCTAACAGCATTCTGTTCTTTGCTATTACCTTTGCCTTTTCTGCAAACTCAGCAGTTATTGTGCCTCGTAAAGCTTCAGTACGGATACAACTGCAACGCTTGTTGTAAATATCCATAATTGGATTGTTTTCAGACAGCTCCTTTTTACGGATAGCAGCAGCATACTGTCTGCAAGTGAGCTTCTGTCCGTTTATCTTTTCAGGTGCTATACCGTTAGTACAGTATCTCTGCTTTCTTGCACTCTGCATAAGAAAATACTTGCCGCAGACCTCACACCTTTTAGGGTAATGACCGTAGTGCAAGCCTTCAAAGAAATCCGTAACAATAAAGCTGTAAAAGCTGTCAAAGTATAGCTTTCTTGCGACTGTTGTGTACTGACTCTTTATGTTTTTCCTGACCTCAATAAACTCCTCATTAACGGAGAATGTCTTGTTGCCGAATATCTCTTTAGCAACGGGCAAGAGATGTCCCTCATCGTGCTTTTCAATGTCAGGCAAAGAATTAACAAAAGCAACGAGGTTCTTATGAGCATAGTACATATCATCGCTGATGTTATTGAAGAATGTAATAATTCCGGTTAACTCATTTATGATGCCTTCACTCTCGTTTATGTACTCAAAATCGCATTGACGGTAAGCTGTATCAACTATAACCTCATCTTGAGGTATCAGAGCGATTTCAGCTCTCCGTACAAAGTGTTCGCAGATGCGCTGTCCGGTTTCTTCGCTGAACAGATATGTTACCCTTTCTCGGATAGCATCAAAGCTAAGGGCACTGTAAACAGGTATGTTAGGCATAGCCTTCAGCTCTTCAAGAATCATTCTGCCTGTATCGGTAAAATTACGGATGTTGAGATAGCCACACCTTAACTGTTTTAGGATATTGTGGTTAATTTCGTCTGAAAAGACAGAAATTCTTGCGGCCGTATCATTTTTATAAAAAACATTCAAAAAATTTGTTGCGAATATACCGGCGGGATAGTTCTTTTTGTTCCAATATGCTCTTCCGTCACGGTATGCGACAGTCACAGAAAAGGCTCCCATA
>JAZUOC010000256.1:0-14716 GCA_045604465.1 Acutalibacteraceae bacterium
CAGTGGTGGGCTCGTCGGCGATGAGAATGTCCGGCTCACAGGCAAGAGCCATAGCGATCATAACTCTCTGTCTCATACCGCCGGAGAGCTCGTGAGGATACTGCTTCATTCTCTTTTCCGGCTCATTTACGTTTACGAGACGGAGCATTTCTACAGCGCGGTCATAAGCCTGCTTCTTATCTCTGTCTGTGTGAAGGAGAATAGCCTCCTTCAGCTGTGAGCCGATGGTATATGTGGGATTGAGAGAGGTCATAGGGTCCTGGAAGATAATAGAAACCTTATTACCTCTGACATCCTTCATTACTTTTTCGTCCGCATTTACAAGCTCCTGACCGTCGAGCTTTATGGAGCCGCCGACAATCTTGCCCGTACCTGCCAGAATCTGCATAATAGAGTAGGCTGTAACGGATTTACCCGAGCCTGACTCACCTACTATACCTAAAACCTTACCTCTTTCAAGGCTGAAGCTTACGCCGTTTACTGCCTTGACTTCACCTGCATCCGTAAAAAAGGAGGTCTGTAAATCTTTTACTTCTAATAAAGCCATTATAAATCTCCTTTCTTAACTGTTAAGCTTCGGGTCAAATGCGTCACGGAGTCCGTCGCCGAAGAGATTAAGCGAAAGAACTACCAATGAAATAACGATAGCGGGGAATACGAGACGGAAGGGATAGGAGTTAATACCGTTCAGTGCCTCAGAAGCCAAAGAACCGAGAGAAGGCATAGGAGCATTAACACCGAGTCCGAGGAAGGAAAGATAGCTTTCAGTGAAGATGGCGTTAGGAATCTGAAGAGCGGTGGAAATGATGATAACGCTGATACAGTTAGGGATAAGGTGCTTTCTGATAATCCAGCTGCCCTTAGCACCTGTAGCCTGTGAAGCCAATACATATTCCTGCTCTCTGAGTGAAAGGATCTGTCCTCTGATAAGTCTCGCCATAGATACCCAGTAAAGAACGGCAAAAACGATAAACAAACTTATCATATTTGTACCGAGCTTCGCAAGCACGGTTCCCTGAATAACGATTTCAAGAACCTGGCTGAGAACCGAAGCGAGAAGAATAACCATAAGGGTATCGGGAAGTGAATAAATAATGTCGATAATTCTCATTATGATAAGGTCAACCTTACCGCCGAGATAACCTGCTAAGGAGCCGATGGTAAGACCGATAACGAGAACTATAAGGCTGGCAAAGAAGCCTACCGCCAAAGAAATTCTCGTACCGTAAACGACACGGATAAAGTAGTCTCTTCCCTGAGAGTCAGTACCGAAAATATGAGGGAATACCTTCTCTCCTGCTTCGATTTTGGACTGCTCTGTAGCACCGTATTCGAAGGGTGCAAGGTTATTATAGGATGAATCAACCGGCTTACCGGGCTCGATACCGAGCTGCTGTTCATAGGAATAGGGCCAGAACATAGGCAGGAAAATAGAAGTAAGAGTTATTAAAAGTACAACTATAAGAGAAACAGTTGCTACCTTGTTTTTAAGAAATCTTTTAGCGCCGTCTCTGAAGAATGTGGTAGACGGTCTCATTTTAACGATGTATTCTTTTTCTTCCTCTGTAGCGGGAATAAGCTTTTCTACATCTACATGGAGGCTTAAAGGCTTTTGATTCATTTTTCTTCTACCTCCTTATTCAAGATTGATTCTCGGGTCAACAACCTTATAGAGAATATCGGTTATAAGGTTCATTACAACGATAAGAGTTGCAAGAACGATAGTTGTACCCATAATGAGCGTATAGTCACGGTTAGTAATGGAATTAACGAAGTTTCTGCCGATACCGGGAACAGCAAAAATCTGCTCAACAACAAGAGAACCGGTAACGATATAGGCAAGCATAGGTCCGAAATAGGTAATAACAGGAATAAGAGAGTTCTTAAGAGCGTGCTTGAAGATAATCTTGTTTCCCGAAACACCCTTTGCCTTGGCTGTACGGATGTAGTCCTGCCCGAGAACATCGAGCATAGATGAACGGGTAAGACGGGTGATATAAGCCATAGGATAAAGAGAAAGCGTGATAATCGGTAAAATCAAACCTCCTGATGCATTACCGTTAGCAGGTAAGATATGGAAGGTGATGGCGAAGAGTATCAGAAGAAGTGAGCCTATAATAAATGAAGGCATAGAAACGAAAGCCGTAGTAACAACCATAATGATTTTATCGATAATCTTGTTTCTTCTGAGCGCTGCCACAGAGCCGAGAACAATGCCAGAAATAAGAGCGATGAATGCGGCTGCCACACCCAACTTAGAGGATGTCTTCATACCGTCGGTAATTATATCGATAACATCTCTTCCGCGCTGCTTGAGCGAAGGACCGAAATCGAATTTGGTGACAATGTCCTTAAGATAAGTGAAATATTGCTCCATAAGAGGCTTATCGAGACCGTATTTAGCCTCAAGTGCTGCCTGAGCAGCGGGAGTGATCGCTTTTTCGCTGGCGAAGGGACCGCCGGGAACAGCTCTCATAACGAAAAAAGTGACTGTAATTACAACCCATACCGTAAGAACTGCAAGAGCCACTCTTTTCAAAACATAGATTAATGTTTTAGTGTTCACAGTAATAACCCACCTTATTTTTTATTCCAGATTTACGTTTTTTAATGAAATTATACGGAGTAATTTCATGACTTCATCTGCTTATATTCGTTTCATTATACTATAAAATCAAAATAATTTCAATAGTTATCGGCTTTTTTTCGTCAAATTCACTATATATTTACCGATGAACATTTAACTGTTAATTATTTTATCGCTTTCTGTTACATAATGCAGAAGAATTCTGACAGCAGTAAAAAAGCCCTCTATATCGATTCTTTCATCACGCTGATGGGGGCCGCCATGACCCTCAGGCATTTCGAGAAGCTTATCCTTTCTGTCAGGAAGAATAACACTCGTACCGAGAGAAAAAGCATTTTTAAGCTTTCTGGCATAGGTACCGCCCGACATAAGAACAGACTTATGATACTCTCCTGTTATTTCTGCGAAGATTTCTTCGAGAGCTGCAGGAATCTTACTGTCCTTATCAATAGAAAAGCCCGGACTGTTTTCCTTATATACTACCTCAAACCCAAGCTTATCAAGTGCTTCATCTGAATTTCTCTCAAGGGCTGCCGCATCCTGGGTATCTCCGTAGCGGATGTCGAAGGAAAGCATAAGCTTACCGTCTTCGATTTTTACCATACCGTTAGTGCAGGTTGTTTTTCCGAAATTCGGATCCTCGTGGAGAATATTAAGACCTTTTCCGTAATAGCATGAAAGGGCTTCGACAGCGTTTTTAAGAATCTCACGGTCATTTTCGCAAAGATTTTCACATTCACTCAGAAGAGCAAACAGAGACAGTGCAGCATTTTCCGAGCCTTCCGGAATACTTGCGTGTTTTGATACACCCTTTGCGAGAAGCTTTATGCTGTCGCCCTCAGAATCAAGAGTGATTTTTTCGTTGCCGGCGAGCTTTTCTGCGATTTCATTACAGAGACTTTCATCGTATGCGATTTCAGTTTCTATCTTATCGAGAACAATGTTAAAGGCTTCACCTGCTTTTATATACTTTATTGTCTTGAACGCTGTCTTATTCTTAGCCCATATGTGACAGATACCCTTTTCGCCCGTGCTGCAAGGAAAATCTGCATCGGGCACAAAGGAAATGTCAGGCATGGACTGCTCAGCGAGATACGCCTTCATATCATCCATACCGCACTCCTCATCGGAACCGATAAAGGCTTCAATACGGCTCGAAAGCTTTATACCGCTGTCCTTTAAAAACTTCATAAGACAAAGAGAAGCGATGATACCTGATTTATTATCCTCTACTCCCCTGCCGATTAAGCTTCCGTCCTTAATAACAGGATTAAACGGATCTGTAAAAAGCCAGCCGTCGCCTACGGGTACCACATCACTGTGGCTGAAAAGACCGATAGTTTTCTCGCCGTCTCCGTAATGAGCTAAAGCATAACCGCCCTCATCATAAACCTTACTGTTGATACCTTCGAAGTAAAAGAGAGATGCGGCATAATTAAGAGCTCTGGCACACTCTGCACCGTAAGGAGCATTTTCGGTCTTCTGAGACTTTACGGAAGGGATTTTTGCCAGTTCAATCCACTTCTCAACTATTTCATCTCTGTTCTTTTCGAGCCACTGTGTAAATAATTCATCAATTTTTTTATCAATCATAATAACAACCCTTCCGCACTAAAAGCATCATTAAATTACTGTGTTAAAGTAATAAATCAGAAAAAATACTCTAAACTTAATTAGAGTATTTCCGTATAATAGCATATTGATTATAGCATATTCAAAGGTATATTGCAACAGTAAATTATCGGCTCTGCTTCCGTTTTTTGTCAATGACCTTTACTTTTATAACCATATAGCATATAAGCTGAACAGATAAAGTAAGTATCCAGCTTATGGGATAGGAGTAATAAATAGATTCGATAGTGTGATACTGCTCCTGTGAGAAAATACAGAAAATCCAGAACACACGGAAAATGCATATACCGAAAACAGAAACTATCATCGGTACCACAGAATAACCGAGACCTCTTATGGCACCTACCACCACATCCATCATGCCTGCAAGAAAATATGCTGTAGCAATAATAACAAGTCTCGTTACGCCTGCCTTAATTACTTCTTCACTGTTAGTGTAAAGATCGATAAGCTCATAAGAGAACACATTATAAATAACGGCAAAAACCACACCTGTGATAAAAGCATAAAGTAGTGAGGTTCTGAGAATCTTACCGATACGGTCATACCTTCCCGCACCCTTATTCTGTCCCGTAAAAGCTACTGCACCCTGATGAAAGGCATTCATAGCCGTAAACGCGAAGCCCTCCACGTTAGCTGAAGCTGAATTACCTGCTATCACGATTTTTCCGAAGGAATTAACCGAGGACTGAATGAGAAGATTAGAAATAGAAAAGAGCATTCCCTGAAGTCCTGCAGGAAGACCTATCTGTATTATTCGAAGAAGCTTATGTCTGTCTATTTTCAGCTCCTTTAGAGACAGCTTTATGGCACTTTTTTCTTTCATCAGAGTGATTACCACCAGTGCCGCAGAAACTACCTGTGAAATCACTGTAGCAAGACCGACACCGAAAACACCCCAATGAAATACAATAACAAAAATAAGGTTAAGCCCTACATTTATTATACCTGAAACAGTAAGAAAATAAAGTGAACGCTGTGTGTCACCTACAGCACGGAGAACAGCACTGCCGAAATTATAAACCATAACGGCTATCATACCCGAAAAGTACGTTCGGAGATAAATTACCGAAAGATCGATTACATCGTCCGGCACTTTCATCATATGAAGTATCTGCGGAGCAAAGATTATACCAATAACTGTAAGAAATATTCCGCTGACTACGCTTACAGCCATAGCCGTATGCACTGTAGCTTTTACTTCCTCATTCATTCCTGCACCGAAGTAATTGGCGGTCAGTACATTTACACCAACGGAAAGTCCGATAAAAAGTGTAACGGTAAGATTAATAATAGTAGTCGTAGCACCCACTGCGGCGAGTGACTCATCCCCGGCGAAATTACCTACTACTATAATATCAGCCGCATTGAATAAAAGCTGCAGGATACCGGACAGCATAAGCGGCAGAGCAAAACGCAGCATTTTTCCGTAAACAGAACCGCTGCACATATCTATCGTATATTTACCCTGTAAGGATTTTCCCATTTCATTACCCTCTTTCTTAATAGCATTTTATCACTATTAAACCGTTAAGTAAAGTTTTTCTTGACATAAAATAAGAATAAAACTATAATTATCACATAACAATCAGGAGGTAACTCGAATGAAAATAGGTTTTATCGGTTTAGGAATTATGGGCGAATCAATGTGCGAAAACATCGTAAGAAAGCATAATGATACCGTTTACTGTAATGATCACAAGCAAAGTCAGACAGATAAGCTCGCTTCCTTCGGCTGTGTAGGCTGTGCCACAAATACCGAGGTAGCAGAAAAGGCGGATGTCATCATCACGATGATACCCACCTCAAAGCACGTAAAGGAAGCCTACACAGAAATGCTCCCCTATCTTAAAGAAGGAAAAATTTGTATCGATATGAGCACCATCGAGCCGCATGCTTCCGTAGAGGTAGCTGATATGGTCAAAGCCAACGGTGCTCAGTTTGCCGACTGTCCCGTAGTACGCTCCAAAGCTGATGCCATAGCCGGCACTCTCGGTGTCCTCGCGGGCTGTGAAAAGGAAGTCTTTGACATTATCGAGCCCATCCTTTCCTATATGGGAAGCAAGGTTATTTATATGGGTGAAAACGGTATGGGACTCGCCGCTAAAATTTGCCATAACACATTGGTAGCACAGATACAGAACGGCGTAAACGAAACGCTTAATCTTGCTCAGAGGCTCGGTATTTCTATCGATAATTTCGCTGATGCCGTAGCGGCAGGCGGCGCACAGAATTTTTATATGAATGCACAGAGAGAAAAGCTTAAAAACGAAGACTGGTCCACTGCCTTTTCCCTGGAAAACATGTGCAAGGACATTACCATCTGTTCCCGTATAAGCGAAGAAATGGATTTCGAAATGCCCGGTATGAGAGCCGCCAAGGCTGCCATAGATAAGGCTATGGAAAGAGGCTGGGGCAAGGAGGATTTCCGTCAGACCTACAGAATAGTCAGAGGCGACTGATGATCTCTCCGTCACACACCTTATAACGATCCCTCCCTTGCTGATGTCGTCGAGCAGCAAGGGAGGCTTTTCTTTTATTCTTCTATCCGCACCCCGTCGATATGAATAAACCGTACCGCTTCAAAATCATAAGAGGAAAGCGGTCTGTCAAAGGCATCCTTTGAATGAGAAGCGACGAGTATTTCGGGATAAAGTGAGGTTATAATGATCGTATGGTAAAAATCGCCTTCTGCATCACCGAGCTGAACCACATCACTGATTTCGGCTTCATCCTCCCCTACCTCTCTGCCAAAAGGGCCGACACCCTCATTGGCAGTAAGAAAATTATAAAGATACTCCACTCCTGTCCATGAAGCTGTGCGATTAGATGAGGAAAGATAATACCAGCCGAAAACCGGAGTAAAGTTCATAACACCGCTTCCCGCATAAATGCACTGAGAAACAAAATTAGTACAGTCACCGCCTATATCGCTGAAATCGAGAAAGCGTGGATTTCTTCTGAATGCCCACTCACGTGCATAGCTGATTGCCGCACTGCGGTCATAAGGAATTATTGGCATAATATCACCCCCGTTTATTATATGCGAGGGTATAAAAAACGCTCACACCGAATGATGTGAGCGCTGATTTTTATTCACCTACAGGCTTGGTAGTAAGAGTGTTATATATGAGCTTGCTCATATTCACCTTGCCGCAATATGTCATAGTATCACCGAAGCACATAACTGCTTTACCGTCTGTGCACTTTTTCCATAAAGGAAGACCTTCACTGTTCGGGTTTCCGTTCTTAACGAAGCTACAGAGATAAGATGACATATTATCACTTATCGCATAATCTCTTCCTTCCATCGGTCTCCAGCAGTTAGAGAGTGTACCGAACCAATACCACAAATCACTGCTGTGCCAGGCTCCTTTTTTATCACCGGGAAGCATACGCTCAAAAAGCCACATATATGCACCGTGTTTTTTTGCCCAGCCTTTAGTAAGCAGATAAAGTACGGCAGGAGCCATATCATGGCCGGTGGAGCCGACCATATAGGGAATATTTTTAACCTGAGGCTTATCCTTGATAAGTATTCCGTCTCTGACAGGTGTGGCAGACATAGCCGATCCCTTTACCTTCTTCCATTCACGGAAAAGAACCTCGGGAGAAACCCTTCTGAATTCCTCTAATGTTTTTGCACCTGTATTCTTCATAACCTCTTTCCAGAAGTCATATTTCTTTTCGGGTGTACCTGTCATAAATGAGCCCATACCGACACCGCTGGACAGAACGGCAGATCGGAAAAGTCCGTCGGTATAGTCGCTCTGACAAAGATGCTGTACACTCATAGCACCCGCACTCTGCCCCATAACAGTGATTTTCTCTCCGTCGCCACCGAAGGCTGAAATATTAGCCTTAACCCATCTGAGGGCGGCTATCTGGTCATAAAGGCCGTAGTTACCCGTGTGTCCCGCTTCAGCCTTCAGCTCAGGAAGACAGAGAAAGCCCATAGGTCCGAGGCGGTAATTAACAGTCACGGAAATGATCCCCTTTTTCGCCCACACAGGGCCGTCGAAATGCTTTTCGTGACCGCACCCTCCGGTAAATCCGCCTCCGTGTATATAAACTAAAACAGGAAGCTTACTGTCGGAGGTAGCATTTTCCGGAACACGGATATTAAGAAAAAGACAGTCCTCGTCATAAATATAGGCTTCACCCTTACGGAATTCATTATAGTAAAACACCTTGCCGGGATTCTCTTCTTCATTATAAAAGGCACGAGGCTGATAGGAGCAGTTACCGTAGACTGTGGCATCATAAACGCCCTCCCACCTTGTTACTATTTCGGGATAAGTCCACCTTTTACAGGTGGCATAACGGATACCCTTAAAGTCGATTACTCCGTCAGCGGTTGCACCTTTTATCTCCCCGCAGGGAGTAGAAATTATTTTATACATAAATTACTGTTCCTTCTGTGCTTTTTTGAAATCGTCTATTTTCTGTCTTGTCTCTACATCCATTCTCCACAGGAATTTGAAAGCTGCCCATGATCCGAGAACAAATATACCGGGAAGAAGCACAGCTATAATCTTTATGCCGGAAACTGTAACTGCAGACTGTGCGGTAAGGTCGGCATTATAATCGATCCAGCCGAGCATAAGAACAGCCGAAGAGTTACCGATAGTCTGACCTACACGGCGAGAAAGATTAAATGTACCGTAGATGGAGCCCTCTGTTCTTTTACCTGTTATCATTTCGTTATAATCGATGGCCTCACTGACCAGACCCCACTGCATATAAATAGACACACTTGCAAGACCCATAGCGGAATTACTGAGTATAATGTGCACATAAGGATTTACATTCGTTACCATATGAAGAACGAAAAGACCTATATACATAGCTGAGCCCGAAATAAGACCGAAGCGGATAAACTTTTCGAGTCCGAATTTTTTGGCGAAAAAGGGTCCGCCTAAAAGAGTCACTGTCATAAAGGGAGCAGAAATAATCATACCCTTGGAAACTAATGTAAGGTCACCGTAAACCACAGAGAAAAGATAATTGGTAAGAGTATTACTTACATACTGCATTGTGCAGATACAAAGGCCGTGGATACACAGAGCAAGGAAGGGTCTGTTGACGCGGAAAACATTAAGAATGTCCGTAACCTTAATGTTCTGCTGCTCCTGATTTTCGACTGCAACGGAAGCAGTTCTTTCCTCTGTAAAAGCATAATGTCCGAGACACATAACGAAGCCTATAACTGCACATACAGCTGCACCGAGGGCATAGCCTTTCGAATTGGTCTGGCCGTATTTTTCGATAAGCATAGGCATAAGCATAACAGGAATAGCATTACCTACAGCAGAGCCGAAGCCGCGTGCAGAGGAAAGTGTCGCTCTGTCTTTATCGTTATCAGCCATAGCCGAAAGAAGAGAACCCATAGGAATATTGAACATAGTATATGCGCCCTCATAGAGTATCTTGAGTCCGAAAAGAACACAAACGAGAGAAAGGCCCTCGAAAAGTGAGGGAACAGACCAGAGAGCAATAAAGCTTACACAGATAAGCGGTGAACTTCTGAGAAGCCAGGGGCGGAATTTTCCTCTGGGATTATGCTTTTTGGCGAATGCCTTATCCATAAATGCTCCCATAAGAGGATCGTTGATAAAATCCCACACATTCCAGATTACGAGCAGAACGGCAAGCAAGTCCGTGTCCACCTTAAGTGCATCGGTGCAATACATAGCGAAGGTGCTGCCCATAATAGCAAAGGTCATACATCCGCCTGCATCGCCGAGTCCGTAACCGATTTTATGCTTCAGTGAAAGACCTGAAGCATTAGTTTTTGTTTTCATCATAAATATTTCTCCTTTTAAAATTTTCATTACCAAATAAACGGAATAAGACGATACTTCACCTTATTTTTATATTCGCTGTAACCGTCTAATTCCTTTTCAAGAAACGCTTCTTCGTTTCTAATTCTTTTCGCGATAATAAACGGATAAGCAAGAAAAATAATAAATGAATACACAGAGCCTAAAACCAAAGGCATAGACAGAAACAGGAGCAGTGTAGCACTGTACATCGGATGTCTCACTATGCTGTAAAGTCCTGTGTCAATAACCGTCTGTCCCTGCTGAACCTCAATGGTACGTGAAAGATAAGTATTCTCCCTGAGCACCTCGGCATAAAGAGCATAAGCTACGAGAAAAAGCACAGCAAAAAATACTGACACCGACTTCGGAAGCTCACTCCAACCAAAACGGAAATCAAAACCTGCTACGATAAAGCCTGCAAGGAACATAAGGCCGCTGAGCTTAACAACAAGACTCTGCTCACTGTCTTTTTCTTTAGCATCGAGCCTGCTTTTCAGAAGCGAGGGATTCTTCATCATCATAACGATACCCGCTAAGAACATCGGTACAAATAAAATACCCATAAACAATAATCCGTTAAAATAATTAAGTGTTCCTGCCGGCAGAAATATGAGCAAGGCTACCAAAACTACACCAAGTGAAAATTTAATGACCGCCTGAAAGAAAAGCTTTAATTTCATCATATCCCCCCTTACAAATTAACTGTTTAAATAATTATATCACTATCTTATTAAATTTTCAACATATATGCACTCGCAAAAAAAAAAGACAGCCTGCATAAATACAAGCTGTCCGGATATTTTATTAACAGTCAATCAGTAAGGAAAATATTTCTTATGCTTCTTATTTCCTCAGCTTCAACACCTACTGAAAGGAGATAATATTCTACCTTTTCGCTCATAGAAGTACCGGGTAACTCTTTCAGATCGGCAATAAATTCGTCCATTGGCTCTCTTCCGCCGTAAATGTCACCGTGATGAATTCCCGATAAAAGAAAATCCTTTATCATATCCTCTTCGCTGACACCGAGCAATGCTTCAAGCAGATAACATACCGTTCCTGTTCTGTCCTGACCGTAAGTACAATGAATATAAACAGGATAATTCTTTTTATCAGCAAGATCCGAGAAAACTCTTCTGATATTTTCAGTACTCTTTTTGTTATTAAATATAGTCGAATACATTCCTATTTCATAATAATTATGGTCAACAGCTGCTCCCAAAGCGTGTGTTCCGTGAATATTATCACTTTCAGCTCTCAGATCTATCTCAGTTTTTATGCCGAGATCTTTTAACATAGTGTTTACTCCGCTGTCTGTAATAGTGTATTTCGATTCGACAGCCCCGTCGATCTCACAGCCTCTGTAAAAAAGGCCCTGCTTGATTTTCTTTCCCGAGGTTGTTTCCCAACCGCCGATGTCTCTCATATTATAAACACCGTCCACATTCATAAAACGGGGACCGTCTGCTGTTTTAAAGCTGCCGTTTACCGAAGTCTCGAAGCCGTTTACGAAAATAAGCTTTATCGTGTAATAATACTGTGTGCCCGTTTTCAGATTGTAAACATCTACTCCGCTTTCATGGCCTTCAAGAGAATAGACAAGAGGGTTCGAAAAACTCCTGTTATCAGCCACCATAATCTCGACTTTTTTCACATTATAACCTGCAGGAACTCCCGAAATATCATAATAAAGCTTTACAGGCATACCCACATCCAGACGCACTGATTCAGATGAGTACAGTTTATATACATCGTTTACATCGAGACTTCCGTCAGACTTCATAAAAACCTCTACAGCGGAATTTACTATGACTGCATCCTCTGCGAAAAACGGTATACCGATCTGAAGCTTCGAAGTGTCCTTTATTTCAGTCTGATACTCATCACCGCTGCTTTCCTCTTTATGCTCCACCCTGTTCATTCCGTCAAGATATCCACCGACAAAAATCATACAGACGAACACTAAAAGCGTAATAAAACAATACATAATATATTTTTTATTTCGTCTCAGGAAGCGTTCGATTTTTTCCTTTCGGTTCTGTTTTTTTCTGTCATTGCTTTTTTTTCGTGAAGAACGGTGACTATGATGACTATGATGACTGCGATGATGTCCGTGATGTGAGCTGTGTGAATGATACTCTCCCTCACGGAACTCCGTACCGTTCATCGGTCTGTCCGCTGTTTTAGCCTTCTGATTTTCTTTATTTTCCATATCTTTTTCTACCATTAAATACCTCTGTTCTTATTATACTTCAGTTGTTATTAGTATTTTGTTTAGACAGTTTGTTTACCTGCTTCAAACTATTTAAAAAGCGTTTACCGTTAAGCACAGCCATTATGCAGACAAAAGCTCCTGCGGAAATCAATATAATTATAAAATAATGCAACTCACAGTTTTCAAGTTTCGATGAAAGAACAGCAAAGACAGTAGTTAATACTACGCTTTCACAAAAGAATACAAGCAAATGCTTAAGCGAAAAGAAAGCCTTTACTTTTGTTTCTAAAACTCTGGAGTTCATAAAAAACATCATTATACCCAAAAGAATATTTGTAAGTAATGTCGCTATGGCGGGACCTGTTATTCCGAATAAATTATAAAACAAAACGTTTGCCGATGCATTAAATACCAATGAACCGACACCTGTCAGCATAAGCCATTTCGTTTTACCTGCCGCACTCAAAATCAAAGTAATATTAGTAAAGCGGAATAAATCGACTAAAATATATATAATAAATATTTTTAAACCTGACATATATTTATCTGAATACAGCAGATTCATAAGTTGAGGTGCCACAGCTATTGCCGCACAGCACAGTATTCCTGTAGAGACATAAGCAATTTCCAGAAACTTTTTATATAAAACCGTAGCTGTAAAATTCTCACGAACAGAAATCAGTTTAGTCAGTTTAGGAAGAAGCACAGTACAGAATGATGTCATAATTATATCAAAAGGTAATTGCTTTGATGCATTAGAATATATAGCTAACGTTTCCGTATCCGTCATCAACGATATAAGATATTTGTCTATGTCACGGTTAAGAGCGTTTACAGCAACAAAAACTGCCATAGGAACACAGTAAGACAAAATCTTACCTGTTAAACTCAAGTTAAAAGCAGAAAATCTGAATTTACAACCGTTTTTTCTTATTATAAGCCAAAACAACGCTATCTGTGTAACATCGAGAATAAGTGTAGCTACCAAAACAACTGCTATATCATTTACGACAGTTACAACAACCAATACCGCTAAAAGCTTTACAACCGAGACAATAAGATTTCTTAACGCAAGAAGTCTCGCTTTACCTACAGAAATTAATAAAACCTGCGACATTCCGAGAAGATTCTGTAAAGCAGGCAAAACCGCAGCAAAAACAAGCAATCTCTTAATGTCAGGATTATCGAAATAGTTACAAATCAAAGAGCTCGAAACCATTACAATGCATCCGACTACAGTGCTCACAATACACTGTAATGAAAATATGGTCGCTATATAAGCTTCTCTTCTCTGCAAATCCTGTTCACTGCTGTAAAAGAAATTTACACCGTCCATCATACCCAGAATGGTTACCGATGAAACAGTCGAAACTATGAGCAGGATCTGTGAATATGTTCCGTAATCATAAACAGATAAATGTTCAGATAAAAGTCGTGTAATAACCAGACTTAAAGCCATGGTTACAAACTTAACAAATGTCAGCAGAAATGCATCTCCGGATGTTCCCTTTATCTTACTCTTAATGTTCAAGACTTTTCACCACTCTTGCCGGATTTCCTGCGACGATAGAATACTCAGGAACGTCCTTGGTAACGACGGCATGGGCTGCCACAATCGAACCCTTTCCTATGTGTACTCCCTTCATAACCGCCGAATATTCACCGATCCATACATTATCTTCTATTATTACAGGAGAATTATCGGAATGTTTCCAGCGCCAAGCATCTCCGTCAAAAGGACCTTCTGACATTTTCATTCTTATCTCAGGTGATGTAGGATGATTATTGTTATCAAAAATATGTACATGATTGGAAATCCATACACCGCTTCCGATTGTGATATTATTTACACTTCCGATGTATGTACGGTCATAAATACAAGTGTTATTTCCTATTATAATCATTCCGTCATCCTGGGTATATAATTTACAGAATATTCTGCAATTATCCCCTATCTTGATAGTTCCGCTTTTATCAGCCTGGCAATCAGACTGAAAGCTCAAATCAAGATTATCCCCGAATTCGCAAAGCTTTTTGAATCTTATGTATTTATATTTTCTTTTAATTTTTAAAGGTATATGTCTTATAAAATTAATAATCCTTATCATCTGCATTCCTCCGTATTCTGTTTAAAATCACAAAAGAAAACAGGTGATTATACCTGCTTTCTTTTATGGTTTTCTCATAAAAAGCGCTCTATGTCATATGAGGCATAGAGCGCCTTGAAATTATATTCAGGTATTTTATGCAATTACAAGTCTGCCGTCAGTACCGAAATCGTACTGTCCTGCAGAAAGGATACCGTTAAGTGTAGTGGGCCAGTATTTACCTGTAGCAAGCTGACCGTTAGAACGGACATAGATGATGCTGCCGTCTTCAAGCTCTACAAGACCTTTACCGCAGACAATCTTACCGTTTTCATAGTAGTAACCGTCTACGACACCGTTTACTGCTTCA
>JAZUOC010000257.1:0-10747 GCA_045604465.1 Acutalibacteraceae bacterium
AGCGTGAAAAATTCCACCCTGCTGCGCAGCAGGGTGGGATTCCTTCAACTAAATATATTTTTGTTTTTTTAGTCTGTCTACTTGACAGGGGGCGCCTCAGATTCAACCGCACCGGGGGGTTTTTCTATTTTTCTATACCATAAAACTCTGTCAGCTCTTCTGCTTTTTCATCGCTGATTTTCATTACGCTTCCGTGACGCTTTCTTCTTTTACCCATATTATATTCGCCCTCATCGATCTTTCTGAAATCAACCTCTGAAAGCTCATCACACACCATAGGAAGATAACCGCCTTTTGTGTGATACTGATCAGCCATAAGACACCATCTGCCGTCAGAAAGCTGATAGGCTTCGGGTCCCTCGAGACCAAAGAAGCCGTCAAGAAGCTCGCAGGAAAGTCTTTCGAAGGATTCCCCTTCTTCGGGAATAAGGCTTTTACAGCGTTCGACAGTTATGATCTTATGTGTCTCATCCTTTGAGAAGCGGTAGTAGTAGCCCTTATCCCAGACGATATTAGTGTCTATTACGGCTGTTCCGGCTTCTATATACTTAAAGGCAGGCGTGAAAGTCACAAAATCCTTCGTAAAAGCACCGTAAATCATCTGCTTATGAGAAAGTCTCCCCTTCTCTCTGACATTGGATGCCCAGAAAACGAACCAGCTTTCCTTTTCTCTGCAGTAGACCGCCTCAGGAGCCCATACACACCCTGCTCTGTCTATACCTACCTCTACGAGCCTTTCCTCGCTCCAGTGCATAAGGTCATCTGACTCCCAGACCACAAGACAGCGACTGCCCTTATGTGAATACTGATGCCAGTTTCCTCCCTTGGTGGTGCAGAGATCGGTGGCTATAATAACATATTTTTCTCTGTTTTCATCATAAAAAATAAAGGGATCTCTTACACCTGTGGTACCCTTCGAGGAAACGAGAACAGGCTCATCGGAGCCCAGATCCGTCCAGTTGAGTCCGTCACGGCTTACGGCAAACCAAATGAACTCCTTATCCTCATTGGTTTCTGTGAAATGTGCAAACAGATATGCTGACATAATTCTTTCTCCTGTAATGTTTTTCTGCTATTATAAATTATTCAATGCAAAAAGTAAAGCAATAATTTCAAATTTATAAAGCTACTTCCGTTTCATCAAGATAACCTTTCAGTTTAACTTTAACCTTCTGCACTCTGCTTCTTACCGCAGAGGCTGAAATGCCGTAAAGAGTTCCTATTTCTCTGCTCGAAAGATACTGCGAAAAATCGAGAAGCTCCTTTTCCTCCTTCGTCAGTTTTTCCATAGCCCGCTGTATGCTTATCGCCTCGTCATAATTATACTCTGTAGGAATTTCATTTTCATACAGGTTTGCATAATCATAATTCATCTTCTTCAGCTGAACTGCACGCAGATGGTCATTCCTGACATTTTTAGCCACAGTAAATATCCAGGATTTTGACTTATGTATCCTTCCGCCAAAGGCAGAGAGATGTCTCCACACATTCATAAAGGTCTGCTGACACAAGTCCTCGGAAGTATCCTCGTCAAACTGTCGTCGGAAACAGTAGTATATTCTTCTGTTGTATTTTTCCCAAAGCTCCTCAAAGACTTCGGAAGGTATATAGTCCATTTTATTTCCACCTGAATAGTTTTTTCCTTTCCCTTTTTTCCTTTTCTTCTGTCAGAATCTTACCGACAGCTTCACTGTTTGCATTAAGGTAGCCGTGAAGCTCCTTTCGGGCGAAAATCTTTCCTACGGCGATAAATTTAACCTGCTTTGCTGAAAGCATTTCCTCTGTAACCTCATCGGAAATATGTATCTTGCCACAGGCAACGATAACAGTTTTTTCCCCGATATTATCTGCAAAGCTTTTATCAAAATTAAGTTCTGCCTTTCCCTTTACCGTCTTCACATCGTCACTTATCTCAACCTTTGTACCGTTTATGCTGCTAACGGTTACAAAAGCGCTTTCCGTCTTTATAAGTGTACCGTTGATAATCATTCTTACATTCATTTCCTCGGGAATATCACTGACAAATGCTGTTCCGTTACACAAAATTACGCTGTCCGCTGTCACATCCTTTCGGGTAAGAGTAACATTTCCGTTAAAAAACTGTGCATTGTCAGGAACTCTTATTTCCCCCGCGATATTCATTTTCTTAATCTGCATATAGGCCTCAGAAAAACCTTCAGGCATATTCTCGGGCAACAGCACTGATGCCACATTAGTTATTGACTTAATCTTT
Source organism: Acutalibacteraceae bacterium (assembly GCA_045604465.1). Lineage (GTDB taxonomy): Bacteria > Bacillota > Clostridia > Oscillospirales > Acutalibacteraceae > UBA6857. The sequence continues at coordinate 2,234 of JAZUOC010000257.1, forward strand.
TTTAGGGCCTCGGGAGTAAAGCCTCTCAAATCCACTGTCGGCTGATTGATAATTCTTGCCATAATATTTCCTTCTTTCTTTTTATTCTTTCGTGTTTCAAAAAGCAAAACAGATAAGGGTGTATCCGTGTAATAAATAAGCACCTCATCAAAAGTGAAAGTGCCGTCTTTAAGAGCAGATAAACCGCCGTATAATTTAGACATAAGCTTTTCTCTTTTCCTTTATTTGAAACCGGTTTCACCTATTAAGACGTAAAGAAACACTACACTGTCCACGTTTTTTGTAATTTTTTAAAATTACATCATTTCGCTAAAGAAAATACAATCTATATTCATTGAAATACGCTTCTCTTTATGATAAAATAGAAAGGTAAATTTATCCTTTAAGGAGGACATCAGATGAAAACTTTCGGTACATATTTCCAAAACGACAAGGACGCACCGATTAAATACGGTAAGATAAATCTCATAAATCCGAAAAGGCAGAGACTCAGAGGCGAGCCTCTTTACGAGGGGATCGAAGCCATACCTGTTTTTCAGGGCTTCTGCGGAACGGACTTTGAGCTTATGAAAATGGGTAGAGACGGTAAGCTCTCGAAGAAATTTCCCGAGGGAGAAAGCAGACTCATAAACGGCCACGAGGGCGTAGTATGGGTACCCTCCGAAAACCGCTTCGCCATCGTGCTCATCCGTGGCGGAGACAGCTACGATCCCACCCGCTACAGAGAGGACGAAACCTACTTCGAGTACGGCTGTGACGGTGCTGACGGTCTTTTCTGCGATAAAAACTACTTCAACCCCGATATGCTTCTTCATCTTCCCGAAAAGTACGAGGGACTTAAAAAGCTACCCTTGCAGGTAGCGAAGAGACTTTCCTTCGCAGATCCCTATGCCTGTGCTATTTTCCAGTTAGAGAGAATGGAGGATTTAGGAGAAGCCCATAACTTCCGCATCGAAATGGCTAAGCATAAATGCTCCGAGGCTGAGGCAAGAAAAATCGCTAAGGATGCGGTTTTCGAAAAGACGGTTATCTTCGGCCTGGGCATGACAGGTCTTTTCATCGCTGACCAGATAAGAAGAAGCCATCCCGACGCGAAAATTCTTTTCATCGGCAGAAGTGACGAGGAAAGCAAAAAGGTAGTCTTCTCGAAGGAAATCGCAAAGGCGGATTATCTTTGCACGGCAGGTCTCAGCGAAGAGGAAACAGCTGAAAGAATTATCTCTCTTCTCGGCGGAAGAGCTACCATGTTCGTAGGCACAAGCGGTACAAACATCGAGCACAGAGTAGCCTTCGAGCATAAGGCTTTAGGCTGTAACGGAGTTTATAACAGCTTCTCTCTCGGTCCCGTGGTACACTACGATTCGATGCCCTTCGGCTTCGAAAACCATCTTATCTTCGCATCCATAAATTTCCGTCAGGAGCATATGGAGAAGGCTATCGAGGTCCTCGTAGACAGCCGATACGATGAGGTAGTCGAGCTTATCGACAAGGAAGAATTTATAAATGATCCCCTTGATGCTTATGAGAACAAGATTTTCTGTAAGGGCGCACCCCTTAAGACAGGCATCATCTGGAACAAAGAATATATGGAGGCAGAATAATGAAAGCGATAGTTATTGACAACCCCAACAGCATTGAAATAAGAGAGGTACCTATGCCCGAGGTAAAAGAGGGCGAGGCACTTTTAAAGGTTAAGTATGTAGGCATCTGCGGTGCTGATCTTGCCTCCTACACAGGCAACCAGCCCTTCACCACCTACCCCCGTATTCCCGGCCACGAGTTTTCAGCCGAAATAGTAGAAATTCCCGAAAATGACAAGGGCTTCAGAAAGGGCGACATCGTTACCTGCAACCCCTACTTCAACTGCGGTGAATGCTACTCCTGCGAAAGAGGATATGTAAACTGCTGTACGGATAATCAGACTATGGGTGTTCAGCGTGACGGTGCTTTCTGCGAGTATATCGCTATGCCCGTAGAAAGAATCTATGACGGTAAAGGTTTATCTGCTGAAGAGCTTGCCCTCATCGAGCCGTTCTCTATTTCACAGCACGCAGTTTCACGCGCGACAATAAAGGAAAGTGACACCGTTCTCGTCATCGGTGCAGGCCCTATCGGTCTTTTCGCACTCCTTGCCGCTAAACAGAAATGCAAGAAAATCGTAGTAGCTGACATCCTCGATAACAGACTCAGTCTTGCCACGGAATACGGCGCAGATGCAGTAGTAAACACAAAAAATGAATCCTTAGCCGAATTCACGGATAAATTCACCGACGGCAAAGGCTTCGATGTGTGTATCGAGGCCTGCGGCGCACCCGAAACCTTCCTCGGATGTATCGACAGCTGTGCCTTCGCAGGTAACATCATTCTCATCGGTAACGGCAAGCGTGACACCACCTTCCTTCACTCCATAATTCTCAAAAAGGAGCTCAATATCCACGGCAGCAGAAATGCTCTTAAAGATGATTTCATCAATAATATTGACCTCGTGGCAGAGGGCAAGGCCGATGTTATGAAAATGGTCAGCGGTATTTATGATATGGACAAGGCTACCGACGCTTTCGAAGCACTCAGAAACAATAACGGCACTTTAGCCAAACTTCTTATTAAGATAGGTGACTGAAATGAAAGAAAGAATTATACAGTTCGGTGAAGGTAATTTCCTTCGCGGCTTCGTGGATTATTTCATCCACTGCTTAAATAAAAAAGACCTCTATGACGGTAAGGTTGTACTCGTGCAGCCTATCCCCGTCGGTCAGATCGAGGGTCTCAGGGCTCAGGATTACAAATATAACCTTTACTTAAGAGGTATAGATAAGGGAGAAATCGTTCAGGAGCATAATCTTATCGAGTCAATCACAAGAGGTGTAAACCCTTACGAGGATTTCGATGAATATATGGCACTTGCCGATAATCCCGATTTCAGATTTGTTATTTCAAATACTACAGAAGCAGGTATAGCCTTTGACGAAAGCTGTAAATTTGACGACAAGCCCTGTAAATCCTTTCCCGGTAAGCTTACCCGACTTCTTTACAGGCGTTATAAAAACGGTATGGACGGCTTCGTTCACCTCGCCTGCGAGCTTATAGACAATAACGGTGATGAGCTTAAGAAATGTGTCCTCAAATACGCAGAGCTCTGGGAGCTCGGAGAGGATTTCGTTAAATGGATAAACGAAAAAAACACCTTCATAAACACTCTCGTCGACAGAATAGTTACAGGCTATCCCGGTGCTGAGGAGGCTGAAAAGCTCGCCCCCGGTGACAGCTATGTAGACACTGCAGAGATATTCCATCTGTGGGTTATCGAGGGTGATTACGAGGATGAGCTTCCGCTGAAAAAGGCCGGCTTCAATGTAGTATGGACAGACAACGCCAAGCCCTATAAAAAAATCAAGGTCCGCATTCTTAACGGTGCTCATACCTCTTTAGTGGCAGGTGCTATCCTTTCAGGCATCGAAACTGTAGGCGAGGCTATGGCTGACGAAAAAGCATCCGCCTTCCTTATGAAATGTATAAAAGAGGAAATTCTTCCCACCATCGGAGAAAAAGATGAAAGCATAGCCTTTGCAAACAGCGTTCTCGACCGATTCAGAAATCCCTTTATAAAGCACAAATGGAGATCCATCGCGCTTAACAGTGTAAGTAAATTTGCCGTGCGTGACCTTCCGACGCTTTTAGAGTACAAAGAAAAATTCGGCAAATATCCGAAAGTGCTTACAATGGCACTGGCATATCTTATTTATTTCTATAAAAACGATACACCCGATGATACCGCTGATATTACAGCAAAAATGAAGGAAGGAAGCATAGCCGAAATTCTTTCTGACAGCAGTCTGTGGCTGACTGATATTTCTGATATGACCGACATCGTAACGGAATACTACAGTGTAATCGAAAATAAAGGTGCAGAAGGTGCGATGAAATGGATACTGTCAGAATAAACGAAAAAGATAATGTTCTCGTCGAGCTTTCTTCAGGTCATAAGGTAGCCGCTAAAGATATAAATGAAGGCACCGACATAATAAAATACGGCTTTCCCATCGGTGTCGCTACCTCTGATATAAGAAAAGGAGAGAGAGTACATTCCCATAATATGAAAACCACGCTCGGCGGACTTCTTTCCTATGAATATAAACCGAACTTTACTCTTCCCGAAAAGGAAGAGCCTTTCACGATAAAGGTCTACGAAAGAGAAAACGGTGAAATAGGCATCAGAAACGATATATGGATCGTGCCTACAGTAGGCTGTGTAAACTCTACTGCGAAGACTCTGGCAGACAAGACAGGCGCTATCGCCTTTTCACATCCATACGGCTGCAGCCAATTAGGCGGCGATATGGAAACTACTCAGCTTATTTTAAGAGGACTCATCACCCATCCCAATGCAGGCGGTGTTCTCGTTCTCGGCCTCGGCTGTGAAAACAACCATATCGGTGAAATGAAAAAGGTATTAGGAGACATCGATGAAACGCGCATCCGTTTTCTTAATGCTCAGGACTGTGAAGACGAAATCGAAGAGGGCATTAAAATAATCAGAGAGCTTAAAAAAATCGCTTCTATGGATAAGCGTACCTCTGTACCTGTTTCCCGTCTTAAGGTGGGCCTTAAATGCGGCGGCTCTGACGGCTTCTCCGGTATTACCGCAAACCCCACCGTAGGCAGAGTGACTGACAGACTCTGCGCTATGGGAGCGAGTGCCGTTCTTACGGAGGTTCCCGAAATGTTCGGTGCAGAAACTGTTCTTTTCGAAAGGTGTGTAAACGAAGACCTTTTCGTAAAGGCAGTAGATCTCATAAATAATTTCAAGGAGTATTTCAGAAGTCACGGTGAGCCTGTTTCCGAAAACCCCTCTCCCGGTAATAAAGAGGGCGGAATAACCACTCTCGAGGAAAAATCCCTCGGCTGTGTACAGAAGGGCGGCTCAGCACCCGTGGTCGATGTCCTCACCTACGGCGACAAAATAACCAAGCCCGGCTTAAGCCTTCTTAACGGCCCCGGTAATGACATCGTTTCCGTTACCAATCTTTCTGCTGCAGGCTGTCATCTGGTGCTTTTCACCACAGGCAGAGGCACTCCCCTCGGCGGCGCTGTTCCCACGGTAAAAATAGCCACTAACGATAATCTTGCCGAAAGGAAAAAGAGCTGGATAGACTTTACCGCTTCATCCTTCGACACTAAGCAGGCGGCAGATGAGCTTCTTCTGCTCATAAAGGAAATCGCAGAGGGAAAAGAAACTAAAAATGAACTGAACTCCTCGAGAGAAATAGCTATATTCAAGGACGGTGTAACTCTATGATTATCGATGCTCACGCACACTTATGGAAAAAACAGCATGGTATCGTGAACGGTAAGCCTGTTTTCGACATCGGAGGCGGAAGAAGTGATTTCGGCGGTGAAATAAAACAGATGATGCCCCCGTATATGACTGACGGTGAAAACAGTGCAGAACGCTTCATAGCAAATATGAACTATGCGGGTGTTTCAGCTTCTGTTATTACTCAGGAATACATCGACGGAAATCAGGACAGTTATCTGCTCGAATGTAAAAAGGCATACCCGGACAGATTAAAGATATGCGCCCTTTACGAAGAAAAAAAAATGGAGGATATCTCTGATTATGACGGCATAAAAATCTGTGCCGGCAGACTCACGGACAAAAATCTTTTAAACCACCTTTATCCCTTCCGTCTCGCTGCCGAAAAAGACAAATTCATCTCTGTCGATCTTGCTGACGGAAACGAGCAGACAGAAGAGATGAAAGAAATCATAAAAATGTTTCCCGATCTGAAAATCGCTGTCGGACATTTCGGTATGGTCACCAGAGAAAACTGGCTCGAACAGATAAAGCTCGCTGAAAATAAAAACGTTTTCATCGAAAGCGGAGGCATAACCTGGCTTTTCAACAGTGAATTCTATCCCTTTCCGTCAGCTGTAGAAGCTATAAAGAAAGCCGCCGACCTGGTGGGTATGGAAAAGCTTATGTGGGGCAGCGACTATCCCCGTACCATGACAGCCATCACCTATAAAATGTCCTATGACTTCGTAGTTAAAAGCGACAGACTTACCGAAAAAGAAAAGGCTCTTTTTCTCGGTGAAAATGCAGTAAAATTCTACGGCTTCTCTGATTTACACATTCCCGAAAAAATCAAAAATATGATAGAGGATTAAGGTGAAAAATATGAGTGAAGAGCTTAAAAGAACCTATGTGCCTTTTACTCAGTGGAAGGAAAAATCGAAGCAGACAGAATATACAGAGTCTACTCCCCTTCTCAATAAAGACGGCACACTTAACGCACGCGGCTGGGCAAGACATAATGTTTTCGAATATGACAGAAGCCTCGTTAAAAGAGAAAGACTGATAAGCAAAAAGGAATGGGATTACTACACCGTAACCGACGGACAGAAGCAGTTACTCGTCTCCTTCGCAAATGTAGGCATCGGCGGATTTATGGGACTCCGTCTTATTGACCTTCACACCGGTGAGGTACACGCTGACGGAATGAAGATTTTCGCAGGTGAGAAAACCTGTCTGCCGCTGAACAGAGTGGATGCTCCCGGCAGATTTACCTATAAATCGAAAAAAGCTGAGTTTGACTTCAGCACCATGGAAACCGAAAGAACGGTTTACTTTAAAATGGAGCATAAGGGTAAGGAATTATCCTGTAAGCTTTCCATGGATATTCCCGAAGGACTCGAAAACATCACCACCGTAATCCCCTTCGAGGGCGATAACACTAAATTCTTTATGACCACGAAGCAGAACTGTATGCCTACCTCAGGTGTTTTCCGTTTCGGTGATTATACCTACGAATTTACCAAAGATAAATCCTTCTGCACTCTCGACTGGGGCAAGGTGAACACTCCGAGAAGGCTCGTCTGGTACTGGGGCAGCGGTGCTGCCTACCTCACCGACGAAGAAGGAAAAAAGCATATCTTCGGCTTCGAAATCACCTGGGGAATCGGTGATGAAAGTCACGCTACGGAAACCTGTATTTTCTACGACGGAAAGGTACATAAAATCGGTGCTGTAGACGTAGAAAAGTTTCCCAAGGGCAGATTTATGGAGGAATGGAGGATTATCTCCGAGGACGGACGCTTCAATCTTACGATGTCACCTGTCCATAACACCGTCAGCGATGCCAACCTCGGCCCGGTGGCACGGATGCTATGCAATCAGGTTTACGGCTTATGGAACGGCGATGTAACCTTGGATGACGGTACCAAATTAGAAATAAAAGACCTCTTCGCTTTCTGCGAATATGCAGAAAACAGATGGTAAGAATCGAAAAAGACAGACACCGCTTCGATGTCTGTCTTATCTTTTTACTTTCGAATGTATCTCTTATAATCCTCATAAAGCTTCACGGAGCCTTCGTCTCCCGCAAAGGCAGTGCTGTCAGAAGGATTCATAATACCTAAATACTGGTAGGATAAAATCTTATCTGCATAAGGAGCCACATTTTCTATCTGCTTCTGTATTCTCTCAAAATCGGCAGGAAGCAGAGCACTTTTATAAACCATACCCTCGAAGGTAAACAGCTCTATGTCTGCCCACAGCTCCGCTCTGCCCGCTTTATCGTGTGCCCTGCGGAGCCTTTCAAATATTTTTTCAGTGCGGTCAACCTTCGTCTTTTTAACGCCCACCTCATCCTGATAAGCAATAAAATCCACATCAGTTTCAGCTAAAGAACGAACGAAATAGTCACTCGACAGAACCAGGTTGGTTCCGTAGGGTGCGATAAGAGTTTTCTTTTCGGGAGTAAGCTCACGGCAACGTGCCGAGCAAAGATTTACATATTTTATAAAATCCTTCGAAAAGCGCAGAATAATACAGGTTTCATCGGGGAAATACCAGCCGTAAAAGCTTTTGTGATTTCCGTAAAGGGCTGTAAGCTCTTCCATTGCCTTGAAAGAACGGGTGATTATTTCTTTGTCGGTCATATTATTGCGTGGCTTGGTCCAATCGCCGTAAAAGCCGTTGCCGAGAAAAACCTTTATACCGCACTCATCAGCCTGAGTGAGAATGGCTTCAATAGGGTCTGAACAAGGCATATCGGCAAAGGGGAAGACCGAGGATTTGAAATAGCATTTATCATAAAGAGCCGTGGCCATAACAACAATATATTCCATACCGAGCTCAGAAATCTCGCGAATCTTGTTTTTCCAATCCTCAGCCTGAAATTTTTCGAGGGCAGGATTCCAGTATTTACCCTCAGCAGTGTTGTGATGTCTGAACTCAAAAAAAGTTCCGTCAATTTTTCTGTTCATAGAATTTCCTCCTCATAAAGTCAGATAATCAGGGGCGTCGGATACTGAAATTCAGCACCAGAGCTATGAGTGAAAGAGCAAGAAGCATTGTAAACGGCGCCGTGTAGCTGCCTGTTGTAAGAAGAAGGTTGCTGCTTGCAGTAGCGATAAAGGATGCGACAATAAGGTTAAAGTTTATAACGCTGAAGTTTGTTGCAAAGTATTTCTGCCCGTAGAAAGCTGATGTAAAAGCGGAGCAGACAGTCG
>JAZUOC010000258.1:0-50348 GCA_045604465.1 Acutalibacteraceae bacterium
GCTTTTATACAGTAGTTCCTTTACCGATATAGAGAGGATATGTCTCCGCACCGCTTAACTCGCGATTGGGCTTGATAACAACGTCTTTATCGAGAATTGCACAGTTGATTACTGCACCTGCACCGATGAAGCAGTCCTGCATAATGATGGAGTTTTTAACCACCGCACCCTCTGCTATCTGCACACCACGTGAAAGCACGGAGTTTTCTACTGTACCCTTGATAATACAGCCGTCTGCTATGAGAGAATTTGAGGCCTTGGAGCATACACCGTAAATAGCAGGCATATCATCACGTACCTTGGTGAACACAGGATTTTCGTTAGTGAAAAGATCCCTGAACTCACCGGAAAGAAGCTGCATACTGATGTCATAGTAGCTCTGAAGTGAATCGATTGTCTTGGCATAGGTGTCTACCTTATAGCCTTTGATTTTGAGATTTCCCACATTCTTTGCAATTGCTTCCTTTTCGAAGCTTTCACGGATAGAGCCTGAGCCTGCAGCGGCACTGATGATTCTCTGAAGAAGTACACGGCTCATTACGATAATGTTAAGAGCATAATCGCAAGCCTCGTCACCGTGCTGATCAACAGTAACCTTTTTAATGTCATTACCCTCAATGTCGAAGGTCATAATATTCTTAAGCTTAGGTGCTATACCTCTCTTATAGGCTACGGTGATGTCTGCACCGCTGTCCTGATGGAAATCGAGAAGATCAGCATAATTGATATTGCATACTGCGTTACAGTCAGCTAAAACTACATAATCCTTGCCTGACTTTGAGATATAACCCATCATACCCTGTAATGCTTCGAGACGGCTTTCGTAAACACCGCTGTCAGAAAGATTAAAGGGAGGAAGGATGGTCATGCCGTCTCTTTTTCTGGAAAGATCCCACGCCTGACCTGAACCGAGATGGTCCATAAGAGACTGATAGTTAGCCTTAGTGCTGATGCCTACCTTGGTGATGCCACTGTTTACCATACCGGAAAGCACGAAGTCGATAAGTCTGTATCTGCCTGCAAAGGGAACAGAGCCCATTGTACGCACGGTGGTAAGCTCATTAAGGTGGTCATCATAAACATTTGAATAAATAATACCTAAAACATTTGAAGCGTACATATTATTTAACCCCCTTTACATCTGTGTCTATCATTTCTTTAGCCGCTACAGCAGCACCCTTACCGATTACTACCTTTTCACCGATAACGGTTACGCCCCAGTCGTCACGGTTAGCGCTGTCTTCGGGACTGAGGCCTACCTTGGCGTCTTCCTCGATAACAGCATTTTCTGCTATAATAGAATATTCTACCGTAGCACCTGCCTTAATGGTAGTGCCGGGCATAATGATAGAATATCTTACCTTAGCGCCCTCTTCGATTGTTACATTGGAGAAGAGAACGGAATAATCCACCTCACCGCCTATGTAACAGCCTTCACCTACCATTGAGTTTTCAAGCTTTGCATTTGCTGAAACGAAGTGGGGAGGAGCGATGGGATTTCTCGAGTAAATCTTCCAGCTGTCATCGGAAAGGTCCAGGTCAACCTTAGGATTGAGAAGGTCGAGATTAGCCTCCCAAAGACTGTCGATGGTACCTACATCCTTCCAGTAGCCGTCAAATCTGTAGGCGAACATTCTCTCACCGTTTGCATGCATAGCAGGAATAACATCGTGACCGAAGTCGTTACCTGAATCAGGATTATTTTCATCGTCGATGAGATACTGGCGAAGCTTGCTCCAAGTGAAGATGTAAACACCCATTGAAGCCTTATTGCTTCTGGGATTTTTCGGCTTTTCTTCGAATTCACTGATAGAGCCGTCATCGTTTACGAACATAAGACCGAAGCGTGATGCCTCTTCCCAGGGTACCTCGAGCATAGCGATGGTACAGGCTGCATCCTTTTCCTTATGGAACTTGAGCATTTTGTTATAGTCCATCTTGTAAATATGGTCACCGGAAAGAACGGCTACATATTCCGGATTATAACGGTCGATGAAATTAATGTTCTGATAAATGGCGTTTGCTGTGCCCTTATACCATTCTGTTCCCTTTATCTGCTGATAAGGAGAAAGAACGTGAACACCGCCGTAGGATCTGTCGAGGTCCCAGGGACGGCCGTTGCCGATGTAATCGTTCAGCTCGAGGGGCTGATACTGTGTGAGAACACCGACTGTTTCGATACCTGAATTAATACAGTTGGAAAGCGGGAAGTCGATGATGCGGTATTTTCCGCCGTAGGGAACAGCGGGCTTTGCGATGTTTTTGGTAAGTATGCCGAGTCTGCTGCCCTGACCGCCGGCAAGGAGCATTGCAAGACATTCTGTTTTCTTGACCATAGTGATTTCCTCCGTTTCTTTATTATATAGATTTATTTGTTTTTTTAGTGTCAGCCTTGGCTGTCTTAGCTCTCGTCTTTTTAGGCTTTACTCTGAAAAGAACACAGGAAAGACCGGGAAGGTCGACTGTTATGCTGTTTTCGAATCCGTGCATAGGCACCTTCTTCGATGAGACTCTTGTTTTAGTGCCCTGACCGTTTCCGCCGAACTCCTCACTGTCGGAATTCAGAATAACCTCATAGACACCCTCTCTTTCCACGCCGAAGGAGTATTTATCTCTGTACACGGGAGTGAAGTTACAGGCGATGAGGATTTCTTCGCCGTTCTTATCCTTTCTCGAGAATGCGATTACGCTGTTATCCTTGTCGTCGCTTACATTCCATTTGAAGCCTTCCCAGCTGTAATCGATTTCCCAGAGAGCAGGATATTTTAAGTAGATATGATTCAGCTTCTTAACATAATTTTTCAGCTGTCTGTGCTTTTCGTAATCCAGAAGCACCCAGTCAAGACCGCTGTCATACTTCCATTCGATGAACTGACCGAATTCCTGTCCCATAAAGGTAAGCTTTTTACCGGGATGAGCCATCATATAGCCCATAAAGGAGCGTATACCCTTGAATTTATCGTCATACTCACCGGGCATCTTGCCGATAAGGGAGCATTTACCGTGAACCACCTCATCGTGGGATATGGGAAGCACGAAGTTCTCCGAAAAGGCATAAAAGAATGAGAAGGTCAGAAGATTATGATTATACTTTCTCGAAAGACCGTCCATGGAGAAATATTTGAGAGCATCATTCATCCAGCCCATATTCCATTTGAAGTTAAAGCCCAGACCGCCGATGTCCGTAGGCTTGGAAACGAGAGGCCATGCCGTACTTTCCTCAGCAATCATAAGAGGATTTTTATGCTCTCTGAAAATACCCGAATTGAGCTTTCTTAAAAATTCCACAGCCTCCAGATTTTCGTTTCCGCCGTATTTATTAGCTATCCACTGACCGTGTTCTCTGCCGTAGTCAAGATAGAGCATAGATGCTACCGCATCCACACGAAGTCCGTCGATATGGAACTTATCGAGCCAGAAATTAGCCGAGGAGGTGAGGAAGGATATTACCTCGTTTCTGCCGAAGTCAAATACCTTGGTTCCCCACTGCTTATGTTCACCTTTTCTATCGTCCTTGTATTCGTAACAGGCCTCACCGTCGAAGTTAGCCAGACCGTGCTCATCCTTCGGGAAGTGGGCAGGCACCCAGTCAAGTATAACACTGATACCGTTCTGATGGCATTTGTCCACGAAATACATAAAATCCTTCGGTGTGCCGTATCTCGACGTAGCAGAAAAATAACCTGTTACCTGATAACCCCATGAGCCGTCGAAGGGATATTCCGAAAGCGGCATAAGCTCGATGTGAGTATAACCCATATCCTTTACATAGGGTATAAGCTCATCGGCTAAATCCCTATAGGAAAAGGGAGCTTCTTCACCGTAAATTTTCCAGGAGCCTGCATGAACCTCATAAATATTCATAGGCGACTCATAAACATTGGCTGACTCCTTAGCTTTAATCCATTTGCTGTCTCCCCATTTATAGCCGGAAAGCTCATAAATTTTCGAGGCTGTACCCGGTCTTGTTTCACTGTGAAAGGCGTAAGGGTCACATTTTGCAGTCTTTTTACCGTCCTGTGCAGTGACAAGGAACTTATACTTATCGAATTCCTTCACATCCGTAAGGTAACATTCCCACATACCCGCATCATTGATTTTTTCCATAGGATTTTTATATTCATCCCAGCTGTTGAAATCACCGATTACGCTGACAGCTTTCGCATGGGGTGCCCATACGCGGAAGGACCAGAGGTTTTTCTCATCGGGTACTTTATGAGCTCCCATATATTCATAGGCCTTCATATTATTTCCCTGATGGAAAAGATAAAGAGCAACATCGTCGCCGCGCTTTATTTTTTCAGCCATTTTTTCACCCTCTTTTTTATTCTTATTCGTGATTTTTAAAGGCAAAAGGGCGCAAAGACCCACCTTTACAATTCTACAGATACCATAATAGCACTCCGAAAAATAAATTTCAATAGTTTTTGTTATTTTGTTACAAGATGATAAAAAACTATTTACATATTTTGTTAAATTCGTTAAAAGGAATGATTCTTTTTCGGATAAATCAACGCTGAAAGAGGATTTTTGACAGCAGAAAGTAATAATAACACAGCCACCGTGCGAAAAAGGGAGAAAAAGCCGAAAAACAATAATCCGACGGACAGACCTTTCACACCTTTCGTCTGCTTTACATTCTACTAAAATCTATATTCTGCAGTCGCTCGAGTTGAATTGTCACCTACACGTAACAAAAGTAGGTCTGCGAAGCTGTAGCACCTCAGATTTTACCGAAGCAAAATGTTCTGCAACGTTTAAATAAATATGATAATTAAAACAGGTCGGTTTTCACCCCAAAAAGCAAGGACACGGCGAACCGTGTCCTTGCTGTAACATATTCACATATAATCCCGGCTCTTACGGCAGTATAAATCCGCACTTTTTCATCGCCTTAGCGAGTGTTCTGTTTGCCACTCTGTTTGCACTTTCCGCGCCCTTTGCGGCGAGCTCCTTAAGATAAGCCTGATCCTTCATCAGCATTTCATAGCGTTCTCTTACAGGACGAAGCTCTTCTACTACTGCCTCACCGACTGCCTTTTTAAAGTCGCCGTAGCCCTTGCCTTCGAATTCCTTCTGAATCTGATCATAGCTCAGGTCTGTACAGGCTGAATAAATACTCATAAGGTTATTTACGCCGTCCTTACCCTCGCCGTAGTAAACACCGCCCTCAGAGTCGGTAACAGCACTTCTGATTTTCTTCATAATGGTTTCGGGTGCATCGAAAACAGAAACATAAGATTTGGGGTTGGGGTCGGACTTACTCATTTTCTTGGTGGGATCCTGTAAGGACATAACACGGGCAGAGCCTGTCTTCGAAATATAGGGATCGGGGATGGTGAAGGTCTTGCCGTAAATTCCGTTAAAGCGATTAGCTATATCACGGGCGATTTCCAGATGCTGCTTCTGGTCTGCACCTACAGGAACGAGATCAGCCTGATAAAGAAGAATATCAGCCGCCATAAGTACAGGGTAGGAGAAAAGGCCTACATTGACATTATCTGCGTGAGAGAGGGATTTATCCTTGAACTGAGTCATTCTTGACATCTCGCCGAACTGTGTGTAGCAGTTGAGAATCCAGGCAAGCTGTGAATGAGCAGGCACATGGCTCTGAATGAAAATGATGTTCTTTTCCGGGTCAAGACCGATGGCAAGGAGAAGTGCAAAAACCTCCATAATCTGCTTACGAAGCTTGGCAGGGTCCTGTCTTACGGTGATGGCGTGAAGGTCAGCCACAGCGAAAGCACTGTCGAACTCATCGGAAAGAAGCTTCCAGTTTTTAAGCGCGCCCAGGTAATTACCGAGAGTGGGGATGCCTGAAGGCTGTATGCAGGAAAGAATCTTCTTTCTCTTTTCGGGTGCCTCTGTACCGGGTACTATGATTTTTTCTTCCATTTTATATCATCCTTTCGGAATATACTTTAATCGGGTGCTATAATTATATTAGAAAGCCTTTCTTTTGTCAAGATAAACCGATGCCCTCATAATAAAAAGAAGGGCGTAAACGCCCTAACATATCCATCATATCAAATCCCATAGGCAAAGTCAACACTTTTTGTACATCTTTCACAGTTTCTACAGAATATACGAAAAACTAAAGTGAACTTTGTACAGATTTGATATTGCAAAAGCCGAAAATATATGTTATATTATAGTCACAGAAAGGGAAAGGTGATACCAATGTACAGGTAATCCGAAAGAACTCTTTAATATGAAGATTAAAAATAAAAACAAATAATAAATCAAATGTCAAAAAAAAACAAAAATCTTCACTTAAATTAAAGAGTCCGAAAAGCTTCTTCATATGAAACATCAGGCATTGAAGATATAGATTAAAAAAGAAAGAATGAAAAAACAGAAGATGCCGGATGAATCAGAAAATGAAGAAAATCCATTCTGTAGAAAGAGAGGATAACAAAAGATGTTAGATAACAAGAATTCACAGAAATAACCCCCCGAACCAAAAAAGATGTGTAAAGAAACATCGGTTCCGGGGGTTATTTCAATTTAGGGAAGAAATAAAAGTGAAATAGTGAATAAGTGAATTGTCGCGGGACTTGCCTCGCCTGAAAGGAGAGGTGGCAGCCAAAAGGCTGACGGAGAGGTTGCCGTGATTTTTTTGTCTTTAAAAGTGTAAGGCAGGATGAGTCATCCCGCCATAAAAAGCTTAGCCGAATATTATTTTCTTCTCCTGCACAGCCACAACAGCCTCTACCCCGAAAGGTATTATGCACCTTGGCAAGGCGTGACCGATATTGACATTATACACTATCGGTAAAGCCTTATTGTTCACCGTATCAATAAGAGCTTTTTTATATTCCTCATAATATGCCTCGTCTGCAGGTTTCCCGACGATAATTCCGTTTATTACATCAAAAACGCCTCTGTCCTTTAACGCCTTTAAGGCTCGTCGGTATGTTTCGGGTCTGATCTTCATTTCACTGGACTCCAAAAGAAGGATTTTACCCTCCCACTCCTTTAAGGTGGGTAAAATACCGTATTTTTCACACAATTCGGCAGACTCCTCATACCATTCGCCCTCATACATATCAAAGATAGTTTCAATACATCCGCCGAATATTTTTCCGCTGAAAACCGCACTTCCCTGCAGAAGCTCAAAGCCTGTGTTTTTATGAGAAATAAGCTTTTTTCCTATCTGACTTTCACTGAAATCAGTTCTGCTCTCATACCACACATCCGAGGGCGTTATTTCTTTTATTGTTTCCGTGGTGATAAGCTCCTCGAAATATTTTTTGGTATAGGGGAGAATTTCATTCTCCAGCTCACATATATCCGCTAAAAAAGATTGACCGTAAAAGGTTTTTAAGCCAACTTTGTTTAACATAAAATGGTTTGTAGTGGTGTCGGAAAAGCCTAAGAATATTTTTTTATTCACTGCCTTTTTCAGCTCATCATTTTCAAAAAGATAGGGTAATAATCTGAAGGTGTCATCACCGCCGATGGCACATAAAATCATATCAACCTCATCATCAGTAAAGGCCTGCAGTAAATCCTCCGCCCTTTTTTCGGGGTGCGCCTTAAGAAAATCGTGTCCCTTGAGTGCATTATTCATAAGCTTTACCTTAAGACCGAGCTTCTCCAGTCGGCTTAAGCCCAGTTCAAGCTCATGCTTTGCGAAGTCCTCTCCCAATGTACCATGGGAAAGGCTCACTATTGCTATGGTTTTAACCATAATATCACCTCATTTCTGCATTATATCACTAATATTAACCCGAATCAATACAACATCGGGATGTCGAGGGCACCGCACCCGATAAATATAATCTACCCTCTCACCGCAACCGATTTCTTCCCTTAGCGGAATAAAGGTAAAAGTGAATACCATACCTTCCCCGCGACCACATTATTCAATATCCATTAAAAAAGCAGCCTCCGTAGAGACTGCTCTGTTTCTTACCCGTTGGAGCCCATTGAGTAGTTGGGAGCTTCCTTTGTGATTGAAATGTCGTGGGGATGGCTTTCGATAAGACCTGCATTGGTGATACGAACGAACTGAGTCTTTTCCTTAAGCTCGTCGATAGTAGCACATCCGCAGTAGCCCATACCTGCACGGAGACCGCCCATCATCTGATAGATGGTTTCGCTGAGTGTTCCCTTGTAAGGTACACGACCTTCGACACCTTCGGGAACGAGCTTTTTATTATTAGCCTGGAAGTATCTGTCCTTACTGCCGGAGTTCATTGCAGCGATGGAGCCCATACCTCTGTAAACCTTGTACTTTCTGCCCTGATAGATTTCTGTGTCGCTGGGAGACTCCTCACAGCCTGCCACAAGAGAGCCGACCATAATAGTGGAAGCACCTGCAGCGATAGCTTTAACGATTTCACCGGAATATTTGATACCGCCGTCTCCGATAACATTCTTACCGTATTTGGCAGCCTCGTTAGCACAGTCGAAAATAGCTGTGATCTGAGGAACACCGATACCTGCTACGATACGGGTGGTACAGATAGAACCGGGGCCGATACCTACCTTTACGCAGTCTGCACCTGCATCGATAAGAGCCTTGGTAGCCTCAGCAGTAGCTACGTTACCTGCGATAAGAGAAATGTTCGGGAATTCAGCCTTAACCTTGGAAACAGCCTTGAGAATGTTACGGCTGTGACCGTGGGCAGAGTCAAGAACGAAAGCGTCGACACCTGCCTCAGCAAGAGGTCTTGCTCTGTCTAAAACGTCAGCTGTAGCACCGAGAGCGGCTGCACAGAGAAGTCTGCCCTTTGCGTCACGGGCTGAATTAGGATACTGAACGGATTTTTCGATATCCTTGATAGTGATAAGACCCTTAAGGTTGCCTTCAGCATCTACAAGGGGAAGCTTTTCGATTCTGTGCTTCATAAGGATAAGCTTAGCTTCCTCTAAAGTAGTACCTACAGGTCCCGTAACGAGATTTTCCTTAGTCATAACCTCGCTGATTCTGATGTTATAATCAGTAAGGAAGCGAAGGTCACGGTTTGTAAGAATACCTACGAGCTTGCCGTTTTCACAGATGGGAACACCGGAGAAGCGGTAGGTGTGCATTAAATTTTCAGCTTCATAAACGTAGTTATCGGGAGCGAGGAAAAAGGGATTTGTGATAATACCGTTTTCACTTCTCTTAACACGGTCGACTTCCTTTACCTGCTTTTCGATGCTCATATTCTTATGGATAACACCGAGACCGCCTTCACGTGCGATAGCGATAGCCATTCTTGACTCGGTTACGGTATCCATAGCAGCAGTCATAACAGGAATATTGAGTCTGATGTTTTCGGTAAGCTGTGTTTCGAGAGAAACATCCGCAGGAAGAACATTTGACTCTGCAGGGATAAGAAGTACATCGTCAAAGGTAAGACCTTCTTTTACAAATTTCTGATTAAAATCCATAATTATCGTCCTTTCTTTGTTTAGTTTATCAAGCATTGATTGTGTGTCTGCAGGAGCAGGTTCGCTCACTGAAATAATAATTAAGTTATTATAGCACAATGTTTTCACCTTATCAAGAGATAAATGAAAGAATTTTTTTCCGTCTGCTGAAAATATGCCGCTGAAAAACACCTGATGTAAAGTTTTTTCCTTGCACCGAAAATTTGTTTGTGAGTAGTTTTTTCACTTTTCAACAGGATGTTAAATAATTCCGAGGAAAATTTTACATCGTAAAAGCCTTTAAAACAGGGAGTTTTCAACCTTTTCCACAGAGTTTTCCACACAAAACAGCGGAAAAACCTGTGGAAAACGTTAAAAATTAAATTCTGTTAATATGATACAAAATTTTCGGGCGTAATTCTACATTTTTTATCAGCGCCCATTTTTCCCTTCATCGGTAAAAAACCTTACCAAAGGGTTTGATATTATTTCAAAAATATGGTATAATATATAAGTTAGCGAAATTTTATTTCTTTAAAGAAAAAAGAAAGGAAAAGATGCGGTTTTTTCCTGCCGCATCCCGACTGTAACTATGATAAGTACGAACAATGTAACTCTGCAGTACGGAGGCAGAGAGCTTTTTAAAAGCGTTTCAATCAACTTCACCAAAGGTAACTGCTACGGCCTCATCGGTGCCAACGGCGCAGGTAAATCTACCTTTCTTAAAATCCTTTCCGGTGAAATCGAGCCCAATAAGGGTTATGTAACAATAACTCCCGGTGAGAGACTTTCTGTATTAAAGCAGGACCATTATGCCTATGATGAATATGATGTCATAAGAACCGTTCTTATGGGTAATCAGAAGCTGGTGGACATAATGGATGCCAAAGAGGAGCTTTATGCTAAGGAGGAATTCACCGAGGAGGACGGCATACGCATCAGTGAGCTCGAAGAGGAGTTCGCCGAAATGGACGGCTGGAGTGCCGAAAGCGATGCTGAAATTCTTCTCAATGCTCTGGGTATTCACAACGAATTCCATTATACACTGATGAAGGAGCTTACAGGTGAGCAGAAGGTTAAGGTGCTTTTAGCCCAGGCTCTTTTCGGTAATCCCGACATCCTTCTTCTCGACGAGCCTACCAACCATCTTGACGTAGCGGCTATTAACTGGCTCGAGGAATTTCTTCTTAATTTCGAAAACACCGTCATCGTGGTCAGCCATGACAGACACTTTCTTAATAAGGTCTGCACACACATCGCAGACTGCGACTTCGGCAAGATTACCATGTATGTAGGTAACTACGATTTCTGGTACGAATACACTCAGATGGCACAGAGACAGCTCCGCGAGCAGAACAAAAAAACCGAAGCAAAGATGAAGGAATTACAGGAATTCATCGCACGATTCAGTGCCAACGCTTCAAAATCCAAGCAGGCTACAAGCCGTAAAAAGCTTCTGGATAATCTCGTTCTCGAGGATATGCCCGTTTCCTCACGCCGTTTCCCCTTCGTGGAATTCAAGCCCGACAGAGAAATCGGTAACGATATGCTTATCGTAGAAGGTCTGTCGAAAACAGTAGGCGACAGAAAGGTTCTCGATAACGTCAGCTTTACCATCAGACCTAATGAAAAGGTAGCCTTTGTAGGCACTGACGCTGTGGCCAAGACTACATTTTTCAAAATCCTTATGGGCGAGCTTGAGCCTGACGAGGGCTCCTTCAAATGGGGTATAACCACCTCACAGGCATATTTCCCTGCAGATAACTCAGCCTTCTTCGACGGAGTGGAGGACAGCCTTATCGACTGGATAAGGAAGTATTCCGACCTTCAGTTCGAAACAGACGTAAGAGGCTGGCTGGGCAGAATGATGTTCTCCGGTGAGGAGGCTACCAAAAAGGCACAGGTCCTTTCAGGCGGTGAAAGAGTAAGATGTATGCTCTGTAAAATGATGCTCAGCGGTGCCAACGTCCTTATTCTCGACGAGCCCACTAACCATCTTGACCTGGAGTCAATCACCTCACTCAATAACGCTCTCATCCGCTTCAAGGGCTCTCTTCTCTTCACATCCCACGACCATCAGTTCGTTCAGTCCATCGCTGACCGTATCATCGAATTCAGACCTGACGGCTTATATGACAGAAAGGAAACCTACGACGAATTCCTCGAAAATAACGAATTACTTATCACGAAATAAACGGAGGCAGACTATGACTTTTGTAATCGGCGACATTCACGGAAAGAAAGAAAAATATCTCGAAATGCTCGAAAAGCTTAATCCCGCGGAAACAGATGCGGTTTTCGTTTTAGGTGATGTAATCGGCATCGGTGACGACGGCATCGAAATTCTCAGGGATATGATGTACCGTGCCAATATTTTCCCTGTCCTCGGTGAACAGGAATATATGGCAAAGGAGCTCTTCCCACTCATTTCCGAAGCGAAAACCGTCGAAGAGGCAAAAGCTCTCCTCTCCGGTGAAAAGGCGGAGCTTTTCGAAAAATGGCTGACTATGAAAAGCGAAAAAACTATCAGTGATTTTCTCTCTCTCGATGCAGAAAACAAAGATAGCATCATCGACTATCTTTCCGAATTCACACCCTACGAAGAGGTAGAAGCAGGGGGAAAGACCTTCATTTTAGCTCACGCAGGTATAGATGGCTTCGAGGAAGGCAAGCCCCTGGACGAATACGATGAAAAGGCCTTCGTTTTCGCGGAAACGGATTATCAGAGAGCATACTTCTCAGAAAGCTATCTTATTACGGGACACACACCCACGGCTATGATCGACCGTCAGTACACAGGTAAGGTTTATACGAAGAAAAGACACCTTGCCATCGACTGCGGTGCTGCTTACGGCGGAAGACTCGCTGCCGTGTGTCTGGACAAATTAAAGGTCTATTACTGCTGAATAAAAAAAGACGCTGTAATGTCGGTTAA
This sequence comes from Acutalibacteraceae bacterium, assembly GCA_045604465.1. Lineage (GTDB taxonomy): Bacteria > Bacillota > Clostridia > Oscillospirales > Acutalibacteraceae > UBA6857. Next base: position 12,299 of record JAZUOC010000258.1, read on the forward strand.
AGCCTGGCATTACAGCGATTTTTTCTCTTTATCAGAATTTTTTCTTTATCTTCTTCATCATATCCGCGATCTTTATTTTCTGCGGACACATCTTTTCACATTTCTTACATCTGATACAGTCGGCGGGGCTTCCTTGTGCAGTAAGAGCGGTGTATTCCTTCACGGTAACCTCATCGCCGTTAATTTTTTTATTGTAAAGAGCGAGTAACTCGGGAATAGCTATCCCTATGGGACATTCCTCTGCACAGTAGCGGCAGGCAGTACAAGGAACGGTGTCCTTGTTTGCTATTACCGAGCCGGCTTTAAGACAGAGTGCTTTCTCCTCTTCAGTAAGAGGAACGAAATGGCTCATATAGCTCATATTATCCTTAAGCTGCGCCATATCCGACATACCGCTTAACACCATAAACACACCGTCGAGACCGGCGGCGAAGCGTATGGCCCAGGAGGCTACGGAGAGAGAGATGTCCTTTTCGGCAAACATATTTTTTACGAGTCCCGGTACATTGGCGAGGGCTCCGCCGCGTACAGGCTCCATAACGATGATGGGTGTGCCGTGCTTTCGTGCCACCTCATAGCAGAGACGTGACTGCACCTTTTCATTTTCCCAGTCGAGATAGTTAATCTGAAGCTGAACAAATTCCGTTTCGGGATGCTTCGTCAGAATTTCATCGAGTACGTCAGCCGTATCGTGGAAGGAGAAGCCGAGATTTTTTATTTCCCCTGCCTGCTTTCTCCCGGAAAGATATTCGAACACACCGTATTTTTCAGCGGCCTTGAAGTTTTTCTTGTCGAGACAGTGGAGAAGATAATAGTCGAAATAATCCACTCCGCATTTTTCCTTCTGCTCGAGGAAGATTTTTTCCTTATCCTCTGCACATTTCATCATACCTACGGGAAGCTTGTCAGCCAGATAAAAGCTTTCACGCGGATGTCTTTTAACCAGCGCCTCTTTTACGAAGCATTCGCTTTTTCCCTTGTGATACATATATGCAGTGTCGAAATAATTAAATCCTTCCGCGAGATAAGCATCCACCATTTCCTTTACCTGCTCGATATCTACCGAAGAATCGTCCTTTTTATCCGTGAGGGGTAATCTCATACAGCCGAAGCCTAATTTCTTCATCCTCTTTTCTCCTTTTTTCTTTTTTAATACGGGAACGCTTACGCTTATTCCCTGTACGTTTTTATAATTTACGGTATCTTTTATTACTTGATAAGCCTTTTCACAGTCGGTTATGCCTTCCGTAGCCTTTTCCACGGGACACATACCGTCTCCGTTTCTGTTTATGATGCAGGGGACGAGGGTATCATAAGAGAAGGGCACGGAGTAAAGCTCAAATATCTCCTTAGCCTTTTCACTCATAACACTACCGTGTACCTCGCGGATTTTCATTTTCACATAAAGAAGCGCCGCACCTCTGCCTATAACCTTGTCGGCGGCGGAAAAGTCATTTAGATTATATTCCTTTTTCTCAATAAGGTCAAGCAGAGAAAATACTCCTCTTACATTCGATGTGAAAACTGACTTGCCGTCTGTGAGAACCAGCTTTTTACCGTTGCCCTTAAGAATACTGATCGCGTGGCGTAAATTATCCGTCATTTTATTACCTTTCAAAAACTCCCTCACCGTGTGATGAAGGAGTGCTTTTTTTATTTTACAAGTGAAAAGCTTTTACTGCAGCCTTCGAGGGCTTTACCGTTTCTGAAATCTCTGGCGGTGAAAATCACTTCATCATCGTAAACCTCGAAATATGTACCGAGACCGGGCTGAAGGAAATCACCGTAGTCGTTTACTTTACCGTAGGCAGGAAGATTTACCGAATAAACTCCGTTTTTCTCGCTGAGAACCTCCAGACTGTTTTCATAAACTCCGTCGTGAAGATGTCCGTTAAGGAAGAAAACGTTCTTATATTTAATGAGAATTTCTCTTATCTGTTCAGACTGTTCGCCGATACCGCCGTTTGCCCATACTTCGGGAAGACCGTGAGTATTTTCTAAGGGCTGATGACATACTACGAAGGCAGGCTTGCCGTCTTTAGTGGCTCTTTCGAGTTCAGCATCGATAAAGGCGAGCTGTTCATCGGAGATGACTGCCTTTTCGAAAAGCTGACTGTCCGAACCCATAACTATGAAGGTGTAACCGTTGATGTCATAGGAATAGTAGGGTTTGTCGATTTCTGTTCCCAAAAATCCGTTTGTCTTATCGATTATCTGCTCTGTTCTGAGGTCGTAAACGACACGTACATCGTGGTTACCTGTGGCGAGAAGGATATTTTTAATCTCTGTCTTATCGAGAGAATCCCACATAAGCTCATAAGAGACATCGTCACCCAGCTCGGAAAGGTCACCTGCTATGAGAAGTGCATCGAAGTCAATATCTGAATTTTCTATGTCACTGAGACCGCATTCGAAATTATAGGGGCTTATACCTGTGGGTCTGATGTGAGTATCAGATAAGGCTACTACGGCAAGATTTACATTTTCTGCATCCTTCAATGTGATGGGATCGTCTGTGGCGGGGCCTGAAATAACACCGAAGGCTAAAAGTACGGAAAGAATCATTTCCATAAATGTATTCAGAATTGCTAAAAACTGATTGAATATGGAAGGTATTTCTTTTATGATGCTAACTGCCTGTTCCATTTTGTTTCCTCCGTTTTGCTGATATTTTTATGTAATTTGATAATAAAATAAAAAATTTGTCTTGTCAATGAAAAATGTTAATAATAATGCAATTATAAAAAAATTTACATTTCTTACAGGTAAAACAGGTTAAAAATATGGTAAAAGGCTTTAATCTGTGTTATAATAATAAATCGCCATAACATCAACATCGAAAGGATTCATATAATGAAAAAATTACGTTCTATCCCTCCTCTTTCCAAAGGACATCAGATTACCTGGTGGGTATGCAGAGGACTTCTCTTCGTCTGGGGTGTGTGGGGTATGCTTAACGGCTATACCTCCGAATTTATTCAGGCTACCTTCGCTATTATCTTTACCCATCTCTGGGATATGTTCCAGCTTTTCGGCGGAAAATCCTTTATAACGAAATATCCTGCTTATTTACAGACGATGCTGAATGTTTTTACCTGCTTCGGCTGTGTGGTGGGTACTACTCTTAACACCAGGACGGATTTTACAGGTATAGACATTCCCGAGCATATTTTCGCAGGCTATCTTGCCTGTACGGGAGCCTTCGCGCTTATCGAAATTATGCAGGGAGAAAAAACTCCCGCCAAAATCTCCGTCAAGGCCATCTTCGCTCTGGGCGGTGCTCTTTTCGTTATAGTAGGCTGGGAATTTTACGAATTTACCATGGACAGGCTTTACGGCTTCGTTATGCAGCACGGACAGGCAGACGGAGCCTACGGTCTTACTGATACGATGATCGACCTTATGCTCGGCTCAGGCGGTGCTTTGGCGGCTATGTTCATCGAGGCCTTCCGCCGTGTAGGTATAATCGGCGGTAAGGGCAGACATGAAAGACGTGCGAAATATCTCGCTGAAAGAGCGGAAGTCAAAAGACTCAAAGAATTGGGGTTACAGTAATGAAGCTTAGTGAAATTTTAAAGGGACTCGACTTTACCTGTGACGGTTTTTCCGACGCAGAAATAAAGGATATAGCCTACGACTCCCGTAAGGCAGGTGAAGATATTATTTTCGTTTGCCTGACAGGCGCCTTCGCTGACGGACATAAATATGCGGAAAGCGCCTACGAAAAAGGAAGCAGAGTTTTTATCTGTGAAAAAGATGTTTTCCTTCCGGAAGATGCCCTCATAATTAAAACAGAAAACACCCGTGCGGCTTTGGCCGTAATGAGCTGTAACTTTTTCCGTAATCCCTCGAGGGAAATAGATGTTATCGGCATCACGGGTACCAAGGGTAAAACCACCGTGGCTCATCTTATAAAATTCGTTCTCGACAAGGCGGGGATAATGACGGGAATTATCGGTACCGTAGGTGCTTCTTACGGTGATACGGTGCTTCCTACGGTTAATACCACACCCGAAAGCTACGAACTGCAGAAAATGCTGCGAATGATGGCTGACGGTGGCTGCAAGGCGGCAGCTATCGAGGTTTCTTCTTTAGGTCTGAAGAGTCACCGTACCGACGGAACTGAATTTGCATACGGTGTTTTCACTAATCTTTATCCCGACCATATCGGCACCAATGAGCATGAAAGCTTCGAAGAGTATGCCTACTGGAAAACACAGCTTTTCCCCTTATGTAAAAAGACAATAGTAAACACAGATGACCCCTTCAGTGAAAAGATAAAGGAATGCTCTGCAGGTGAAATAATCACTTACGGCTACGACGAAAAGGCTGATTATATTTTAGGCAGATGTGAAAAGCTAAAAAACGGAAACATCCTTTCTATGGCCTTCGATGTGTGCGCCAAGGGTAAGAACAAGCACTTTACCGTAGGTCTGCCCGCTGAAATAAACTGCCATAACTCTCTCATCGCTCTCGCCATAGCAGAAGAATACGGTGTTTCCGATGAGACCGCGGCAGAGGCTCTTTCCTCGGTATTCGTCAAGGGAAGATGCGAAACTGTCCGTGAATGTGAAGACATTACCGTAATCATCGACTATGCCCATAACGGTGTCAGCCTTAAGAGTATTATCGACACGGCGAGAGCTTATGAGCATAACCGTGTTATCACTCTTTTCGGCTCTGTAGGCGGAAGAACCGAATGCCGAAGAGAGGAGCTCGGTACTGTGTCGGGTGCTTTAAGCGATCTGACCGTTATAACGAGTGACGATCCGGATTATGAGGATCCGATGAAAATATGTGAGGAAATCGCCTCATACTGTGAAAAGGCGGGAGGAAAATATGTTATAATTCCCGACAGAGCCGAAGCAGTAAATTATGCAGTAAAAAATGCCCTTCCCGGTGATATAGTTATTTTAGCCGGTAAAGGACACGAGGAATATATGAAGGTGGAGGGTAAAAAGCTTCCCTTCAGCGAAAGAGCCGAGGTTCTTAAGGCTCTTAAGGCGAGGGCAGCCGAATCCGACAAATCACCCTACTAAAGAAAAGAGGTTTGAAAATGTACACTTTTAAAATCGAAACAGACCTGAAGAAATATGATGAATTTATCTGTGCATCAGGCGGCCAGTACATCCAGTGTTCCGCCTGGCAGAATGTAAAGACCACCTGGAAATGCAGATATTACTGTGGCTATGAGGGTGAAAAAATTGTTTTAGCCGTACTTGTTATGGAAAGAAGCTTACCCGTAGCAGGTAAAATCTGGTATGCATCCGGCGGTGCTGTCTGTGATTACGAAAACACAGAGCTTTTAAAGGCATTTACTGCTTTTATTAAGGAAGAAATCAAGAAAAACGGAATCACCTGCTTTATTATGGATCCGCCTGTCTCCCTTCGTATTAACGGTGAGGATCAGGTCAAGGGCCACGAAATGCACAGGGTTCTCTGTGACCTTGGTTATGAGCTTAACCCTTCCATCGAAAACTACACCTACAAACAGCCTGTACAGCTTTTTGTACCTCTTAAGACAGCAGAGGGAGAAAGGCTTTCAGCTGAAAAAATCCTTAAAAAATGCGACAAGGGTGTACGCTACAGCATCAGAATAGGTGAGCAGAGAGGCCTCGTGGCTAAGAGCTTCACCTATGAGGATGTGGAAAAGGATCCGTCGATAATGGACGACTTTATGGATGTTATGCGCGACACCAGCGAAAGAGATAATTTCGTGGAAAGAAACGGTGACTACTGTACCAAGCTTTTAAGAGAATTCAGGGATAGCAGCGATCTTAAGCTCGTTTACTACGATAAGGAAATTGACAGAAAATTACAGGCTGAGCGTTTAGCTAAAAAAGAACAGGCTCTGAAAGAGCTCGGAACCGCTCACGAAAAGAAGGCGCGTCAGCTGAATGAAACCATTCAGAGCGTGGACAAGCAGACAGAGCATTTCGAAAAGAGAATGGCAGAGGCAGAGGAATTCACCTCCGAGGGCCGTATCTGTGTGGCAGGCGGTCTCTCCATTTACTATGCGGGAATGGGCAGCTGTCTTTTCGGCGGTACGAGAAATGTTATCCGTAATAACACCCGTTCAAGTCATTATCTTAACTATCTTCGTCTGTGTGAAAGCGTGAACAGAGGCTGTGATATTCACGATTTGGGCTATGTTATAGTCAAAACTCCCGAATTACAGGAGGACGGCACTCTCGGTGCTTTGGAGCCTCAGGATAATTTCAAGGGTATTTATGATTTTAAAAAGAGCTTCTCTGCCGACTATCACGAATTTATCGGTGAATATGTTTTAGTGGGAAATAAGATGAAATACTATTCCTACGCCAAGCTTATGCCTACGGCTAAAAAAGCCAAGATAAAGGCAGTAAAGATGTTAAGGAGATAACCTATGCTCATTTCAGGAATACAGAAACTTACCCTCCTCGATTTTCCCGGTAAAACAGCCTGCATCATATTCTGCTACGGTTGTAATTTTCTCTGTCCCTTCTGTCATAATGCTCTGCTGGTTACGGAGAAGGCAGAAGAATTCATCGACGAAGAAGAGATTTTCGCTTTCCTCGAAAAAAGGCAAGGTATTTTAGACGGTGTATGCGTTACAGGGGGAGAGCCTACATTACAGAAGGATCTGAAGGCATTTCTTAAAAGGATAAAGGATATGGGCTATGCGGTGAAGCTGGATACCAACGGCTATAAGCCTGAGCTTTTAAGAGAGATTATAAGCGAAGGGCTCTGCGATTATGTGGCTATGGATGTGAAAAACACTCCCGAAAAATACCCTCTCACTGTCGGAAAAGACATAGATACAGACAGGATAGCGGAAAGTATTGCTATTCTCAAGGAAGGTAAAGTTCCCTGTGAATTCCGCACTACCGTAGTAAAGGAGCTTCACACAGCTGAGGATATTACGGAAATCGCCCGTCTTTTAAAGGGAGATATCCCCTTCTTCCTCCAGCAGTTCAAGGACAGCGGAGGTCTTATCGGAGACGGCCTTTCCGCTTATACTAAAGAAGAGATGAAAATACTTACGGAAAAGGCGAGAGAGCTCCACGGGCAGACAAGCCTCCGTGAGAGCTGAAAAAAATACAAACCATCGTAAAAGTCTCACGGCTGATACGATGGTTTATTTATTTCTTATCTGTTTTTTGCTTCTGCCACAGCCTTCGCCAGCTGATCGGGACAGGATGTACCCTTGAAGCCGCATCGGATACCTGAAAGTCTTTCTATAAGCTCATCGGCATCCATACCCTCTGCCAGCTTGGCAAGTCCCTGGGTATTACCCGAGCAGCCGCCTGAAAAGCGGACATTTCTTACGGTGTTACCTTCTATGTCAAAGGTTATCTTTCTGGCACATACCCCTCTGGGGATAAAAGTATAATCCATTTTTCTGCCTCCTGTATTTTGATAAATTAACGGAACCGCTCACACTTTATGTCAGGGAACCTTGCTGTAATATATAATGATATTAGATTACTTGTGATTTGTCAAGTAAGAATGTAGAGTAAAGCGAGAATAAGAAAAGCATCGCCGTTTTCTTTTAATATGATAAGTATGAGTAAAAGAATCAGAGCCGTGTCACCGTCAGCATCCATAAAATCCTTCAGAGGCTTTACGGGAAAGAAAAATTTATCCGTTCCCCTCACCTCTCAGTTCGTCAAACAAAGGTATAAGAGATAACAGAGACATAATTTTTACAGCCTCGTCTATTTTTCCCTGTCTATGCTTACTCAGCATAGGCTTTAAGGAAAGAAGCAGATTACATCTCGGATCTGCAGGACGGTTCTGCAGCTTTTCCATAATCGACATTATTCCCGACAGAGTTTCCAGGTCTATATTAAAGGAAGAAAAAGGGTTATCCTTCTTCGGAGGAGGTGAAGAAGCGGATTCCTCTTTTTCCTCCTTCTGCGACATAGAGGAAAAAAGGCTCTGTGCCATTCCCGACAGCATTTCCATATCCTCACTGCTCATTGAGGAGAGAATGTTTTCTATATTTTCCATATTCAATGAGCTTAAATCCATAGCTTACTCCTTGGTCTTGCCGCCGTACTTTTCCATAAAAGCCTTCGCGAAGGGTGAATTCAGAAGGGATTTCAGCTTGTTTTCGTCGGAAAGAAAGCTTTTAACTGCCTGACGCTGATTCTCATTGAGATGCTTTTCCATTATCTGCTCTATATCCTTCGGATCTTTTTTGTCCGAAAGAGCATCTTTAATGGAGTTAATCTGCTCGGAAGAAAGTTTTGTTTCATTATCCATTGAAAAATCACCTTACTTATGTTAAAATGTATATCACTAAAATTTATGCAGAGTAAGGGAGCTTTATGAATGAAAATAATAGTGTATTCTGACTCTCACGGCTGCAGGACAAAGGTCCGTCATATGCTCGAAGAGGAAAAGGATGCGGATTACTGCTTCTTTTTAGGTGACGGAATAACCGAAGCAGAGGATATGGCACAGGCACATCCGCATATTAAATTCATAATGGTAAAGGGAAACTGTGACTATCACAGCACGAGAGATACCGTAGCCTACAAATATATCGACGGTCTCACCTTTGTGGCCTGTCACGGACACGAATTCAGTGTGAAAAGATGGCTTACTGATCTGACGGAGCACGTCAGGGCTGTAAGAGGAAATATCGCCCTTTACGGTCATACTCATGTGCAGAATACATATAATGACGGAGTAAGCGGTATTTTTCACCTTAATCCCGGCTCTCTTGCATGTGGGCAGTACAGTGTCATCACTACGAACAGGGGAAGCTTCGACATAAAGCATAAAACAGTTTAAAGAAGGTATTAAGCCGCAGGCTGAATATAAATATCACAAAGAAAGAAGGAAATGAAATGGACGCACTTTTCAATTCATTTTTAGGTTTTGACCTGAGCGTGTTCGAATGGGTACAGGGTATACAGAACTCTTTCCTTTCGGCTGTTATGGTCATTATCACTACCCTCGGTGACGAAGGCATCATATTTATCGCTATGGGATTGGTATTTTTACTTACGAAGAAATACCGCAAGATAGGCTTCACCGTTCTTGCAGCGCTGGTGGTTATGGTTATAGTAAATAATCTGGTGCTCAAGGAAATCCTCGAAAGAGTAAGACCCTTCTATATTTTCGACCTTGAAGGTCTTTTGGCCGATAAAGCAGCCTTCGAGCAGGCAGGCAGACTCGGTAAGTTCGATGTAATGGTCGAGAAAATCAAGCTTATGACCGAGCAGAATCCCGAAATGGCAGCGAAATGGACATCGACCTATGTTTATCCCGGTCTCGTAGATAAGCTTACCAGCTTCTCCTTCCCCTCAGGCCACACCTCATCTGCTTTCGCCGCTGCTATAGCAGTTTTATGGTATAACAGAAAAATCGGTATTCCCGTAACGGTATTTGCAGCAGTTATGGGCTTCTCGAGAATTTATGTACAGGTGCATTACTGCTCCGATGTTATCGGCGCTGCATTTGTAGGTATTATCTATGCTCTCATCGGTATACTTATCGCAAAGCTCCTTTTCCCCATCGTTGACAATCTTATGGATAAGGTTTTCTCCCGCTTTCAGAAGAAAAAGGACGCATAAAAAGCTGTAAACAGAAAGAGCTGTTACTTTTCACGGTAACAGCTCTTTTTCCTTATCCGATTATATCGTCAGCGATATTTCTTGCCTTGCTTTCAGCCTCAGTGATGTCTTCCTCGAGTCTGTCTGTGGTTTCGTCGGTAGTCAGCTCATCGGTAAGGTCTTCTTCGGTAAGCTCCTCGGTGGTTTCATCCTCGGTGACCTCGCCTCTGCCCTCGCTGGTGAGATTATCCATCATGGAGGTCATGTCATCCATCATAGTGGTCATATCATCCTTCATATTTCCGCCGCAGGCAACGAAAACGGAAAGAATAAGCAGTGAAACGACTGCAAGGACTAAAAATTTTTTCATAGAGAATTCTCCTTTTGTCATGTTTATGTTTAACTGAGAGAAATTTTATTTCTCTTCTCTCGGTATAACCTTATGCTTATTATTGACGGTATATTACCTGTTATACACGAAAACATAAAACAAAAAAGGATTACTCAAAATCAAATTCGTCCTCATTCTTTTTTCTGAAAATTCCGAAAATTTCTTCCAGAGCAATATCATCGGTTTCTCGTTCATATTCCTCTTTTCCGTCGGTGAGTATTATACGGAAAATATCCACATAGCCGTCACCGTCTTCAGGCTCTGCGATGACATACTCATTTCCCTTATAAAGGACTATGTCGAGAAATTCATATACTCCGCTTATGCCGTCCGTATCGGTAAACCTTACGGTAAAATCCAGCTCATCATCCTTAAGCTGATTAAGAAGCTCTGACATTCATTACACCTCATTCATCATTATTGTTCATTTCGAATCGGTAGATTTCCTGCTTTTCTATGTCTACATTTTTAAGCATAATGGGAGGCACGCCCGCATTGGTTGATACTGTAGCAACAAGAGCCTTTGCAAAGGGGAAAAGCTCCTTAAAGGTTTCCACGTGGATGAATTCCTTTTCTGTTTCTCTGTCTATGGTAAATACTCCGTGTACCGTAGCCTTTATGTTAAGAACATCCTTATGCTCCTTGTCGTAGGCTTCCACTGTCATAACAGCTTCACAGGTGCCGTTACTGCTGTACTTTACGTTATGGGAAACCTTATTGCTGAGCTTGAGCTGTACCTTGCCGTTTACCTTATTATTGAAAATTATTTCGCTTACCTTATAGGCCTGCATATGTACCTTTGCCATTTTACTTTCCTCCTATTATGAAGATGATGAGAGCGAAAAGCTCTCTGATGTAATTTTTTGCTTTTTCTTTTTTGGGTGAAGGAGCAGCTACTGTCTGACAGTGAAGTCCCGCCTTCTTCGCGATAAGCTGTGCCCTCATCAGATGGAAATCGCTGGAAAGAAGTGCAAGACTGTTTTTTCCGTCTCCGATTATTTTTTTAGCGTTTTTAAAGTTTTCCACAGTAGTTGTGGATTTATCTTCTCTTATTATTCTGTCTTTTTCTATACCGGCTGAGAGAAGAATTTCTTCGATGGCTTGTGCCTCACTGATATTCTGATCGTCGTGAACGATACCCCCGCAGGCGACAGCCACGGTCTGCGGATGTTCCTTGAGGTACTCTGCCGCTTTTTCCGCACGCAAACGCAGAGTTTCTTCAGCCTCGTTACCTCTCACTCTGCAGCCTAAAATCAGGAGATAATCCTTTTCCCCTTCGGCATTACCTCTGCTCGCTTTTATTTCAGCCACGGTAAAGGCTGAAACCGATAAAAGAAGGACACATAAAAAATATTCCATAATTCACTCCGTAAAAATAAACTTAATCAATATTTGAGCCTATTATAACATAAAATAATAAAAAGTAAAAGGATTTTTACCGAAAGGAGATTTTTTATGTGCGGAATAATAGGCTATGTGGGAAAAAACAGAGCCGTTCCTTATCTTATAAGAGGACTGGAGCATCTGGAATACAGAGGATATGATTCTTCAGGCGTGGCAGTTATGGAAGGGTCGGAGGTGATAACCGTGAAAACCTCGGGCAGAATCAAGGATTTGAAAAATAAGCTGACGGGTATAGATTTAACTGCCGGGTGCGGTATAGGTCACACACGGTGGGCCACACACGGTGAGCCCGATGACATCAACTCTCATCCCCACAGCAGTATGACGGGGCTTTTCACCATAGTCCATAACGGTATAATCGAAAATTATCTTTCTCTTAAAAAGGAGCTTCTCAGTGAAGGCTTCACCTTTAAAAGCGGTACCGATACAGAGGTAGTCGCCAACCTTTTAGAAAAATATTACGACGGAGATGTGCTTTCAGCCATAGAAAAATGTCGCGGGGTGCTGGAAGGCTCCTATGCTCTGTGTATTCTCTGCAGAGATTTTCCCGATGTCATTTGCGGTACCCGTAAGTCAAGCCCCCTTCTCTGCGGAAAAGGTGTTCACGGTGCCTTCTTCTCTTCGGATACGGTGGCTCTTCTGCCTTATACGAGAGATGTTTTTACTCTCGACGAGGGAGAAACAGCATTAATTAACCGTAAAGGAATAGAATTTTTTTCCTACGGCAAAAGGACGGAGAAAAAATCCGAAAGAATGAATCTTCCCGAGCAGTCCGTGGATAAGGGTAATTTCCCTCATTTTATGCTTAAAGAAATTTTCGAGCAGCCTCAGGTGCTGAAAGAAACTATAGACTCTCTTATCGTCGGTGATGAACTGCTGCCTGAGCTGAAGGAGCTCAGACACAGCTTTTTCGCTCTGCAGAAAATATGTCTGGTGGGATGCGGCTCTGCCTATCATGCGGCTCTGGCAGGTAAAATATTAACGGAAAAAATCGGAAACATAACCTGTATAGCCGAAACAGCATCCGAGTTCCGTTACGGAAATGTTCCTCTCGACGATAAAACACTGTGCATTTTCATCAGTCAGAGCGGAGAAACTGCAGATACTCTGGCGGCTCTTCTCAAAGCAAAGGAGAAAAAAGCGAAGACGCTTTCGGTTATTAATGTCCGGGGCAGCTCCATCGCGAGAGAAAGCGACAGTGTTATTTACACCCAGGCAGGTCCGGAAATAGCTGTCGCAACCACTAAAGCCTACACGGCACAGCTGGTTTCTCTCTATATGTTCGCTATTTGCTTCGCTCACGAAAGATGGCAGATAAAACGTAATGAACGGGACAGACTTCTCGCAGAGCTCAGACTTCTTCCCGATAAGGTTCAGGGAATAATCGACGTAAGAGACAGGATCGAGCATTTGAGCTCCCTTTTCGACGGAAAGGATGAGGGATGGTTCATAGGAAGAGGAAGTGATTACGCTGCAGCCATGGAGGGAAGCCTTAAGATGAAGGAAATAAGCTATATCAATACAGGAGCATATCCTGCAGGCGAGCTTAAACACGGCACCATTTCACTGATGGAAAAGGGCACTCCCGTGGTAGCGCTATGCTGCGAGGAAAGATTTTTCCCGAAAACCTTCGCCAACATAAAAGAGGTTAAGGCGAGAGGTGCTCAGGTGCTGATTCTCTCCGAGAAAAAAAGAGCCTCGGAGCTTACCGACGAAGATAATGTTTTCTTTCTGCCCGACACTGCCGATGAATTTTCCTGTCTTTTACAGGCGGTGGTACTGCAGCTTCTCAGCTATTATACTGCCCTTAAAAGAGGCTGTGACATCGATAAACCGAAAAATCTCGCAAAAAGCGTGACAGTAGAATAAAATTTTAATATAAATATTATGTAAACGGTGTTGAAATTTGCTTTTTGATAAGGTATAATTAATGCTGAATAAGATTAAGTAAAAACGAAGGAGTAAAAACTATGTCAGCAGTTAATTTCACTACCGAAGCAAACGGCTACAGTATTGAAGAAGTAGATAAATATATAGCTATGATACAGCAGGAATACGCCAACGCTATCGCCTGGGGCGAGGAAAACGAGAAAAAATTCGAGCAGCTTAAAAAAGATATGCAGGAGCTGGGCGTATATTTTACTATCGAAGAAAACAACCACAGCGAGGTTATCGAAAAAGTATTCGAGGAGCTGAGCAAAACTGTGGCAAAAATTAAGGTCGATGCCGACAAAAGAGCTAACGAAATCATCGAAGCGGCTCATGAAAAATCGAAAGGCATCGTCCGTCAGGCTATGGAGAAATCCGTAGAGCTGAGAACCGATAATACCACCATTATGAAAAACCTCAAAAGCATCAATGATATGATAGAGGTTATACTGGAAAATAACGCTTACTGATAAAGGGAATTTTTAAGAAAAGGAAGTGATGGAATGGCAGGCTACAGACCTAAAAGCCTGGATGAACTTAACAGTATTTTCGATAAAACCATGGCAGCCGAAAAGGCCATAAAAAAAGGAACTTCTTTACTCGAAAAAGGAGAAGACAGCTTTTCATCTTTCGCCGCACAGGTTCCCGATGAATTTCATCAGGAGCTTCCGCCGCAGGAAAAGCAGGCCAAAGAAATTACCGACAGCGTCAGCGACTTCATAGCCAGATTTACCGTTCAGACCCGGGCAGAGCCCGTAAAAGCCAAGCCTCAGATGACGGTAATTACTCCCGAGCCTGTAAAGAAGGAATATGAAATCGCAGCTGATGACTCACCTTCAGAGTCGGAAAACACACTGTCTGAAGAAGAAAAATCCAGCCGTGATGAGCTTTTCGACGAATATATGAAGATTATGTCTGATGAGGATGAGGAGTCCCCCGCAGAAAAGAAGCTGTCGAGAAAAGAAAAAAAGAGACTCAGAAGAAAAGAAAAGGCCGCGAAAAAACTCGCCGCAGAAGCTACTTCTGAAGAGAAGACGACTCCCGAAGAGGAACCGGTTTCCGAAGAAGAGGCTGCACAGGAGGAGCCTGTAATTTCCGAAAAGGTGACAGAACAGATTACACAGGAAGCTTCGGAGCAGATCGGTGAGGATTTCACAGAGCCGTCCGCGGAAGAGGTGAGTGAGGAACCGATACAGCAGGAGGAGGCAGCTTCCTCAGAAGAGCCTGCACAGTATCCCTCAGAGGAAGCCGAAGAGGAAGATGAGTTCGAATTTCCGGAAAATTATACGCCTGAATGGATAAAAGAAAATGAAATGTTAAATGACCTTCAGGAGGAGGCTGAGGAAAAGCCCGGTCTGAACTTCAAAAGAATCTTTTCTAATCTTATTCTCGGCATTGTCCTCATAGCAGTAATCAGCACAGGCGTTTTCGCTACTCTGCTTAAAACCGTCGTAGCGGTAAACACAGGTAAGCCCGTGGCTGAAAAGTATTACGTTTTTACCACATATAAGGATTACAGTGATTTAGGCATCGCTAAGGATACTCTTATCATAACCGAGAAAAAATATGCAGGCGAGGAAGAGCTCTTCGTCTATGTGGATTACGCCAATAAAACCTTCGAGCTGGGAAAACGCACTGACAGCATAACCAAAGAGGACGGTGAGGTTCTCTATGTAACGGAAAGAGATACAGGCCGTACTCTCGTTTCCCGTGATGACTGTAAGGGTGTAGTTTATCTCACCTATGCAGACAGAGGCCGTATCATCAGCTTCCTTACAGATAATTATGTTATCATAATGGCTGCTTCGGCAGTGATTTCCCTCGCCATTATTCTTCTTTTCGCCTTCGTCCTCAGAAAAAGAAAGGACGATGAGTTTGAATTTTTCGAGGAAGAACTCGAGGAAGACTATGAGTACGGAGAAGAAGATTGCGACGATATCTTTTCCAGCATAGAATAAAAATAAGACCGTTGTATCAGCGTTCTCGCTTTTACAACGGTCTTTTAAATTTCTTATTTACTTAAAGTAAAAACACAGGAAATCGGATTACAGCATTCATCATAGGCAAGTCCGTTATCGGGAGTATAGGAAGAATAAACAGAATCGTTTACCGTGACTACCAGATAAACATTTTTGATGTCCTCTTTATCCTTTAATGCTTCGTTGAAATATTCGGAAACGATATCCTTTCCGTCGGGAAGAACGGTATCTACGATAAGCACATCCTCACCTTCGGGGCCGTAAATCTCAGCAAAACGGTAAGATAAGGTATAGGTTTCCGATATGTTTTCAGGTCTTTCGTAAACCTCGTCCCAGCCTGTGCAGAGATAAGCGGTAGCACCTGTCTTCATAGCATCGGGATTTACTGTGTCGATACGCTTGAGCCCGGTTTCCTTACGGATCGTGTAAGTGTCTATGTAGAAGGTGGCTCTTTCATTACCGGCATGCTCTGTGAAATTATCGTCCACATAATAGATTCCGTTAAGAAGAAGATCGTAATATTTGGGAGCATTGGGATCCTTGGGTACGTAGTTTTCGTTAAACTCTACTACAATCCGATAAAAGCCGAGGAATTTTCCCACTATTCTTCTGAGAGCCTCTACGGTAGTTTTTATGATTCTGGCTACTCTGACATCATTGTCCTGCTTTTCTATCCACACAGCATAAAGAGTAATCGTGCCGTCGACGTAGATTTTATCACCTGCATCATAGCGTTTTCCTTTGCTGTCCTTCCAGCAGAGGAATTCATCGTCGATGGCAAGGGGCGTATCCTCGGTGATGGTATATGTACCGGGATTTTCGAAGCTTATGGAAGGAGACGGCTTGTAAACCACGCTCACACCGTCGAGAGGATCGATGTTATAGATAACACCGTAGCCGATGGATGTGTCCTCCTCAATCTCGACACCGAAAAGCCGTTCGAAAAAGTCGCTCGAAATTTCACCGATAAGTCCTCCTTCACCTGCTGCAGAAGAAGAAAATGCGAAACAGGAGAAAGCGCATAAGACAGAAAGTGTAATTGCTAAAAGTTTTTTCATAATTTTTACCTCCTTTTTATAGGTACAGAGTAATTATATATCATCATAAAGAGCTTTTAATTACAAAAAAGAAATATAAAAGATTTTATTCCTCTTAAGTCATTATATAAACAAAATAGTAATAAATTAGCAATATTTGATATTTACTTTTACATAAAAAAAAGGTATTATATATAATAGAAAGATATGTAAAATTTCAGACGGGAAAGAGAAATCAGATGGGAATACTGCTCGAAGGTATGACAAAAGAAGATATACCCTTTATCGCAGAGCTCGAAAGAGAATGCTTTTCTTCACCCTGGACAGAAAAAGGACTCGAGGAAGAGCTTTCAAATGAAAATGCGGTTTTCTTTACTGCCAAAATCGACGGTCAACTGACAGGGTATATGGGCATGCACTGTGTACTGGATGAATGTTATATAGCTAATATAGCCGTAAGCAGGGCAAGCAGAAGAAAGGGTATCGGCAGACTCTTACTGCGCTATGCAGAAAAGAAGGCTGAGGAAAGGAAATGCTCCTTCATCAGTCTCGAGGTAAGAGTAAGCAACAGTGCAGCTATCGCTCTTTACGAAAGCGAAGGCTATATAAGGGTAGGAGAAAGAAAAAATTTTTACTCTTCTCCCACTGAAAATGCACTTATAATGACTAAAAATCTTAAATAGGAATGATAATATGAAAATTTTAGCGATAGAATCCTCCTGTGATGAAACCGCCGCAAGTGTGGTGGAAGACGGCAGAGCCGTACTTTCCAATGTGGTCGCTTCACAGGTGGCTGAACATAAAATCTACGGCGGCGTGGTGCCTGAAATAGCATCACGCAGACACGCTGAGGCTATCTCCTCCGTTACTGAGAAGGCTCTCAAGGATGCAGAATGTGAGCTCTCTGACATCGATGCCATAGCAGTTACCTATGCACCCGGGCTTATAGGAGCGCTTCTGGTAGGTGTAAACTATGCTAAAAGCCTTTCTTATTCGAGGAATATCCCGCTGGTGCCTGTCCATCATCTGCGCTCACACATCGCCGCCAACTACATCACACATAAGGAGCTGAAGCCCCCCTTCTTCTGTCTTGTCGTAAGCGGAGGTAACACTCTTATGGCAGAGGTTAAGGACTACACGGAGTTTAACGTCATCGGCAGAACAAGAGATGACGCTGCGGGCGAGGCTCTGGATAAGGCAGCGAGAACCATGGGTATACCCTATCCGGGCGGTCTTAATCTTGACAGACTGGCTAAGGACGGAGACAGCACGGCATATAAATTCCCTACACCCAAGGTAGAGAATGCGCCTTACGATTTCAGCTTCTCGGGACTTAAAACCTCAGTCATAAACATAATTCACAATGCCAAGCAGAAGGGCGAGAAAATAAACGAGAAGGACTTGGGCGCTTCATTTATGAAGAGTGTCAGCTCCTGTCTGTGTAAAAATACGGAAAAGGCGATGAAGGATTTCGGCCATAAGACCCTCGTTATGGCAGGCGGTGTTTCGGCTAATTCTGTCCTCAGAGCTGACATAGAGGCTATGTGTAAGCGAAACGGCTGGAAGCTTTACCTTCCGGAGCTTTCACTCTGCGGAGACAATGCGGCAATGGTGGGAGCACAGGGCTATTATGAGTATCTGAGCGGTAACATCGCCGGTACAGAGCTTAATGCATATGCGGGAATGGAGATAGAATAGAAATTCGGTATGTGCATTTCGCAATCGCGGGATAGATTTTCGGAAATATTAAGCGACTCACCGCCACATAAGACTTATATGCATTGACCGTAAAAGGCCAAACGCTGAATGCACCGTAAAACAAGCGCACACTGCAGAATAAGCAAGGAATATATTAAATCAAGGTAACTGAAAGTGGAAGGAAGTGAAGAAATGAAAAAAGTAAAAAGTATTATACTGACCCTTTTTACTCTGGTGATTTTCGGTCTGTGTCTGACCTTTGATACTCAGGCCGCTATGTCCGTCAGCGAGGTAAAAAGCAGAATTTCCATGTATTCCGACTCCTATGTAAAAACGGAAAGCGGAGTGGTATATCTCGAATATGAAAGCTGGGATGCTTCCGAAGAAAAAATGTACGAGGTAATAAGCACTATTGCCGAAAATCTGATGTCAGAGCCTATCGAGGATTACTGCAGGGTAAACCTTAAGTTCTTCTTCACCCATAAGCCCTACGGCAGTGACTTCGAGACTTTTTTCGAAAAGCTCTCTCTGGTCAAGAAAAAATTCGGAAACTTCTTCACGGAGTGGAGCCGTTACAATAAAATGACTATGAGTGTCACTTCCTATAAGGGCGGAGAATATTTCAGTGCCAACTTCAATATCTTTCTCAACGGAAGCGAGCAGGACGAACACGGTAAAAAATACGATGATAAGCTTATGTCCTTGGTAAATCAGGCTCAGAAGGAATGTAACAGTAATATGGAGATGGTACAGTTCTTTCTCGAGTGGCTCGATAATAACGCGAAATA
Organism: Acutalibacteraceae bacterium; assembly: GCA_045604465.1. Lineage (GTDB taxonomy): Bacteria > Bacillota > Clostridia > Oscillospirales > Acutalibacteraceae > UBA6857. Next base: position 31,070 of record JAZUOC010000258.1, read on the forward strand.
TATGATTTTCACAGGCTATACCAATGATCCGAGATATGCACTTAATGTAGGATATACTGTCTGCGGTGGCTACGCCAACGCCTTCAAGGATTTATGTAATGCGGCGGGAATTCCTGCCATCGTACCCGTAAACATGGAAGCAAATCACGCCTGGAACGAGGTTTATGTGGACGGGACCTGGTATACTGCTGACCTGTGTAATGTGGCGAAATCAAAAAGCGATACTTATTACGGCTATCTTTTTACTGATCCCGATCTTTCCACAGACTGCGACGATTTCGTGGAAAAGCATAAGAAGGATTATGTAAACAGCTTCAGATACAGAAATACGGTTAATCTTTCCTCCTGTACCTTCAGCTATAAAAACACTTTCAGCTATACGGGAAAAAGTATTACACCCGACCTTACGGTAAAATTCGGTGATAAATCTCTGGAAGCAGGTGTACATTATAAGATCACTTATATGTACAATAAATACCCGGGAACGGGAAAAATGATTTTAGAGGGAATCAAAAAGAACGGTTACAGAGGAAGTGAAACTCTTTCCTTTAAAATTAATCTTCCTAAACTTAAGCTCAACGCAGAGGCGGGTAAAACCTCGGTGAAGCTTACCTGGGGAGAGGTCAGGGGTGCTGACGGTTATATAGTCAGAATGTATAATTCTAAAACAGACAGCTACAAGGATATCAAAACGGTGAAGGGCACAGCTTATACCGTAAAGGATCTTTCAGCAGGCAAAAAATATAAATTTGCCGTAAGAGCCTATGTTTCGGAAAACGGAAATGTCTACAGAGCCGAAAACAGCACCGTAAAGGTTTACACCCTTCCCGGAAAGGTCAAAAACCTCAGAGCCGTTTCCGTTAAGGAAACCTCCGTAAAGCTCAGATGGTCTGATATGGATGTGGCGAAGGAATACATAGTACAGATAAGCACCGACGGCAAAAAGTGGACTACGGAAGCCACGGTGAAAAAGAATTCCTGTACCGTAAAGAATCTTTCGGGAAACAAAAAATATTATTTCCGTGTAAGAGCCGTAAGCAGCAGCGGAAAGGGCTCCTACAGCAGTAAAAAGGAAGTAACCACTCTGATGCCCCGACCTGAGATCGAGGTAAAGGCAGGCAAGGGAAAAATAACCGTAAGCTGGAGTAAGATAAAGGGTGCTGACGGTTATATGGCCGCCTGTGCAAGAAACAAGGAAATGATGAACATTAAAAAGGTTACCGTTAAAAAAGGCAGTAAAACCAAGGTAACCCTTAAAGGTCTGAAATCAAAGAAAAAATACTATGTAAGAGTAAGAGCCTATAAGACCGTAAACGGCGAAAGAGTTTACGGCAGCTATTCGGACATAGTGAAGGTAAAGGTAAAATAAAAAAGGAAACCCACCGTTTCGGTCACTGATGACTGACGGTGGGATATTTTTACATTTTTTTCAGCTTACCGTGAGAATAAACACCCACGGAAAGGAAAAGAATATTGAAGATGTGGAGTATTACCTCGATGTAAAGGTCGTTTGAGAAGGAGTCGGGAAACTGCCTCAATACTACAAACATAAAAAAGATAAGACAGATAAAATCGAAGACGTAAAGGGTGAGAGCGAGTTTAAGGTATTTGGGATTCTTCATCACAAGAACCGTTACAGCGATATACAGAGCGAAGAAAGCACCGGTCACTCCCCAGGCTGCACCGGAGCTTACCGTTCCCCCGTGGCCGAGCTTCAGCATCATTTCGGGCAGAGAGAGGCTGAAATGAAAGTCGAAGTTATCCGTGATCAGATAGCGCACCACATAAATTATACCGAGCACACCTGCCAGTGAAAACCCCGTAAGGGCAGATTTTACATTGGTTTCGTGCTTTTTTATTATATCTTCCTTAGTGAAATTTTTATTCATAAGCAGCTCCTACCATTTAAATTTCGTCAGCTGACCTTCACATAAAAGACCGGGATAATTCCACTGACGGAGAATTTCATAGGTCACTATAGCGGCGGTATTTGAGAGATTAAGGCTTCTCGCATCATCTACCATAGGTATACGCAGAGATGTTTCCTCATTCTTTTTCAGAAGCTCCTCAGGAAGTCCCGCATCCTCTCTGCCGAAAATAATAAAAGTGTTCTTCGGGAAAGAAACCTCGGTGAAAATATGTCTGCCCTTGGTGGTGAGATAGAAGAAGTTACCGCCCTTATTTTTTTCGAAGAAATCCTCGAGGCCTTCGTAGTAGGTTATGTCGAGCATATGCCAGTAGTCAAGGCCTGCTCTTTTCAGCTTTTTATCGTCTACGGTAAATCCCATAGGCTTTACCAGATGCAGGGATGCACCCGTAGCGGCACAGGTACGGGCGATATTACCTGTGTTCTGTGGAATCTGAGGTTCGACGAGAACGATGTTTATGTCGGACATAGTCTGCTCCTTTAGTTTTTTCTGTTGAGATTATATCATACTTTCCCTTAAAAATAAATAATGAAAGAAATTTTTTCTTATTATAATTAATTTTTCAGGGGGATAAAATATAAATGTCCTTAAAAAAGACATGATAACAAATTTAAAGAAGAGGGATAAAATGAAAAAAAGCAGTCTTATGACAGGCATCGGTATCGGTATGGCTGTAGGCGGAGCTGCTGCCTTCGCCAAGGGTGTATTTAAAGGCAGCGGAATGAAGCGCAGCGTGAAAAAGAATATGAACAAGGCGATGAAATCTGTGGAAGGTCTCGTTTCCGACATAGGATATATGTTCAGATAAAAGACGAGACCGAGGGTTAAGGGCCAAGGCTGCAAAAGAACTTGGTCCTTTTACCTTCTGTATTTACATAGGGGGTTAATACTTATGAAAAAATGCATCATATTTATTGTTATATCGGTTTTCAGCTTTGCTTTATGTGGCTGTGCCATGGAGGATAATGACCTTACCTCCGAATTTCAGTCGTCTTCGCAGTCACAGGATAACTCACAGAGTCAGCAGGAAAGCTCTTCAAGCAGCGAAGCGGCACCGAAGATTAATTCTTCTACCGTTCTGTATGAAGAAAACATCACACAAGAGACAGAAATGATAATTACAGGAGAAAAAAATGCAGATACTCTGTCGGGCTTTGCTCCTCTTAAAAGGATTTCCTATCCTGTAACCAAAGCGCCTGAGGGTGTAAAGAATAAAAAGCTATCTCATTCTCACGGACCGGCATCAGGAGGTAAAGCTCATTTTACTGTGGAGGAGTTTCAGGATACCTTTGACCGCTACGGCGCAGTTACTCTTGACAGAAAAAGCAGTGAGAAGGTGCTGTATCTTACCTTCGACTGCGGTTATGAATATGAGAATCTCACCGCACGTGTTCTTGATACATTGAAGGAAAAACAGGTTCCCGCCACCTTCTTCTGCACTCTTGACCACATCGAAAAAGAAAAAGAACTGATCGCCCGTATGATAAAAGAGGGGCACATAGTGGGGAACCATTCCACCACACACCCGTCCTTCGCTGAAATTTCCCGTGAAAGGATGATAAAGGAAATAGAAGAAACGGAAAATTATCTCCGTGAAAAATTCGGTTATGCGGCTAAATATTTCAGATTCCCCGCCGGTGAATATACGGAAAATGCTCTCGATGCGGTGAAAGGTATGGGATATATGAGCGTTTTCTGGTCAGTGGCTTACGATGACTGGAATACGGATAATGTCAGAGGTAAGGACTACGCTGTGGAAAAGGTTATGTCGAGACTTCATCCCGGAGCGATAATTCTTCTGCACAGTGTTTCTAAGGATAATGCCGATGCACTCGGTGAGATAATCGATAAGGCAAGAGCAGAGGGCTATGCTTTTAAGGCGCTTACGGAGTATCGTTGAATAAAAAACCGCTGTACTTTTCTGCACAGCGGTTTATCTTGTTTAAATTTTAAAATTCCAGCTTCTTTTCGATGTATGTCACGAGGTCGCTGATAGCAACTCTTTCCTGCTGCATAGTATCTCTGTCACGGACAGTTACACAGCCGTCTTCTGCAGATTCGAAGTCATAAGTAATGCAGAAGGGAGTACCGATTTCGTCCTGACGACGGTATCTCTTACCGATGGAGCCTGTATCGTCGAATTCACACATAAACTTCTTCTGAAGAGTGTGGAACACTTCTGTAGCCTCCTCGCTGAGCTTCTTTGAGAGAGGAAGAACTGCAGCCTTATAGGGAGCGAGAGCGGGATGGAAGTGAAGAACTACACGTGTGTCGTTCTTTTCTGCGTCTACCACTTCCTCGTCATAAGCCTCGGTCATAACAGCCAGGAAAAGTCTTTCTACGCCGAGAGAGGGCTCGATAACATAAGGAATATATCTTTCGTTTGTAGTAGGATCGAAGTAATCGAGAGTTTTGCCTGATGTGTTGCTGTGCTGGGTAAGGTCATAATCTGTTCTGTCGGCTACGCCCCAGAGCTCGCCCCAGCCGAAGGGGAAGAGATATTCGAAGTCCGTGGTTGCCTTTGAGTAGAAGCAGAGCTCGTCAGCACTGTGGTCACGGAGACGGAGATTTTCCTCCTTCATACCGAGAGAGTAGAGCCAGTCACGGCAGTAGCTTCTCCAGTAGTCAAACCATTCGAGGTCTGTACCGGGCTTACAGAAGAATTCGAGTTCCATCTGTTCGAACTCACGTACACGGAAAATGAAGTTACCCGGTGTGATTTCGTTACGGAAGGATTTACCTACCTGTGCTACACCGAAGGGAACCTTTCTTCTGGTGGTTCTCTGGATGTTTGCGAAGTTTACGAAAATGCCCTGGGCAGTCTCGGGACGGAGATAAAGCTCATTTTTGCTGTCCTCGGTAACGCCCTGGAAGGTTTTGAACATAAGATTGAACTGACGGATGTCGGTGAAGTTATGCTTACCGCAGTCGGGACAGGGAATTTCCTTTTCCTTGATGTAGTTCATCATTTCCTCGTTTGACCAGCCTGCCACATTGGTGCCGTCGAAATCCTCGATAAGATTATCGGCTCTGTGTCTGGTTTTACATTCCTTACAGTCCATAAGAGGGTCGGAGAAGCCGCCGAGGTGACCTGAAGCCACCCATGTCTGAGGATTCATAAGGATAGCTGAGTCGAGACCTACATTGTAGGGGTTTTCCTGAACAAATTTTTTAAGCCAAGCCTTTTTGATGTTGTTTTTCAGCTCTACGCCGAGAGGACCGTAGTCCCAGGTATTAGCAAGACCGCCGTAAATTTCACTGCCTGCATAAACGAAGCCTCTGCCCTTACAGAGAGCTACGAGTTTTTCCATTGATTTTTCTTTGTTTGAAAGCATAGATTTAAAACTCCTTTCATTTATAAAGGTTCCAAATATTACATACTATAATAATACAAATGCACCTGCGTTGTCAAGATAAACAGGTGCATTATTTGTTTAATTGTGGCTTATACTCCGACAATATCTGCATAATATCCTTCTCATGAATATTATTTCCTAAAATATCTCCCTTTGCGCCGAAGCACACTGCCCGTATATCCGCAGGGTCCTCCTGATAGGGATTTTTTCTTTCCTCATTCAAATCAAAGTATTCGCCCAAATATTTCAGGGCATTACCGCTTGGAAATATAATATTGCCCTCATTTTCTTCTATTCCTAATTCTTTGAAGGGAATCAGATATATTCTCGTTTTGATATTATAATAATTATCATCCCGGTCACTTACAAGCCAAGCAGGCTGTGTCTTAATGGGTATTCCCTCTTTCAGAGCTGCTTTTGCAAAGGTCTCCACATATTCAACAGGGATAGTCTCCTGATGAAAAGCATCGACAGAAAGCAGAATTTCATTTACGCCGCTTTCTTTAAGCTTCCGGGCAATAAGTTTTATCTTATCAGCTTTCTTATTGAAATAGCCATTGGTTATAAGCTGTCTTTTCGGAATGTTCATTTCTGTGGCAGCCTTATGTATTTCGCATACCGTATCGGGAAAGAGTAAAGGCTCACCGCCGAAGGTCATAACCGAGGTTATGTTATACTCCTCTGCGATTTTACGCACAGCGTCAGCGGCTATAGTTTTGTCGATATTATCGGTACATCCTGTGTGGTCGCCTTGAGAGCAGTGCTTGCATTTGCCTGTACAAGCCATAGTGACAAGAAATTCTATGCGGTTAAGGTTTTTGAGGTATTTGTTCATTAGTATATCCTTTCAACCATTGTACAGAATTTTTCAGTCCGTCAACAGTTTTTGTTTCTAAAACAACACGGCAGTTTTGTTCATTCGCAAGGTCGAGATACTGTCGGATATTCATTTCACCTGTACCGAGTGCAAGGTGATTTTTTCTACCTTTAGCATCATGCAAATGAATATGTCTCAATCTGTCTTTACGTTTCATAATAAATTCTTCGTCAGTGCCACCGATACCGTAATTATGTCCTACATCAAAAGTCAGAGCAAAAACTTTGCTTTTTAATAATAAATCAATAGCCTCTTTTTGGAAATCCTCGTAACCGTCACAGTTTTCAATACAGATTTTTATGTCAGCATCGTCAATAGTAATGTCGCACATATCTCGGAAATCAATAATGCCTTTAAAATACTGTTCTTTGTATTGCGAAAAAAGAAACGTCTTTCTTTCAGGCAAAGTAAAATATACACCTTTTGACATATGCATATTCAAAACCTTTATGTTAAGTTGCTTTGCAAGTTCTATGGTTTCAATAACGGTTTTGATATATGCTTTTGCTATGTAAGAATTAAAATCACATACATTTAAATTTTCATCAAGGTGAAGGGTGTAATAAATACCGTATTTTTCAGCAATATTTCTAAAAAATTCTATATCAATTTTATGAAACTGATATTGAGGAAGGTTCATATTAAGTTCAATAAAATCAAGCCCTAATACCGAACAAAGATTTGCACATTCTTCAATTTTGTCCGTTTCAATCAATGTAGGCATTCCATAGCTTATATGCTCCATATTTTTATCGCATTTCATTTAAAAATTCATCTGCCTCTTCTCTCGATTTAAAAATTATCACCTGTTTTTCTTCTTTATACCTGTCAAGCAATTCATATATATAAGGCAAGGTGTTATTAGGAAAATCCTCTATAAATTTTCTGAATTCGGGGTCTAATTCCTTTTCGAGCCACGGCAAATCGTATCTTTCTTTACCTATCCGGTCTGTTACGCCCTGTAGACAGACCTCTGTGGGCAAATCAAAGAGAAAAACCGTATCGCACTCTCTGAGCCTCATTTCTATGGTTCTTTTATAATTCCCGTCGATTATCCATTCCTCTTCGGAGAAGATTCCGGATATTCTTTCGTCGAACTCTTCCCGGGGAATATGTGTTTTATCGGGCTTATGCCATATAGCATCGAGGTAATATAAGGGTAGTCCCGTTATTTTGTTCAGCTTTTCTGCGAAGGTTGTCTTACCCGAGCCGGGACAGCCGATAACGATTACTTTTTTCATATCACTTTAACTCTTTCTGCATATAGAATAAATCCTGATAGGTACCATCCTTAAGCTTACAGATTTTCGGCTTTACGGCTACGGTTTCAAATCCGAATTTCTCATAGAGAGCCTTTCCTCTTTCGTTGCCTTCAAGATATTCAAGCTCAATTATTTCAGTGCCTTCGTGTTCTTTTGCGATTTCTGTAAGCTCCGTAAACATAGCGGAGCCGATACCTATATTCCAATAATCCTTAAGAATAGCAATTCCTATACCGGCTCTGTGAGAGGTTTTCATGTCACTGAAAAATGTAATATCACAGGAGCCGACGGTTTTACCTTCGATGTAGCAGGCGATTATAAGGTTGCGGTCTGATTCCCTGTTGCCGGAAATCCATTTTTCTTCGTCTTCTACGGAAAAGCCTTTCCAGTCTTCAGCGCAACGTGAGAGAAAATCTGTTTCTGCGCTTGCGGCTTGAACAGTGCTGAGAAGCATTTCCGCATCTGCGATTTCAGGTGTTTTCAGTAGAGCTGCTATGCCGTTTTTCAGAATAATTTCCTTTTCGTTAAATATCACGGTGTTCCCTCCTTTTTTATATAAAAAATGCGTCTCTGACCGTAAAATCAGAAACGCAAACCAATTAAAAAGTTATACAGTTATCTGCACACGGACAAAGAAATATCGCTTTTACTGTTCATCACTCGCCACATCATTTCGTCCGCCTGCCTTTCATTTTTTCGTTTTAAACAGTATATCACCCGTTTTTTGAAATGTCAATATCATATCTTGTTACCCGATTTTATCCTTATACAACATATCCCCTGCGTTATAAAAAAATATTATTATTCTGTAACATTTCAACATAACTATTGACAGAAAGCTGTAATTTTGGTAAAATATCTACAACTGCAATTGGTTGCAAAAGAAATTTCGGGTGAGTATCCGCTCACCGAAGGAGGATTATATCATGATGACAGATGCAAAAACCTTAGCGTACATAAACATGTATGCTATCCTGGGTACTCTGGAAAACCTTTGCGAACTTGATAAGGAAGCAAGTGAGCTCGTTAAGACAAAGAAGCCTGTTTCCGTAGGTCTCGAAGTAAAGGGCGGTCCCAGTGCTACTCTCACCTTCGCTAACGGAAGATGCAGAATGGAACAGGGCACAGCAAACTGTGACGTTCTTCTTCCCTTCTCTTCCTGCGAAAAGTTTAACGGTCTCATCGACGGTACCGTTACTCCCATTCCTTCAAAGGGCTTTACTAAGATAGGCTTCCTTCTTAAGAAGTTCACTCCCCTTACGGATATTCTTTCCAAGTACCTTAAGGCTACCGAAGAAGATCTCAAGGATGATAAGTTCTTTGAAATCAGCACAAAGCTTATGTTCTATGTCATCACCGTTGCTCTTTCACAGATCGGTAACAATGATGAAATCGGTAAGTTCAGCGCAAGCCTTATCCCCGACGGCATCATCGATGTTTCCATCAAGGACTGCGTGGCTTCCACCATTCAGGTTAAAGACAGCCATATGATCACAATCAAGGAAAAGCCCGAAGCTTTCCGTTCACAGATGCAGTTCTGCGACATCAGAACCGCAAGAGCTCTCTTCGACGGTAAAATCAATGCCATCGCTTCCATAGGCGAAGGTCTGATCGAAATGCACGGTCTTATCAATATGATCGACAACGTAAACAGAATACTTGACAGAGTAGCACTCTATCTTGCATAAGGAGGAATTAATAATGAGCTTTCCTATTTATAACACTGAAAAAAGCAGAGAAATGTTCACCAGAGCGACAAAAGTAATTCCTTCAGGTATCTACGGCCACCTCGGCCCCGCTGAAGGTCAGTTCATCCCTGTTAATAAATGGCCTATGTTTGCTGAAAAGGCAAAGGGTACTTATGTATGGGACGTAGACGGCAACAAGTACATCGACTATATGTGTGCTTACGGCCCCAACGTTTTAGGCTACTGTGATCCCGACGTAGACGCTGCTGCTGCAAAGCAGACCGCGCTCGGTAACTGTACTACTCAGCCCGGCAAGGTTATGGTCGAATGTGCTGAGCTTTTAGTAGACACCGTAGCTACTGCTGACTGGGCTTTCTTCGCAAAGAACGGTAACGATGCTACTCAGGGTGCTATTATGTGCGCCAGAGCATATACACACAGAAAAAAGGTTATCATGTTCTCCGGCTACTATCACGGTGTTTCACCCTGGTGTCAGAAGATCGACTATCCGGGTGTTCTTCCCGAGGACGTAGCCAATAACATTATGCTTCCCTGGAACGATATTCCTCTTTTAGAGAGAACTATCGAAGAAAATAAAAATGAAATCGCATGTCTTATCGCTCAGCCCTATGACCACGGTAACTTCCATGATAACGCATTCCCCGAAGAAGGCTTCTGGCCGAAGGTAAGAGAAATCTGTACAAAGAATGACATCGTTCTTATCGTAGACGACGTTCGTGCAGGCTTCCGTCTCGACCTTAAAGGCTCTGACCATTTCTTCGGCTTCGAGGCTGACCTTATCTGCTTCTGCAAGGCACTGGCTAACGGCTATAATATGTCAGCTATCTGCGGTAAGGAATTCCTTAAGGGCGCTATGAGCTCTCTCGCATACACAGGCTCCTACTGGCTTTCAGCTGTTCCCTTCGCAGCCTGTATCGCAAACATCAATAAGATGAAAGAGCTTGACATTCCCACTATGTTCAAGCAGAAAGGCGAAATGCTCTGTGACGGTCTCGTAAAAGCAGGTAAGGAGCACGGTATAGACCTGGTAGTATCAGGTGCTCCCGCTCTCTTCTACTTAAGAATAGGTAACGATGACAGCATGCTTCTCCATCAGGAATGGATCGCTGAAATGGTTTCAAGAGGTATCTTCCTCGCATCTCACCATAACCACTTCATCAACGCCGCTCTTTCCACAAAGGACATCAAGCACTCAATCGAGGTTGCTGAGGAATGCTTCGGCGTCGTAGCAAAGAATCATCCCGAGCTTTTCAGATAATCAAGTGAATCTTTCTCCCCTTAAGGGAGAATAAAATAACATCATTATAAATGGAGGAAAACATTATGCCACTTTCAAAAAACGAATGGCTTGCTCTCGAAAAGAAAGCTTATGATCTGCGTAAGCTTACGGTTCAGACCACCGTATGGGCAGGCAGCGGACATTTCGGCGGCGGTATGAGCGTCATGGACCTTCTTACCGTTCTCTATCACAAGTATCTCAACATCAAGGTTGACGATCCCAAATGGGAAGACAGAGACCGCTTCATCCTTTCAAAGGGTCACGCAGCTATCGCTTATGCTCCCGTGCTCTGCGACAAAGGCTTCAACGATGTAGAAATGCTCAAATCCTTTAACCTTTCCGGTTCAAAGATGGGTATGCACCTCGACTCAAATAAGGTTGTCGGCGTAGACGCATCCACAGGCTCACTCGGCCACGGTCCTTCCATCGCAGCAGGTACCGCTCTCGCAGCAAGACTTCTCGGTAAGGATTATCTTACATACGTTGTTACCGGTGACGGTGAACTCGGTGAAGGCTCATGCTGGGAAGGCTTTATGACCATCAATCACTACAACCTTTCCAACTGTATCGTATTCATTGACAGAAACCACAATATGATCGACGGTAACACCGAAGACATCAAAAAGCTCGAGCCTCTTGCAGACAAGATGACAGCTTTCGGCTTCAACACTATCGTTGTTGACGGTAACAATATCGGTGAGCTTTGCGATGCTATCGACAAGGCTATCGAAAGATCAAAGGAGCCCTGTGCACCTACATGTATTCTTATGGATACCAAAAAGGGCGCAGGTATCAAATCAATTGAAGGCGATTACACATGGCACTACGGCGCTATCGACGATGCTCTTTTCGAAAAATTCAATAAGGAACTCGACGAAGATTACAAGGCACGCTGCGCTCGTGCAGAAAAGGAGGGCAAATAATTATGGCAGGCGGATTTGTTTACACAGCAGTTGACCAGACTTCTCTTTCCACAGCTGAAATTTACGGTAAGGCTCTTGCTGACATTATTTTAAAGGACCCCAAGGTTGTTGCCATCACAGCAGACCTTGCTAAATCTACAAAACTCGGCGACGTTCTTAAGGTTTGCCCCGAAAGAGTTATCAATGTAGGTATCGCAGAGCAGGATATGTTCGGTGTAGCTGCAGGTATGGCCAGAGCAGGTATGATCCCCTTCCTTTCAGGCTTCTCAGCATTCACATCAATGAGAGCATGTGACCAGCTCCACACAGACATCTGCTACCAGAATGTAAACGCTAAGATTATCGCTACACATTCAGGTACCTCCTTCGGTCAGGCAGGCTCCACTCACCACGCTATCACTGACCTCGCTATTACTAGAGCAATGCCCAACCTTACAGTTATCGTTCCCGCTGACGGCTTCGAAACAGCAAACGCTGTAAACGCAGCTTACGAAAACTTCGGTCCCTACTATATCCGTATCAACCGCGGATTTGACCGTGTTCTTTATGAAAATCAGGACTACGGCTTCGAGGTAGGTAAGGCAGTGGAGGTTCACGAGGGTACAGATATTACTGTTATCGCTTGCTGCTCCTGCGCATTCCAGGCACGTGAAGCAGCTAAGTTCCTCAAAAACTCTGACGGACTCAGCGTTCGTGTTCTTAATATGCACACTATCAGCCCCATCGACGTTGAGGCTATCCAGAAGGCTATTTCCGAAACAAGAAGAATCGTTACAGTAGAAGACCACCTCGTTACAGGCGGCCTCGGTTCAGCTGTCGCTGAGGTTATGGCTCAGTACGGTAAGGGCTGTGCATTCAAGATGCTCGGTCATACGGGCTTCGCTATGATCGGTCTCCACGAGGATATTATGTCCGATGCAGGCATCGACGCTAACGGTATCATCGCTGCAGTCCGCGAAACAATGAACGCAGACTTCGAAGAAGACGACAACTGGGACGACGAATTCTAATTAATACAAGGAGGCAAAGATTATGGCTCATACAAAAGAAGCCTTATACTCAAATAAAATTTTCCTTAATGCAGCTTTGCCGCTTGTAAAGGTTATTGCAAACGATATTCCCTCTCTTAAGAAAAAGTTCGAAAATGTGGAAGCAGTTATCCAGGTAAGCTGTCTTGATCCCGAATGTGAGGACGGCAAGCAGGGTATGCACTTCATCGTAAACAAGGGCGAATGGCTCGTTCACACCTGTCTTACGGAAAATCCCGACATCGAGCTTACCTTCAAGAGCATGGAAGCTCTCAATGATTTCTTCAAGGGCAATATTACTCCTGCAGGTATTCCCAAAATCAAAGGTCTCAAGAAGGCTCCCGTACTCATTTCTTTCGTAATGGTACTTCTTAAGATGGCTGACCTTCTCGGTGCTACCGAGCCTCCCAAGGATGAAGAAACAAAGGAATTACTCGTAAAATGTTATTTCTATCTTCTTTCCAGCGGTATCAGTCAGCTTAACAAGCTCGGACATCCCGAGATCAGAGACTGGACCTCGAAGAGCCCTGACCGTGTTTATGCTTTCGCAGTCGACGGTTATCCCCAGGTAGGCGCTTACCTTCGTATCAAGGCAGGTAAATCCCGTGCAGGCCGTGGCGAATATAAGAGAGCTATGCCCTTCTTCACTCTTCGCTTCAATAACCTTGACAGCGCACTCGGTATCCTTATGAGTATCGACGATATGCTCGAGGCTACCAAGGCAGGCCGTCTCGTTATGGACGGCGGTCCCGAATTCGGTGCACAGATCGGTGGATTTATGCTTGAAATCGGCGCACTTGCTAAATAAATGCAAAATCGCGGGCGAGAGTGTGACCGGAGAAAATACCGTCACCGCCCCGTAAAGGCTGATTAATAATTTCAAGGACACGGCTAGCCGTGTCCTTGGTTTTTCCTTTATTGAAATGTGAGTATACTTATGGTAGAATGTTTTGGGGATAAGATTTGTGAAAAGAGGTACTATTATGGACTTACGAATATCAGACTATTTAATCAACATTCAAGAATTTAACGGTGTTTCTTTTTCAGCAAATCTTCAATGTACTTGCGGTAGAGCTGAGTTCCGATTTTTACATACCGGCAAACAAACCAAAGGAGTTTTTGCACCTTTAATTATCAAGAAAGAGAATCAGTTGATTCTGAAGGCTGAATGTCCCTATTGTAAAAACTCCATAATTGTATATGATTCTGCAAAAGACGGTGCTCATCCTAAAAAAGAGATTAATAACCACAGCTTCGTTCCGTTTGTTTCAAAGAAACTACCAAATCAGTTCCCGGTAATTTTAAAATATAATTATTTACCTGAGAAAATGAAAACAGGAGAATTATATTCAAATCAATTTGAAAGCTGTTTCATTTATATTTCAGATAAGGATGGAAGAGAAGGGAGAGCTTTAATCGAGGAGTAAAAATCAACCTGTTTAACGGTTTTTGCGATAGTCGTACACACATATAAAACCCCGCCGATTTCGGCGGGGTTAAGTTATTCTTTACTTTAATCAGAAAGCAATGAAGTTTTCGTTTGCATCGCAGTTGATGAATCTGGGATATGCAGCGTTAGTGTAAACTGAGGGCTGAGTATCCTGTGTAAGTAACCAGATAGCGAAATCTGTATGATCACTGTCATCCTTACAGCCAACATGCTTTGCACCCTTCACGATCCATGTCTGGTCGGGATAACGGCAGGTAGAAGCATTTACTACTCTGTCGGGAGAGATGAATTCTTCAGCTACGCCTGCAAGCTCTTCGTCACTGAGAGTCTTGCCGAAGGCAGCGAATGTAGCACCGCTGGATGTTCTCTGACTTTCGAGAACGCCGTCACCGTGGAGATATGACTTGGAGTAGATGGGAAGCTGTTCTGAATCGTAGTGTGATACGATGCTTACCTTAACGTCAGTGTTATTGATAAGATTGTCGTGGATTTCTTCTGTCTTGAATACGAACTCTCTTACCTTTGCGATTTCTGCGAGTGCAGTATCGTAGCCTTCCTTGCCGTCGAAGAAGAGCTCAACAGCGTCATCGTAATACTCGTCGGGAATGAGAGACCAGAGACCGTATGCTGTAGCGAAGGTTTCGCAGAGGAAATCATCATAAATCATCTGCTTGTGGGTAACGATAACATCGTTTACTACCTTTGCTATGCCCTTGAAGAAGCCGAAGAAGCCTAAGATCTTAACGATTACGCTTAAGAAGGGGTTATTGAGCTTTCCTACAAGGAAGTTGGTTAAGAAATCTGCATCGATTGTAAGGTCGCCTGTGAAAGCAGAACCTACGATGTCAGCACCGTTGTGAGCAGGTGATAAGTAAACAACACTGTCAAGGCTGTCGGTACCGTAATTATCGATGTAGCTGGTAGTAATCATACCGCCCATGCTGCAGGCTGCTACGTCGAGCTTGTCACTGCCTGTTTCAGCCTTTACCATTTCGAGGAAGCTGTTAAGGTCAGCAGCTAATTCTGTAGGACTTAATCTCCAGTCGAAGGTGTAGAGATAAACATTTTCGCCGCCGAATCTTTCAGCACAGGAGCGGAAAAGACCTACAGCTGTATCAGCCCATTTTTTGTCATTGTCGAAATCTTCAATCTCTGCAGCAGAGTGAAGGTATTTAGGCATATGTACGCCGGGGTTGACGGGGTTGCCTTCCTTATCGCGAGCGATGTCGCTTAAAAGGTTTTTACCAAAGTTGACGATAGCCTTTGCAATAGCATCCTTATCGCCGAGTGCTTTGTAACCGCCGATTTCGAAGATGAGACCGAGAAGATCTACGGGATCAAGAGCGATGGCACCTGAACCGTCTTCCTTTACAAGGCCTGCAAAATCGATACCTTTTACGATTACGATGGGATCTCCGTCGTATGCAACTGTAGCTGCAGTTTCTTCAGCAGCTGCTGCGGGAATGCAGAGTGAGAAGAGTAATACGGCAGAGAGAACTAATGAAATTACTTTTTTCATTTTTAATGCCTCCTTAAAATTTTATGAACTATAATGTCATAAATTCATATTATCACATTAATATAAGTTTGTCAATGTTTCAGCTGTGTTTAGTTAACATAAATGTACTGTTTAAAAGGGTTCCGGGACATAGCTCCGATAATCTCGGATGAAAAAACATTCCCGTCCACCTGATGTGACGGGAATGTACCTGTTAAAACTGTTATTTAAAAAGGGAAGCCAAGAAATTGAAGATAGCTGTAAGGAATCTGATGAGCACAACGAATCTCGATGATGTGTCGGTAGTGTCCACAGTGCTGTCTGCATTTTCTTGTGTGAGAGGAGTGAGCTTTCCGACCATTGCCGGCTCTGTGAAGTTGAAAATCAGCTCATAGGTTTCTTCGTAGTGAATAAAACGCGGATACTCAGCGATGTCGTTTACAGTGGTATATTTACCGGAATTAAGGATGTCACACATCATAAATTCCACGCTCCAGGGATAGTCCGGATGGGCAAGATTTTTTATATACCAGGTATGCTCGGGGAAGGCAGCAGTGGAAGCATCGACCTTTTCGTCAGCTGAAATATAAGCCTCGAAGCCCTTTTCGATACGGTCTGCTATATAATCCTTATCGAGAGTAGTGTTTATTCCGGATGTGGTGGCACCGTTGAAGGTCTGCTTATGAAGAGAAACCACACCGTCGCCTAAAAGATCCGCATTTTCGATTACGGGATAAATCTGCTCACCGTATTTGGTGATTATATACACCTTTACACCGTCTGCCTGAAGCTCTTTGAGAATACCTGTAGCGTTTTTCTTGTATTCATTATAGGCATCGAGCTTTTCGATAAGCTTGTCATATTTTCCGTCGGCATTATCGGTTCCGAGAACAAAGGCTTTAGCCTCTTCGTAAACTTCGGGGCTTACCATGCCCCACCAGCCGGGACAGGTACCGAAAATCTCACGGATAAGGCGCGGCATAAGATTAAGGCTGATTTTATCGTAAATGTCTTCGATAAAGCCGAGACCTGCATCGAGCGTACCCGTATAGGTGAGAAGGTTTACTGTTTCCTTGACTAAATCCATAACAGGCGATGTGTCGAGAAAGCCGCTTATGAATCTGTTCATGGCATCTGCATCGAGATCAACCTTATTAGAATAAAGCTCGTCAGCGATTTCAGCACCGTTTGAGATGCTGTTATACATAATAACGCTTTCTATTTCCTGCTTCGCTTCTTCGGTATACATATTAAAATATGCGTTTACTATAACATTACCCTCGCAGCGACAGATGATGTTTATTTTATCGTGACCTGTGATCTCTTTTGTGGCATCAATAAGCTTTTTAAGGTCCTTGGCGTTTTCACGGGGATCCAGACGCATATCGTACTGGAACTGCATATACTGAGGCCAGTATGTTGCATTTGAGGTGTGTCCGTATCTGACATTATCCTTTTCGAAGCTTTTAATGATGTTGTCGACATCCCAGGCAGGATTGATACCGGTTTTATTGCCTTCACCTTTTTCGCCGTCATTATTGAGCTTATATCCGTCATAAATGGGAGCAACCTCTTCCAGAAGCACATCACAGTAATCGTCCCATTCGTCAGTGATAAGAGCCTGACCGAGAGAAAGAGCGATATTAGCCGCAGATTCAATAATAACCTCCTTATCACCCGTAATGTTTGTTTCAGCCATATTTTCGTCATTAAGCTCAGAAAATCTGTCCTTGTAGATGTTTGTTCTGCCCTTTACATAAATAATGGGTGTAACACCGCAGTTACATTTGTAGCCGTCTGCAGCAAAAGCTACAGGCATAACAGACAGAAGCATAATAACCGCCAGAATAAATGATAAAAGCTTTTTCATTATAAACCCTCCCGTAATTTTTATGTAATTAATGATAACGCTTCAGTATATAATTCATTCTATCAATTTGTTAATAATTTGTCAATAAAAAATCAACATCCTCCGTAACAGAAGGATGCTGAATATCTTTCTTAAAATCAATCTCCGTTTTCTTCTTCTATCTTGTCGATGATTTCCTGGGGAACAGCCTCACCGTGTTTAACGAAGAGGATGAGACCGAGACAGATGAGGAAGGCGACAGGGCTGTAGTAGAACAGGGACATATAAGTTCCCGTAACCATAGCTACCGCACCGTAAACGATGGGAGAAGCGATCTGTGCGGAGAAGGTGGCTGTATAGTAGTAGCCGGTGAAGGTGCCGACCTTATCGATACCGCCTATTTCCAGAACGAGGGGAAGAGTATTAACGGTAATGAACATATTGGCAAAGCCTGCAAGAATAAGAACGGGATAGATGAGTATCTTCAGAATCCGGACTATTCCGTCTACGGATTCCTTTATGTTTGTGAGAGCTTCACCGTAAGCGTTCTGTGCTACTTCCTTACCGATGATGTTATTGCTGGTAGCTACGAGGTTATCGAGGCTGAATTCTCCGCCTGATTTTTCCTCGAGTCTGGCTGTAACGTTTTCGTATAAGCTTCCCTCTGTGGGTGCATTGAGGTACTCGATATAGCCATCGATGGTAAGATTAATGAAATCGCCTGTAGGCCATTCCTCTTTAAGCTGAGTATTTACTTCGCTTATTGCAGTGTCAATGTTAGCGTAAACCTTATTTGACTGAACGTACTTATTAACTGAAAGTCCCTGACCCGTAACCATAATGGTGAATACGAGGAAGAATACGAGGAATGCAGAAATAAATACGGAAAGACCGGCCATAATGGTCTTCTTTCTGCCTATTTTTCTGCCCATCTTACCTGCAGGGATAGCTGCTGCGGCAGAGCATACGGCGAAAATAGCCATAATGATAGTAGCCTGTGCGGTAGCCATATGAAGGATTTCCTGAGCGAAAAGGGAGAAGAAGGTAGTAATTGCATTCGAACCGCAGAAAAGGAAGAAGAGTGAGCCGAGCATAAAGAGAAGACTCTTTCTTTCACCTGCCGAAAGCTTATTGGCTTTTCTTGCAGCCTTTTCAGCCTTCTTGGCTTCTTTTTCGGCCTTTCTCTGTGCGGCTGCGTCGAGAGCCTGATTTTTATCTGCCTTTACCTGAATACGGCTGTCCTGCTCCTTAACGAAGAACAGAAGCACGAGAGCACCGATAACCATAACCACCGAGCCGATGATGAAAACGATGGGGAAGGTCTGGCTTTCTTCCGTAGCCTTTCCGAAAAGCATAGCATAGATAGCAGCGGCAATAGTACCTGCCACCATACCTACAGCACCGCCGATACCGCCCATAAGATTGATAATGGCGTTACCCTCACTACGCAGCTCGGGAGGAGTGAGGTCGGGCATAAGAGCGACGACGGGTGCTCTCCACAGAGACATGGTGAAAACAAAGAGAATGATACATACCATTGTAGCGGGAAGGCTGCCTGTTTTAAGTGCCACAAAGGGAATTATCGCAAAGAGTAAAGCTGATACAGGCGCACCGAAAACGATGAAGGGGCGTCTTTTACCGAGCTTTGAATGACAGTTATCGGAAAGCTTACCGAAGGTAGGCTGGAAGATAACGCCGAAGATATTATCGAAGGTCATGATAATACCGATGAACAGCGGTACCAGAGAAATGCTCGAACCGAAGCCTACATCCTCACCCTGTGAACGGGCGAAATCTGCCAGGAAGGGAATAGCCTCGTTAAGCTTTGCGCTTAAGTTAGTTACGAAAACAGATTCCGTAAGAAGCTTATTAAGTATTTTTGTGATGTATGGGTCGTAGATAGCCCATGCTATGGAAGATGCCATAAAACCGAAGCCGGTAAGTATGGTCAGTTTGACATTTAACTTTTGCTTTTGCTCAGCCATGTCATAACCCCTTTCTTTTTTTGAATTGTCGATTATTCAACAGATACCATTATATATTCTTTGCTTTTAAAAAGCAACTATAACAAAGAAAATCGTCATTTCCCACATAGAGAATTATGCAAAAAGACTATTACG
>JAZUOC010000259.1:0-12267 GCA_045604465.1 Acutalibacteraceae bacterium
CTGCCAGAAGAACATCTTGAAGTTCCAGAAGAATTTCTTTATGCCTGTAAGCTCCTTGTGGCAGTCACAGTCGCAGTAGGTATGACCGCAGACATTGCAGACACCGTCGTGGGGTATATAGTCTGTGTGCTCTGCCTTGTCAACCTCACCGTTGCAGACATACTTATCGCAATCGAGACAGTACCAGCCGGGATATCTTCCGTCGAAAAGCCCTTCGGGAGAGCATTTTGAAGGCCATCCCTCTCTGTATTCTATGTGATGCTCGTCATAAGCGCGCTGTAAGCGGCTGTTTCCTTCTTCAACAATAAAAGCATTAGGATGGAGGATGTGCGCTTCTTTGAGGGCTTCACAGCCATAAAATGCGTTTGCTCCTACAACTCTTATACTCTCCCAGATGAAGACAGATTTGATTCCACCCATATAGCTTTTCCAGGGGGCGTTTGAGTATCTGCCGTCAATAACCTCATAGTCTGGTATGGAGCCGCTGCCTTCAAAGCGGATTTCACCTGTTTCTTCGTCATATTCCCAGGTGATGTTTGAGTATCTGCCGCAGTCTCCAGTGTAAACCTTAGCGCTTGCAGGAAATACAAAAAGTGCTGCAAGGGTAAGCACAACAAGAATAATTGCCAATGTTTTTTTCATTTTTCTGTCTCCTTTTAAACTATTTTGTTTCACTTGTTTATACAAGCTTAACATACGTGCATTATAACACAGCCTATTAATAAATTTCAACAGTTTATTAATATTTTTAAAAAAAATAAACTTTGTTTTTATTCCGATTGTCACTTTGTCAGGATAAACGTGGTGATGCTGTTTCCTTTAAGAGTAGCTGTAAGACATTTTTCCGAGAGGGAGTGACAGGAAATCTCTGCCCAGTGCTCCCCTGTATTTATATCACCCGAGGTACGTACCGCCCTTACCGAAGTGAAGGAAGGTAATGAATCGAAGCCAAACTCTCTTTCTTCATCCGTCTCCTTCGGATTTACGGCTACGATGATGAGCTTTTCCTCCTTTTCACCGTAGGCACAAAGAGAACGCTTATCCGTAAGCAGGATTCTCATTCCCGGTCTAATGTACCGTGAAAACTGGCCGAAGGCGTAATATTTCTGAGTAAGAATATATTCTTCTCTGTCTATTTCAGCTACGGCACAGCCCCAGAAGCCGCCTGTCAGGTCAAACATGGAGGGCATATCCTTTCTTCCCAGCCATCCGTCACGGGAGATATAGCTCGCCACTATCTGCCATATAACCCAGGCAGACGGCTTAAGGATATACATATCCTCGATTATCTTCTCGGCAAGCCATACGGCAGGACCCATTTCGCCTGCGTTTTCGCCGCTTACAGAGGACCAGTCCGTCTCTGTCATCCACAGATCGAGTCCTGTCTTGCGGCAGAGCTCACCGATTTTCGGAGTAGCTCTCTCATAGGTATGGGTGCTGACACGGTCGATTACGCTGAGAGCCTCTCCCGTCAGCGCAGAAAAGGCCTTAGCGGCACGGTCTGCATTGGTTTCGTCACTTGCTGTAAGGTCGGTGGAGTGGAGCTTATAGCTTCTCATAGCCTTCTTCACAGCGACGAGAAGCTCACTCTGTCTCTTGCCCGGTGAGATGTGACAGCCCTCCTGCTTCGGACTGTTTTTATACCAGTAATTACTGTAAGGCTCATTCATCGGCGCGAGCGAGCTTATTTTTATACCCTTTACTCTCTGTATGTAGTCGGTGACGTGAGCGAGATATCCGGCAAAATCCTCTACAGAATCTCTGTGAAGGTTATTACAGTCAGGATTCCTGTGTCCCGAAGAGCAGCCGCTGACGGTCATAAAGTATGGTGGCGAATTAGAAAAAGCCTCCACATAAGCATCCTCTCCCGAAGCCCTGTAACAGGCTTCGAGAACATCCAGCTGTCTTTTATCAGCCTCGTAGCACCATTTAAGCTCCCCTGTTTCCCTGTCCTTTTCCAGAAAGCCCGGCATCATAGAGTCGGTTCGCTGAATATGGGTGTGGGAAGGATCGTCACCGCCGCCGATATTGTAACGCATTATGTTAAGACCGAGGCCTTTTTCCCTGTCGAAGAAAAGGTCAGCAGCATCCCTTATGAGCTTTTCGCTTCCTCCTACACGGTTCGCCCACCAGCAGAGACTGGTCCCCCAGCCTTTAAAGATACCGTCACCGGTAGTAATGGCATTTTTTAATGAAATATTTGTTTTCGTCATAGCTTTCTCCTCAGCGTCAGATTATGTTTATGTTAAGATTACTTTCTCAGTTACTGTTTTCTCCTGTTATATTCTATCAGATAAAAAGGCTTTTTACAATAAGATATACTTATATAATTTTCTTTTGCATCGCTTTCGCGCAGGTTCATTTCTGCTCCTTAGTCCTTTTAAATTCCGTTCACAGCAAGAAAAAACGCCATCCCTAAAGTCTTGCCTCAGGGATGGCGTTGATATTATGCTTTTAGCTTTATGTGTAAGGATTAAAGCTCCTTAAGTAATTCGGGAAGGTTTTCGATGTCGGTGAGAATCATAGCCAGAACCTTGAATACCCAGAGAATCTGACGGAAGAATTCAAGGCCTGTGGGACCGACCTCTTCGAGCTCCTGTCCGTTTTCGATGAAGTCCTCGGTTTTTATGAGTGTGAAATCACATTCTGCGGAAGCGTGATCGGAGATAACCTTGCCGCTGCCGTCGGTAACATCTACATATCTGAAATCACTTGCGATAACATCCACACCGCCACCGGCTCTGTACATAAATCTTTCTACGGAGTCCCAGTTGCCCCATGCGGGAAGACCGGTGTTGTACCACTCACTCATATTGAAGTAATCACCGCCGTTGAGAACCTCTACCCATGCATCCTTCATACCTAATTCTTCACAGAAGATTCTGTAAAGTGAGCTGTCCTCTTCGCGGCCGTGTAAATGATAGTTGAAGTCGCCTGTAACGATTACGGGTCTGTCGTTTTCGGCAGAGCGCTCCTTTATGAAAGCTGCGAGCTGCTTATACTGAGCTGTTCTGGCTTTTCTCGAGCCTTCACCGCCGTAAGCATCTGCATGTAAATTATAAAAATCTATGTAGATTCCGTTTCCTGCATCGATAACGGTGTAAAGGAAGCCCTTGGGTGTAAGCTCATCGGAGCCGTCTGAAAGAATACCGCAGGCTTCCTTCCATGCGATTCTTCTTTCGTTATAAATAGGCATATTGCCTGTGAATATGTTGAGTCCGTCGCCGCCGGGAATGGTGCCCTTATGAACGGTCATGTAGTTATATCCGCTGAGACTTCCCACGAGCTGCTTGTGATATCCGAAGTCCTCCTGTACGGCAACGATATCAAAGCTGTTATTAGAAAGATACTCGCCGACAGCCTTCTGATTTTCGGCTACCTTTTCACCTGTAAGAGCCGCAAAGGGAAGACCTGCTACGTTAAAGTTTACTGTTCTGACAGTCTGCTTTTCAGCCTTATCGTAGTCATAAAGCTTAATATCGAAGTATTCGGCGAATTCCTCACCATTACAGGTGTATCTGAGTCTCCAGTAAATCTTGTCATAATCTCTGAAGCCGCCTACATTTGCGGTCATAAGATGGTCTCTGTAGAGAATACCGTACTCGTCACGCTCGGCGATTTCCTCGATACGGTTGAAGGTAAGGGGTTTGGTAAGGTCTACATTACCCTCGCTGTCCTTTTCCCAATAGTTAGGATTGTTTTCAGCATTGATGTTGAAGCCGCGCCAGTTGGTTTCACCGTCAAGAGAAACATTACACTCTATTTTCGTAGTTCCTGCAGGAAATACAAAGGTGTAGGAAAGGTCATTGATTTCACGGGAGATAGTATAGTCACCGGGAATGCTCTTCTCTTTGATTTCGTAGGACTGATGGCTGGGGAATTCCATCTGATAAAGAGTGGATTTGTAAAGGTAGGGTGCTATTCTTACCTGTACGCCGTTTTCCGTTTCGAAGACGGCAGCATCAGCTGTAAAAGCAATACTGAAGCAGCTGAAGGTCATTATAAGTGTCAGAATGAGACAGAGTAATTTTTTCACATTGATCTCTCCTTTTCCGGATTAATATATACTTAATTGTATAATAGCATATTTTCGAGGTGAAATGTTAATGGTTTGTGAATAAGAAGAATTTTGTGTGGGAATATATATAAAGTTTTCTTATAGAAATAATTTTTGGTTTGAAAAAGACATTACACGATTGATAATTAACGCAAAAAAATAACACTCTTTTTCTTTTTTGAGAACAGAGTGTCATTCTTTTACAATCTCTATTACATTATTGATATCGCAGTTTAATGCGGTGCAAATTCTTTCTAAAACAAAGCTATCGTACCTCTTAACCTTATTCTTATAATAGTTATCAATTATTTGATACTGTATTCCTGTACGTTTAGAAAGCTCATAACGACTGATATTCTTTTCTGAAAGAACCTTATCCAAACAAATTCTGATCACAAAACCACCTCTTTAGTATATTTTAATAAATATATATCCTCTTAACAATTTACTTGATTAAGTATATACTTATATAAATATATGCTTGTCTCACAAAAGGAATTCTCGGTATTAAACGGAAAGTGCGTAATTGATGGGGAATACGTAAAAACTGCATCAAATGATTTTTATTGCGAAAAGATAAAAATAGAGGCAAACGGACATATTAGTGTTGAAGAAAAATATCATAGCTTTGATGAACTAATATCCGAATCAGAAATGTTAGAACAAGCCGAAAAAGTTTCAAAGCAAAAATATAACTTATATAACACAAATTCTACGTGGAAGTTAGAGGTTCTGGAAGGAAACCCGCTTTATGACGAGCGATATTATAATCTATTTAGAAGCTATTCTCAAAACGATTGCATAGCACTTTCAAATGAAGATAATCAAATCTTGCTTGCAAGCAGAAACGGCAAAATTTATATTAATTATGGTGTTATCGATATACTTGATGACGGAAGCACTATGCAAATGAAATGTGGTGATTCTGTAAAAAGTTTAAATGAAATTTTTGAAGGAAGAGACAGTATCATTATTCCTGTTCCGTCAACAACATCAGGCTTCTATGATATTTATTATTTTAAAGAAAAGTAATTTTACATGTGTTTTAAGTTTATTATTATATAAACGCTCTTATGTTACAGTTTATTTTCATTCTTGCATAAACTGTCCTCTTATGTTATTATATTTCCATCAAACAAAGAGAGGAAAATTCAGATGACAGTAAGCGAAAGATTTTTAAAATATGTCTCCTTCGGTACAAACTCCGATGAAAGCAGTGAGACCTGCCCGTCCTCGGAAAGTCAGCTTGTTTTAGGTAAATATCTTGCCCGGGAGCTTAAGGAAATAGGTCTGAGTGAGGTGGAGCAGGACGAAAACGGTTATGTCTACGGTGTGCTTCCTGCCACAGCCGGCAGAGAAAAAGATCCGTCGATCGGCTTTATCGCGCATATGGATACCTCGCCTGCAGTTAAGGGAGACGGAATAAAGCCTCAGACAGTGCATTATGAGGGCGGTGACATAAGGCTTAATGAAAATGTGAGAATAAAGGTTAGGGATTTTCCCTATCTCGGAAAATATGTCGGCTGTGACATTATTACCACCGACGGCACCACTCTTCTCGGCTCCGATGATAAGGCAGGTATAGCAGAGATTTTTACCGCCTGTGAATATCTTGTCTCCCATCCTGAGATAAGTCACGGCAGAATAGCCGTAGGCATCACTCCCGACGAGGAAATAGGCAGAGGTGCAGACCGCTTTGACGTGGAAAAATTCGCCTGTGATTGGGCGTATACCGTAGACGGCGGTGAGCTGGGAGAGATAGAATATGAAAATTTCAATGCCGCTTCCGCCGAGATTAAGGTACACGGAGTAAATATCCATCCGGGAAGCGCTAAGAATAAGATGAAGAATGCAGCTCTTCTTGCAGCTGAATTTATTAATATGATGCCGAAGGCAGAAGCTCCCGCACATACGGAGAGCTACGAAGGCTTTTACCATCTGTGCGATATGAAGGGTGACGAGACTCTGGCAGAGCTCAGCTACATTATCCGCGATCACTCCATGGAAAGCTTTCTTAAGCGAAAGGAATTTATGGTAAGGCTCGTTTCTTATCTTAACGGAGTTTACGGAGAGGGCACCTTCGAGGCTCAGATAAAGGACAGCTATTATAATATGAAGGAAAAAATCACGCCCTTTATGCATATTATCGACAGTGCGGTGAAGGCTATGGAGAGCTCGGGTGTAGAGCCGATGGTAGTTCCCATCCGCGGCGGTACAGACGGGGCAAGACTTTCCTTTATGGGACTTCCCTGCCCGAACCTTTCCACAGGCGGTGCGAATTTTCACGGGGTTCATGAGTTCATCCCCGTTCAGTCTATGGAAAAGATGGTCGAGGTACTGATAGCGCTGATGAGAAACTGAATATTAAAATATAACAAATAACCGCTGTATCAGCCATTTCAGCTTTTACAGCGGTTGTTTTATTTTTTATCTGTAAATCACACTTTTCTGAACATTTTTATCACTCTGAACACCTGCTCTGTGCTGTCAGCCATATTAGAACAGGCTGTTTCCTTTTCCATAGCATTTTCCAGAGTTGTGACACCTCTTACTATAGGGAAGAAAGCATCTATCCCCTTTCCGTTGCAGATAGCTGCATCCTTCGTAACGGCACCTGAAAAAGCGAGTACAGGCTTACCGTATTTTTTCGCCTTTTCAGCCACACCGCCGGGAGCTTTACCCATAACAGTCTGACTGTCTATTCTCCCCTCACCTGTAATGACGATGTCGGCCTTCTTAATCTTTTCTTCTATGTGAATTTCTTCGAGTATCAGTTCGATTCCGCTCAGAAGCTCCGCATCAAGATAGGACATAAAGGCGTATCCGAGACCTCCTGCCGCACCCGAGCCAGGGAAATTTTTATCGGAAAGAGGCTTTATTTCCTTCGTCTTTTCAGAGAAACGAAGAAGACAGGAGTCCAGTTCACGTACTGTTTCTTCTGTAGCGCCCTTCTGAGGTCCGAAAACCGTGCTACAGCCATTTTCACCGCACAGAGGATTTGTAACGTCGCAGGCGATACGGAAGGTACATCCGGAAAGCTCCTTCATAACCCTTTCCTCGCTGATACTGTGAAGACGTGAAAGACCGCCGGCACCGAAGGGTATATCCTTTCCCTTCTTATCGAGAAGAGAGAAGCCTAAGGCCTGAAGCATACCTGCACCGCCGTCATTGGTGGCACTTCCGCCGATACCCATCAGGAATTTGCGGCAGCCACGGCTTAGGGCATCCTTTATCATTTCGCCTACACCGCAGGTAGTGGTCAGAAGAGGGTTAAGCTCTTCCTTTTTCAGAAGGGTTATGCCTGCTACCGAGGACATTTCCATCAGTGCTGTGCCGTCGGGGGTAATACCGTAGCTGCAGACTATCCTCCTGCCGAGAGGGTCGGACACCTCTGTCGTAACTGTCTGTCCGTTGAGAGCAGTCATAAGAGCTTCCACAGTTCCTTCGCCTCCGTCAGCTACAGCGAGAACCTCACAGACTGCATCAGGGTAAACTCTTTTAATTCCTTCGGCCGCTGCCTCGCCTGCCTCACGGGAGGTAAGACTGCCCTTGAAGGAGTCGATAGCTATTAAAACCTTCATAAACGCGATTACATCTTGCTTGACTTAGCACCCTTCGCACCGCCGCCGAGCTTAACGCCCTGGAGAACATTCGAGTCGAAGGAGAAGGTGATGTTTTCCTGCTCTCTTTCCCTTTTAAGTGAGAGCGAAATCATCTTATTAAGAAGCTCTGTGTATTTCACACCGACAGGCTCCCACAGATAAAAGGAGAGTGAGCCGGGTATGGTGTTGATTTCGTTGAGCCAGATTTCACCCGTAGCCGTGTCCATCATAAAGTCAATACGGGAAACACCGCTGCAGCCTAGCACCTTGAAGGCATCCACAGCCATTTTACGGACAGTGTCTCTCTGCTCGGGTGTGATTTCTGCGGGAATTTTTCTCTTAAGAGTAGCCATACCCTTACTGCCTGAGGGAGAAGCCTTGACTCCGCCCTTGGCACCCTTGGCTGAGCCGTCACCGATGTACTTTTCCGCGAAGGTGAGAATTTTATCTGAGGAAACAGGCTCTTCACATTCGGAGGCCTCTGCGCCGCTGTAATCACCTAAAACAGAGCAGTTAATTTCCTTGAGATTCTGTACAGCTTTTTCGATAAGTACCTTCGTAGCATAAGCGAAGGCAGTTTCGAGAGAAGCATAAAGCTCGTTTCTGTCGTCAGCCTTTGAAATACCGATGGATGAGCCGAGGTTAACAGGCTTTACGATAACGGGATAGCCGATTCCCTTTTCGATTTCATTTACGAGAACATCCACATCGTCATCGTACTGATCTGATGTGTAGCATTTGCAGTCGAGTACGGGGATACCGTTATCCTTGAGTACGGTCTTCATCACATACTTATCCATACCCACTGCCGAGGAAAGAACATCACAGCCTACGAAGGGAACACCCATCATCTGTAAAAATCCCTGGAGTGTACCGTCCTCCACGTTAGTGCCGTGAACGATGGGGAACGCGATGTCGATATAGTCATAGAAGGCTTTTCCGAACATCTTCTGAGGGTACTTTATGAGCTTTGCCTTGCCCTCATCGTTTACCATAATAACACGCTGACTCTCCTTTAAAAGAGCGGGTATGTTCGTATAGGAGCTGATGTCACCGATTTTTTCACCTACATAAAACTCATTGTTTTTGGTTATGTAGATGGGGATAACATCGTATTTTTCTCTGTCAAGATAGCCGATAGCCTGAATGGCGGAAATGACTGAGATTTCGTGTTCTGTAGTCTTACCGCCGAAAAAAACGCCGACCTTAGTTTTCATTTGAATCACCTCAGAATAGAATTAATAGTTATCGGGAAGGTCATTTTCCAAAAGAACGATCTTTTTTCTGCCTTCACTGTTTATGGCATATACGTGAGAAAGTGCCTCTTCGATGGTGTCTGCCACGAAGATTTTACCTTCGTCATATTTTTCGTCTGTAAGTCCTGCCTGGATGGGCACTGCCTGCTTCTGACCTACGAGAACTACGTAATCGCAGACCTTGGCGGCATTTCTGCCGAACTCACGGTTAAGCTCATTCTGCTTCGCACCAAGCTCTACCATACCGGGAGTGACAAGGATTTTATATCCTTCGAAAAGGCTGAGAGCCTCAAGAGCAGCTTTAGTACCGCTGGGGTTTGAGTTATATGCATCGTCGATGATGGTCATATTACCCTTGTCGGAAAGCTGAAGTCTGTGAGGAACACCCTCGAGACGGCGAACCTGACCTTTCAGCTCCTTAAGAGAGATTCCCATTTTATGGCTGATGGCGATGGCACCGACGATATTCAGAACATTATGTCTGCCGATAAGCTTAGTGGAAAACTGCTCACTTTCGCCGTCGGGAGTTTTTACGGAGAAGGTAGTGCCTCTTTCGCTGACGGAAATGTCGTAGGCTCTGTAGTCAGCCTCGGAGTCGATGCTGTAGGAGATGTAAGGACGGCTGCTTCCGTGAGCCTTTATGTTTTCGTCATCTGCATTAAGGAAGAGCATACCGCCCTCGGGAAGAGAATCGGAGAGCTCGAATTTGGTGCTTTTGACAGCATCAAGAGTTTTAAAGGACTCGAGATGCTGAGGTCCGATAGATGTGATAACACCGTGATGGGGATGAACGATGTCGCAGAGCTCCTTTATGTCGCCTACCCATTTGGCACCCATTTCGCATACGAAGATTTCGTGTGTAGCCTTCAGGGAGCCTCGGACAGTCTTTACCACACCCATAGGAGTGTTATAGCTTTCGGGAGTCATAAGCACGTTATATTTCGCTCTTAAAAGAGTGGTGAGATAGTATTTTACGCTGGTTTTACCGTAGCTGCCCGTGATACCGATGATTTTAAGGTCGGGACAGGATTTAAGTATTCTCTTAGCATCTCTGATATAGCCGTTATTGATGGAAAGCTCCATAGGCTTATTGATGAGATTGGCTAAAAGAACGAGCACGGGTGCGAGAGTATAAATAAGAGTGATAATAAGAAGATAGACCGTAACACGGGTAATATTTACGAAAGGCACACCTGAAGCCATAAAAATACCGATAAGCAGAGCGAGAGTGACTAACATTCTTTTTACTCTTGCCGTGTAAACCAGAGGCTTTTTAGCCTTTTTAGGCTTTTCGGCTATGCAGCCAAGGGCGAAAATCACCGTACAGGCATAGACCTTGAACTGGCCGGGAACCTCGAGAAAAACGGCAATAAGTGCCAGAACCGAAAGAACGGAGTGGAGAAAATATTTGCGGGTGTTTTCTCTTATCCATTTGGTGTGGGTGTCAAAGCGGTAGGAGTTAAGCTGGAAAAAGTGCATCGAATCGATAAGGCACATAACTGTGCTGACAGCGAAAAGTGCTGTACAGATAACAACGGAAGCTGTAAAAACCATAATCTTTTTCCCTTCTGATTACATATCAATTTTCATAAATGAAGCGAGAACTCTAAGATACTGTCCCTGTCTCTCGAGGAAGGAGTAGTGGCCCGCACCCTCGAAGCAAACAAGACCTGCCTCGGGCATAAGCTTTTCCATAAGCTTCGCATCACTGAGAGGTGTCGCATCGTCAGCCGTACCCCAGATGAGGAGAGTGGGGCATTTTACATTCGGCATAAGATGAGTAAGGTCTTCGTTTACCACCTTAACGAGAGTCTGTCTCATAATGGGTGAGGCAGCGTTATAGTCGGCAGAGCCGTTCCTTTTGCGGAGCTTTTCCAGAGCGTCGGGGAAAAGCAGCATCACTATCTTAAGTGAGAAAATCCACTTTGTCATTTTATAAATTCGCTGCTTTATTTTCTGCTTTAAGGTTTTCTTCGGCTTTACCCCTGCGGCATCGACCAGAATAACCTTTTCCACCTCGAAGGGATTTTCTCTCGAGCATAGCTTGATTATCACTCTTCCTCCGAAGGAATGACCCAAAAGAGTTACCTTTTCAAATTCGTAGTCCTTCAAAAATTCCAGAAGGAAATCCACATAATCGTCTACGCTCCAGGGCTCCTTCGGTTCTTCGCTTTCACCGAAGCCGGGCATATCCATGGTGACCACTCTGTAGCCCTTCTGTAAAAGGTCCACACTCGCCTGAAAGAGCTTTATATTAGAGCCCCAGCCGTGTAAAAGCACTACAAGGTCACCCTGACCCTCATCTATATAGTTTATTTTTAAGCCTTTAACTGTCTTTATCAAAAGAATCCTTCCTTCCGACAGGATAGTATGACAACACATAGTCTTGAATATTATATCACAATATAAAGGGAATTTCTATAATAAAGGAATATTTTTTGATTTTTATAAAAATTTTCCAACTTCCGTAGTAATCTCTCTTTCTTTGTGTTAAAATATACTATGTAATAGAAAGAAAAGAGGTGCAGAAATGAAAGATATAATTATTATAGGAGCAGGTCCTGCGGGACTTACGGCGGCAATATATGCAGGCAGAAGCGGAAAAAGCGTTCTTCTTTTTGAAGGTAAAAGCTTTGGCGGACAGATAAGTAAAAGCCACAAGGTGGAAAATTATCCCGGCTTCGAGGAAATAAGCGGCTTCGAATTTTCGGCAAAGCTGAAAAAACAGGCAGAGCTTTTCGGCGCAGAGATAATTTCGAAGAAGGTTAAAGCTGCAGAGGAAAAGGAAGGCTTCTTCACCGTAACGGCTGATAAGGAATATGAAGGTAAAGCCGTTATTTTCGCTCTCGGAACAGAGCCTAAAAAATCGGGAATACCCGATGAGGAAAAGCTTATAGGCAGAGGTCTTTCCTACTGTGCCACATGTGACGGAAACTTTTTCCGCAGCAGAGATGTGGCAGTTATCGGCGGAGGAAATACGGCACTGCAGGATGCGCTTTACCTCAGCGACATCTGTAAAAAGGTTTACTTAGTCCATCGCCGTGACACCTTCAGAGCAGAGAAAAGCCTCGTAAAAAAGGCGGAGGAAAAGGAAAATATAAAGTTCATCCTTGACAGCGTACTGCTTTCTGCCGAGGCATCACCGATTATAAGGAGCATCTCTGTGAAAAATACTGTTACGGGCGAAGTAACCGAGCTTTCCGTAAACGGTCTGTTTATGGCTATAGGACAGACACCTCTCACGGCAGAGTTTGCCGGTATTTTACCGCTGGATGAACACGGCTATGTACAGACAGGAGAGGACTGCACCGTCAGAGACCGAATTTATGTCTGCGGTGACTGCCGTAAAAAA
>JAZUOC010000260.1:0-5951 GCA_045604465.1 Acutalibacteraceae bacterium
AGAGGTGGCAACCGATAGGTTGACGGAGAGGTCTCAACAGCACCGACAGGTGCCACATCGCAGTGCCTCGCCTGAAAGGAGAGGTGGCAACCGACAGGTTGACGGAGAGGTCTCAACAGCACCGACAGGTGCCACATCGCAGTGCCTCGCCTGAAAGGAGAGGTGGCAACCGATAGGTTGACGGAGAGGTTATACGATTCGCGAACTGCGCTTTAAGCAAGCATCTGCTCGAGTATCTCTGCCGCATCCTCGACCACCTTAAGGCAAGGTCTCTTTTTATAATACTCTGCCGTTCTGTCGTCGGGTTTGGCGCTGTTTTCCATTTTAGTATCTAATTTCAGCATTTCGCGGCAGACCACCGAAGAATGTCTCTCGAGAAAACGCTCCGAAAACTCTCTTACCAGCTCGTAATTTTTCTTTTTACTCTCAGTGTCGCTTCCGTCTGTAGGCGCACAGACACTGCCCAGCACCATAGCTGAGGCTGATACTGCACCGCATACCTCTCTCATTCTGCCTACACCTCCGCCGAGACCTGCGGAGATTTTTTTTGCAGTTTCTTCATCTATTCCGAATCGGTCAGCGAAAGTACAGAATACAGACTGAGAGCAGTTAAAGCCTTCGAGGAAATAGCTCCGCGCTTTTTCTTTTGCTGTCATATTCATTCTCCTTTCAAAAAACCGATCAGTGCTTCTGCACTGTTTTCGGGTAAATCCACTGTAAATTCTGCCTCTCTCATATTCTGCAGATAATGTGCATCAGATGAACGGATAAGAATTTTATCCGCCAGTACAGGATAATTCTCCCTCCACTGTTTTTCATCTGCCTTCGGTGTCAGCTCAAAGGCTCTGACCTTAAGTGTATCGGGGAAATCACCGAGAGCGCTTATAACGCTGTAGGATTCCCTGTCGATGTGAGCCGGATAGCACACGCCCCCATATTCCCTTATAAGCTCCGGCAGTTCATCAATACTTACAGAGGAAGCGACAGTGAGAAGTATTTCTTCCCTACCGAGAATTCCGTCCTCAGTATCCATAATCAGCTGCTCGCCGAAGATTTCTTCCTTGTTTTTAACGGGAGGCATCATCGTTTTAATGAAACGGCTGAACTCCATCGCCCTTTCTACTGTGGGGAAAAGACACACATTGTGTATTTCCTCACTCGTACACAGCTCCATACCGGGAACCACCGTGAGACCGATTTCCTTTCCGATTTTCACGGCACTTTCGCAGTTTTCCGCACTGTTATGATCTGTCAGTGCGATTATATCATAGCCTAAAAGCTTCGCCATATTAACGAGATTATAGGGCGACATATCATTGTCACCGCAGGGTGAGAGACAGGAATGAAGATGTAAATCGTAAAAAAGCTTCATATCAGCTTCGAAATTTCCACAGAAAGCTCATAGGCGTTTCTGTCAGATGAAAGGAAGGTCACGCCCTGCTGTAAAGCCTTTTCCTTCGCCGTATCATCGAGAGGAGAGTTCTCCGTAAGAACGATACAGGCACAGTCGGAAAGAACAGCCACAGCCACGGCGTTCACATTACCCATTACAGTAAGCCAGGCATCACCCTCCTTAGCCCTGGACATAACCCAGGAAAGAAGATCTCCGCTGTAGCATCCTGTCACTTCTTTTGAAAGCTCACCCTGCGTAAGGATTGTGAGATTTAATTTTTCACTGAATTCTTTAACGGTCATGGTTTTCTTCACCTGTATCCTCTGTTATAATCTTGTCTCTGAAGGGAAGCGGAAGCCAATCCTCACCCTCGCTGTGGCTTTCACTTTTAAATCTTTTTATCATACAGTCATTCTCACTTGCATAGCCTCTTACTATGTCATCAGCCAGTGCTCTGCAGGAGGGAGCTCCGCATATACCGCAGTCAAGGCCGGGAAGTGAGGCTTCGATTTCACGGAGTCTCGACATCATTCTCATAGCCTTTATGACATTATCTGCTAATTTCATGGCAGGTGACGGAGTCAGCTCCTTCGTCCACGCAAGGGATTCAATGTCAAAATCGTTTCCGATGCTGTTACAGGAAACGGGCATAAACCTTCTCAGCCTCTGTATTCTCGCCTTGGCGACATAGGGGTTTTCCACCGTAAGAACGCCGCCTACACAGCCTCCCGTACAGCAGTTGAGCTCGATAAAATCGAGGTCATTTAATTTTTCGTCCTCGAGCTCCTCTAAAACCTTGATAACATTTTCGATTCCGTCTGCGGCAAGATAACGCTCCTTAAGAAGTCCTGCCGCTTCACCGCCGCTGCTCGCCCAGCTTACACCGATAATGCCCGAATCATTGATGGGCTCCACTTCCTCAGGCTGTAATTTTTCCATAGTCTGTAAAAGTACGGGGTATATATCCTTTATGGCGAAAGCACCGTTCAGTCCCGAGCTGTCATAACACAGCGGTGAACGTATAGCAGTTCTTTTGGCGGGACAGGGTGAAATGAAAAATACTCCGATATCCTCGTCGGAAAGGCCTGTCTTTTCTCTTGCCTCTTCTCTTGCCGTCTTGGCGGCGATGTCGATGGGGGCGCACAGAGGAAGAAGATTAGGAATAAGGTTAGGAAATCGGGTTCTGATGAGTCTTACCACCGCAGGACACGCCACAGAAATGGCAGGCTTTTTCAGCTCACCCGTGTCGAACATCATTCTCGAGGCACTGCTTATATACTCAGCACCCTTGCTGACCTCTGTCACCTGATCGAAACCCATTTTTTTAAGTCCCGTCAGCACATAATCCACATTTTCGAGATTATTGAACTGTCCGTAGAGAGCAGGCGCAGGCAGAGCTATCCTGTATTTGTAGTTTAATATTTCATTGAAATGCTCCGTAACCGCATATTTGGCGTGATGGGGACATACCCTTATACATTCACCGCAGTCAATACAGCGATCGGAGATTATGTATGCTTTTTTATTTCTGACTCTTATTGCCTCAGTAGGGCAACGCTTTATACAGTTGGTACAGCCCTGACACTTATCCGCGTCAAGACGTACGGAATGGAATGTTATAGACATAAGAGTACTCCTTATTTTACTGTATCTTAACCTTAAGATTCAGCGTAGTTCCCACACCGACCTGTGTGTCGATAGAAAATTCGTCGGTATATTTTTTGATATTCGGAAGTCCCATACCTGCTCCGAAGCCGAGAGTGCGGATGTTATCGGGTGCGGTGGAATAGCCTTCCTTCATAGCCAGCTCCACATTTTCGATACCGGGACCTTCATCCTTCAAGGTCATAATGATGTCTTCTTCCGTGATTTCCACGTCGATTTCTCCGCCATTGGCGTGAATTACCATATTAATTTCGCCCTCATACATAGCGATGGAAACATTTCTGATAACCGAAGGCGAAACGCCTAATTCCTTAAGTGTGCGCTTTACATCACCTGAGGCGGCCCCGGCTCTGGTAAAATCGTCACCGGGAACTATGTAATGAAGCCTGATGCTTTCTCCCATTATCTTCCGCTGCCCCCTCTCAGACCCGCAGAGTAGAGCTTACCGCAGGAGGTAAACATTTCCATCTCGGTGCATATCATTACCATATCTCTGTCCTCTGCCATTTCTATCATCTGAAGAGTAGGTCTTTTACCTCTGACGAAGATAATGCAGTGCATATCCATCATTTCTGCAGTACGCACCACCTGAGGATTTACGAGACCTGTAAGCAGAGTAGCCTGCTCCTTTACGAAGGCCAGAACATCGCTCATCATATCGCTTCCGCAGGCGGCATAAACCTCCGTATCCGTAAGGTCATTACGGCAGATGATTTCGCCCTCTAAAATATCACATATTTCGCTGATTTTCATATTTTTTCCTCCTGTTATAAAACATACAGGCATAGGAGTACCCTCTGCCTGTAAAGCCTTTAAATATTTTCGAAATCTGCTTTTTCGATTTCCTTTGATATAATATCCACAGCCAAGTTCCACACGGTTTTACCCGCAGCAACGAAGCCCTCTTTATTCTTTACCGAGCAGAGCATAGCGAAGGCCTCACCGATGTGACTGCTTAAATCTCCGCCCTTCTGAATGGCAAGATAATAGAAGGTGAAGGCGGCACCATTTGAAATATTGGAATAAAAGCCGGGCGAATTTTTCTGTATAACCTCATACATGGAAGCGATAGCGGTAGTGGAAACCACCTCACAGGGACATTCTATCTGCAGAAGTGTCTCACAGGCAAAAACCAGAAGCACCTTTATCTGATAAAGAATATCCGGTGCGAAATATTTCGGTGCGAGATGCTCCTTTACAGCCACGACAAGTCCCTCCTCACCTGTAGGAGTTACGGTGCCGAGAATATTGCCCAATGCCTTTGCCTTATCTATATTTCCGTTTGCACGGTGGGCTATGACATTATTAAAGGTGTTTGAAAGGTCAGCTGCTTTGTTCAGCTCCTTTTTGCTCACATAAATCTTTACATCGCTTTCGCTCATAGTTATCTCCTTCGCATACAGGTAAGAGAGGCAGGATTATTTAGCAGCCTCCGCTTCGAGCTTTTTCTGTTTTCTTCTTCTTTTCGCCTTATAGGAAAGCAGGGCATTTACGGCATCCTCGTCGGGGCCGTATTCACCGAGCTTTATGGGATAAGCATTAAAAGCACCGTGGAAGTCACTGCCGCCTGTCATAACGAGTCCGTGCTTACGTGCAGTAGCCATAAGCATTTCCTGCTGCTCGGGCGTATTTTCCGGATGCCATATCTCCACACCGTCGAGGCCCTGAGGAATAAGCTCCTCAAAAAGCTCGAAATTATCGTAAAAGCCGGGATGAGCCAGAACGGCGATACCGCCTGCTTCATGAATAGCTTCGATGATTTCGGTGGGCTCAGGATATTTACATTCCATCAGAACATTCATCTTTGACTCTCTGGAAAAGAGCATTTTATAAAGATCTCCGAACACTGAGGTGGTGTATCCGCATTCCATAAGAGCCTGCATAATGTGCTGTTTGTAGATGTTTGTGGATCCCTGACAGCACTTGGCGATAAATTCGGGAGTTACGGGAAACTTATTACATACCTTCATAACCATAAGCTGAGCCGCTCTTTTTCTTTTAAGAGAGTTACTCTTACACAGTCCTTCCAGACGCTCAGGTCTGTCGGGAAGATAGCAGAGAATGTGTGCCTTGGCATCTCTCTTGCTGTCCGTAGCAGAGAATTCCACGGCCGGTATAACATTTACGCCGTGTCTTCTACCGATGAGCTCTGCCCTTACGGTGCCTGCCAGACAGTCATGATCTGTGATGGCAAGAGTGGTAACGCCGCTGTTTTTAGCTAAAATGATTATATCATCGATACCCATTGTGCCGTCTGATAGTTTGGTATGACAGTGTAAATCTGCTTTCATTTTTTTACGCCCCGTTTCTTTTTTGTGCCTGATTTTCCCTCTCCAAGGGTAATTTCCTGAAAAAAGGTAAAACTACCTCTATATTACAATACATTACTAATTATACTCCCCCGAAAAAACTTTTGCAAGACCTTGCAGGCATTTTTTTGCACATTTTAAAGACGCAAGTGTTAAAAAATCCCATTAAGCAGTAAAAAAACGGAAACATCGCACATTCACTCCGTATCACAGAGTGTTGCCATCAGCCCAAGCTTTTTTCCGTCTTAATTTGTCCGATAAAGCTTGAACTCATATATGTTCGTCATATTCCCATAGTTGATTTCAGCAGACACGGCAAACCATGTTTCTACATAAACGTTTATTTTCGCATCCGTAAATTCTTTATTTAATGACATTTTCTTTCAGGGCGAGACACTGCAATATGACACAATTAAGACATCCTGTGTCTTTTTACTGATACTAAAAAAGGGGCTGTTGCACGAAAGTGTGACAGCCCTCACTTCATAACCCAAACCGAATATGGAAATGTTAAATTGTGGAAAAATGCAAGTTTTGCAAAAACAAACACACAGTGAAATAAAGGAGATAAAAAAATCCCCCTT
>JAZUOC010000261.1:0-11767 GCA_045604465.1 Acutalibacteraceae bacterium
ATACTATCTGCTCCCACATACATCTTATAAGAGCACCGGGAAAGGTAAGATATTTGGTAAGAATGTAAAGCTTGGTCATCAGATGTCGCCTCCTTTGTCTGCAATAACCTCTTCGACGGTGATTTTACCTTTTTTATACTGTGTAACGAGCTCACTGATTTCATAGCCGTAATTTGCCAGAAGAGATTTCATATCGTCATAAATGGTTTCATCACCGTTGTAAAGACCGCAGAGAGCGTAAAGGTTACAGTTCTGAAGAGTATAATTACCTGCGTTGAACAGAGCCTCGATTTCCTCCAGGGCAAGACTGCCTTCTCCCTTGATAAGATATGCGATGGCCATAGTATGCTTGTATGAAACATCACTTTCCCCGAGATTTGCCTTTGCTTCCTCGCAGACCTCTATCATCTTATCTGCATCGGAAGTTTCCGTGAAACGGTAAAGATTAGCTTTAGAAAGATATGCAGTGCTGTCTTCCTTATTAAGTGCTACAAGCTTATCATAGCTGTAGTTCACCGCTTCCTCATCACCGAGTCTTGCGGCGATAGCACAGTAGTTTGCAAGATAAATCCATTCCTGACCTTCACCGACGGCATCGATTTTCTTAAGCTGATCGAGCTGCTCCGAAAGAGGCTTTTCTTCTATGCTCATAAGAACGAATTTGTAGTATTCGATAAATGCCTCGTTGTATTTTTCGGTAACCTCACTTTTACCTTCCTCGACAGGCTTAGCTTCCTTCAGTGCCTCCAGATCAGCCATTACCTTATCATAATCGTAATCCTTACCTGAAAGTGCATCCTCAGTAACTGCTGAGACAGCTTCATAGGTTTCGTTAAGAACAGTAGCATAATTTACCGTGTCGGCATACTTTTTGTTCCAGGGCTTTTCAAGGTCATCGTCAGAATAATAAGTACTGATAAGCTGAGAAGCATTGGTCTGATAACCTAATTTATTGTAGCCGTCGATAATTTCATTGAAGGCTCTCTTCGAAAATCCCTCTCCGCTCTTTCCGCCGTTAAAGTAGGAGTAATAGCTCTGAAGAGCAGTCATAACATAGCCTGACTGATAGTTTGCAGATGCATCGGCTACGGTAAGCGCATCATTCATGTAAGGATAAGATACCTGAAAGCTCGCCACGATAAGAACCAAAGAAACAAGAAATGCAAAAATACCGCTTTTACGCATAGGGTATTTTTTCATAGCATTACGGCAATCCTCACAGTAGGGATAATCCTCGACGAGCTCCTTAAAACGTCTTTTTTCTTCACAGCACTGACAAAGCTCCTCGGGAGGAATTTCCTCATCCTCCTCATCTTCCTCATCGATATACTCATCGTCTTCTTCGAGCTCCTGAATAAGAATACCGTCTTCGTCTGCCTCTTCGTTTGCTCTGTCCAGCTCCTCCTGGAACATATCTCTGATATTTTCGAGCTCTTCCATAAGCTCGTCCTGCTCTGCCTCCTCACAGAAAAAATCAGAAGCATCCTCAGTTATTTCCTCAGATATTTCCTTCTCTTCCTCCTCAGGGAGCAAGCCGTCTTTCTTAAGTTCGTCCAAAATTAAACGCCTCCTTTGGGTTAATGAACCCATTTTATCACTCTTTAAAATAAAATGCAACATTTATTATGGTATATTTACTTTAGATTTTCCTTAATACAGATAATTAATTTAAGCTGGCAATACATCATATTGTATGTCAATTCAGACACGACCACAACGATGAAGAATAAAAGCTCCCGAAAGCCTTAAAATCAAAGAAAAACGGCTAAAATCATTGACAAAACCGTGCTTTTTGATATATAATGTTTCTCTGCAAGTTATGTCTTGCACTCTTATGACTTTTTGGTCGCATTAAAATCAAAAGCGTCGGACACCATATTGCTTCACTTCTATACTCCTTGCAATATGTCCCGTTTTATAAAATTATTAAAGGAGGTTTAATGCAATGAAAAGAACTTATCAACCCAAAAAGCGCCACAGAAAAATGGAACACGGCTTCCGTAAGAGAATGGCAACAAAGTACGGCCGTAAGGTTCTTGCCCGTCGTCGTGCTAAGGGCAGAAAGCAGCTCACATACTAATCTGAGCTTCTGTTTGTCGGCATAACCGACAGAAAGTAAACACACACTCGTTCATAATAGTGTTAGGGTTTGATTTTTTTGCAAAAGTACCTTACTTTAAAAGAGAATACAGACTTCAACCGTGTCTACTACAGGGGGAAGTCATCGGCTAAACCTGCACTGGTTGTTTATGCGTTAAAAAACCGTGTGGGTATTTGTCGTGTCGGTATTACCACGAGCAAAAAAACCGGTAACGCTGTTGAACGGAATCGCTCCCGTAGAATTATCAGAGCGGCATATCAATCCGTATTCAGGAACTATGAAATGACGGGCAGCTATGACTTTGTCTTCGTTTCACGCAGTAAAACCAAATACCTTAAGTCCACCAAGGTGGAAAAAAGTATGGTCGAATGTATGAAAGAGCTCGGTATAATAAAATGAAAAAGATTTTCTTGACCCTAATCAAATTTTACCGCCGTCATATCTCTCCCCATCTGCCTCCTATGTGCAGATATTATCCTACCTGTTCCTGCTATGCCATCGAAGCGATTGAAACTCACGGTGCTTTAAAGGGTGGCTTACTCGCCCTGTGGAGATTACTGCGATGTAATCCCTTTTCAGCAGGCGGCTATGACCCCGTCCCGCCGAAAAAAGAAGACCACCGTCTGAAATAATCTGCCCTCTTTTATTTTTGAGGAGAAATTTTACGGAGGTATTTTAGGAATGAATTTTTTATTCGATTTCTTGTACGGCATTTTTGGATATCTTTTCAGAATTCTTTACAGCTTTGTCGCTAATTACGGTGTCGCACTCGTAATTTTCACCGTCTTTTTCCGCGTTATTCTTCTGCCCTCAAACATCAAACAGCAGAAGTCCTCGGCTAAAATGATGCGTCTTCAGCCTAAGCTTAAAAGAATCAGAGAAAAGTATCAGGACTACAATCCCCAGGAAAGACAGCAGAAAATACAGATGGAAACCAGCGAGCTTTACCAGAAGGAGGGTTATTCTTCTATGGGTGCCAGCTGCTTACCGCTGCTGATACAGTTTCCTATCCTCATCGGTCTTTACGGCATAATTCAGAAGCCTCTCACCTATGTTCTGAACCTTTCCGCAGAGGTTATCACTGCATTCACCGAAGCAGCTACCTCACTCGGTCTTCAGACATCGGGAAACAGAGGTGCTTACTATCTCGAACCTATCGTTATCACAAATATCGAGAAGATTTTAGAAGCCAAGCCTGAATTTCTTACAACCTATGCCAACGAAATCACGGCAATCCGTAACTTTGATTTCCGCATTTTCGGTATCGACCTCGGTATGATTCCCAGCAATATCTATGCAGAAATGGGTATTAAGAAGGAATCAATCTTTATTCTCGCAATCCCCGTACTTTCAGGTCTTGCCTCATTACTCACAAGCTTACTTACACAGATAAGACAGAAGAAAACAAACCCCGATATGCAGAATCAGCAGATGATGGGCTGTATGATGCTCATGATGCCTCTCTGGTCAGTATATCTCTGCTGGAACTTCCCCGTAGGTATGGGTATGTACTGGATTCTTTCTTCTCTTATCGCCTTCTTCCAGACTCTTATCATCGGTCACTTCTACGCACCGAGAAAGGTTCTTGCGAAGGTTATGGTTGAGGAAACCGTAAACCGCAGAGCTTATGAAAAAATGAAGCTTACTGCCAGAGAAAAGGCAGACATTGAAGAATAATCAGAAAACTATAATATTCCATAATAATGGTGGTGAAAACAGATAATGAAATTTGAAAAGCTCGCAACAGGTGCTACCATAGATGAAGCGATCGCTAACGCTGTAAAAGAACTCGATGCTCCCGCAGGTGCAGATGTTCACACAGAAATCGTTGCTTATCCTCAGAAAAAGATCTTAGGTCTTTTCGGCGGTTCACCTGCTAAAGCAAAGGCATATTATGAGGTTCCCGATGAGCCCGTAAAGACACAGCCCGTTAAAAAGGCCGCTGCTCCCAAGGCAGAAAAGAAGCCCGCTCCTCAGAAGGCAGCTCCCGTTAAAAAGGAGGAAGCTCCCGCAGAGGAAAAGAAGACTGCCAAGGCTGTTAAAACAGCCATAAATACACAGGAAAGCGAAAGCCTTACCGCTGCCGCTGCATATCTCAAAAAAATCCTTACAGGTATGGGCGTAGGTGAGGTAAGCATCGAGGCCTTCCGTACACAGGAGGGTGAAGTTATCTTCGAGCTCGACTGCGGTGATGATTACGGTATCGTAATCGGCAGAAGAGGTGAAACTCTCGACTCTATCCAGTATCTTACACGTCTAGTCGCTAACAAGACAAAGAAGGACGGCGAATATTCGAGAATTTCTATCAACGTAGGCAACTACCGTGAAAAGAGAAACAACGCTCTCCGTGAGCTCGCTAAAAAGAATTCTGAAAAGGTTCTCAAATACGGCAGAAATGTTACTTTCGAGCCTATGAATCCTTATGAAAGAAGAATCATCCATACAGCAGTTCAGGAAATCGAAGGTGTTTCCTCTCACTCTGTAGGCTCAGATGCAAGCAGAAGAGTCGTTATCACTCTCGCTGAGGGCGTAAAGCCCACTCATCCCTCAAAAGGCGGCTACAACAGAGGCCGCGGAGGAAGAGGTGGCTATAACAGAGGCGGCAGAGGCAGAAGTAATTCTGCTCCTGTGGAAGCTCCCTCCAGAGCACCCAGAACAGATGCAGGTGCTGAAAAGGTTTCCCTTTACGGTAAAATCAACTGATAAAGCATAAAATTACAGTCGGATGTTTATGAGCATCCGACTGTTTTTTATTTACAGATAATTTTTAAGCTCCTCGATAAGATGCTCCTCTTCCTTGATAATTTTTTTGGCAAGAGCCTGTGATTTTTCATCTGCACTCTTGTATTCATTAACATAGCCGCAGAGCTGCTTTATTCCCATATTACATCCGTCAAGCATAAGGTCGGCTATAGTTTTATCCTCGTTATGCTCGAGCATTTTAATGTTTGTCTTCATCCAGGACATAGCCTTGGCCATAAGCGGAGGATCCTTCGTTTCGGCACCGATTTCCTTTATATATTCCCCTATTTCTACCTGAAGCTGCTGATGTGTTTTAAGGCTTTTGGTAAGAATTGAAAGAAGGTCGGGATTTTTAACCTTGTCTAACATTTCAGTAATGGAGTTTACTGCTGTCTTGGCACCCGAGTCACACTCTCGTAAAAGATTTACTGTATCTGTCTGCATAAAAATATCCCCTTTGTTACTTTTTGTTTAGTGTGTAACAAAAGGGGAGTAATTATTCACTTCTTAAGGAATAAACGCATCCGCAGTAATTCTGTCTGTAAAGATTATACTCCTTAGAAAGCTCAATTGAGCGCTTGTAGCCGTTTTTCTTTTTAAAATCCGAGGGAAGATGCTTTATACCCAGCTCTTTTTCTATATACTGACCGATTTCGTTTATTCTTTCAGCATTTTTTAAAGGACTGATGGAAAGAGTAGTGGTAAAGTAATCGAAATTCATCTCCTTACCCTTAAGAGCAGTTTCGTAAAGACGCTGTCTGTAGCAGATGAAGCATCTTTCGCCTGCCTCTCTGTCCTTTTCGTGACCTATGACTGCAGAGTAAAACTCCGAGGGCTCATTTCTTCCCTCGATAAAATCTACGGGATGCTTAAAGGTCATTTCACTTATTAATCTTTTTACCTCATTTACTCTCTGGAGATATTCCTCGGCAGGATGAATGTTCGGATTATAATAAAAAACAGTAATTTTAAAATACTGTGAAAGATACTCCAGACAGTAGCTGCTGCAGGGCGCACAGCAAACATGAAGCATAAGAGTCGGTACTATGCCGTTTTTTTCGTTTTCTGTTATTATTTTTTCCAGTTCCTTCTGATAATTAATCATAGCTACACCTCTACAGTAAACAATATCATTTTTTGTAATTAAATTCAAGGCATAAAAGATAATAATCTTACAAAACTAAAAATGTAAATATTTTTAGGAAGAGGTAGCATTATGATAAAAGGAATTAACCGACAGGTAGTTGAAGTAAAGGATACAGACTGTGATTATTTCGAAAGAATTCTCTTTTTCGTAAAGCCCGAATATGCGAGCATAAGCGAAGGCAAGATAAGAGAAAGAGCAGGTATAATCGCAGGAAGAACGGATAAAGCACCGCCTACGAAGGTAAAAGGAGACAGGACAACCGCAGTTTTAAAGATAGTTCTTTCCGTTCTCGGCGGACTCGTAGCAGGACTCATTATTTCGAAGCTTATTTAAAGTAAAAGAGATGTACCTGAAAAAGATACATCTCTTTTAGATTTATCTTGAGGAAAAAGTCAATCTATCTTATCTGAACTGCAGCCCTGACAGCTCCGGCAGCTGCCGGAAGCACATTTGCCGCTGTCGGGACAACCGATACATTTTTTCCCTTTTTTCTTTTCACTGTAAACATAAGCTCCTGCGAGGGTGACGATAATCACCACGAGAGCGATGATTATTAAATTATCCATAATAATTACCTTTATTTAACCTCTTGTTTTTTACGGGCCTTGAGAGCCTGCTCTGCTTTTACCTTTTTTGAAGTATTGAGAGAAAGTAAAACTAAAACTGCTGCGAAGGCAAGAACAGCTATAAGTCCGGGGATAAAGCCGGCACCTACAGAGCCTGTAGTGATGAGAGTACCGATCTGATATACAAGATATCCTACCGTGAAGCCTGTACCAAGCTGGAACCCGATACCTCCCCAAAGCCATTTAGCACTTTTCATTTCACTGTTCATAGCACCGATAGCTGCAAAGCAGGGGGGAGTATAAAGATTGAACATAAGATACGCAAGAGCAGCAACCTTTGTGATTGCAAAGGCAGAAGCTACTTCTGCACCGGCACCCTCCATAAGTGCAAGCTCCTCTGTGTCAATAAGATTTTCCAGACCTACGAAGCAGACTGCCAGAGTACCTACCACATTTTCCTTAGCGATAAAGCCTGTAACTGCCGCTGCAGCAAGCTGCCAGGAAATAACACCTACGACAGGAACAAGAACATAGGCGAAAGGTCCTGCAATTGAGGCAAGAATAGAAGTGTCAGCGGTTTCTGCCTCTGTGAAGCTCCATGTAAAGGATTGCATAATCTGAACAGCTGTGTTACAAAGAAGGATAATTGTAGCCGCTTTTACTATGTAGGCCCAACCACGGCTGCACATTGACTTAAAGGCTCTCATAAATG
Organism: Acutalibacteraceae bacterium; assembly: GCA_045604465.1. Classification (GTDB taxonomy): domain Bacteria; phylum Bacillota; class Clostridia; order Oscillospirales; family Acutalibacteraceae; genus UBA6857. The sequence goes on from JAZUOC010000261.1 coordinate 7,269, forward strand.
AGGGGACCTTGTATTCGGGAAGCTCGATAATGAAGAAAGATTTCTTCTTTGAATTACCTGTAATTTTGTTTATGATAAGTGCGGCAAAGAAAATTATTACGATACCCACAAAATACATTATAGGTCCTACCCAGGTCGCATCCTCGAAGAATGCTCCTGCAAAAAGCGAAATAACCGGAAGCTTTGCACCGCAGGGCATAAAGGGTGCGAGCATAGCCGTAGCTCTTCTCTCACGCTCATTGCGGATAGTACGGCAAGCCATAACACCGGGAATAGCACAGCCTGTGCCGATAACAAAGGGAATAACAGATTTTCCTGAAAGACCTACCTTTTTGAAAATGGGGTCAAGAATGACAGAAACTCTTGCCATATAACCGCAGTCTTCTAAAAGGGCAATAAGGAAATACATAACCATAACGAGAGGAAGAAATCCGACAACAGCAATAACACCGCCGATTACACCGTCAATGAGAAGGGCATAAAGGAGAGGATTTGCATTTTCGAGAAACCCGCCTATCCAGCTCTGAAAGCCTTCGAGAAGAGTAACGAGTCCCGGAATAACCGTACCGTTTTCAAATTCATAGCCTTCTGCTATCCATACGCCGGGGCCTGCCTGTGAAATCCAGAACACGGCAAACATTATAACAGCGAAAATGGGAATACCGAGCCATTTATTAGTAAGAATTTCATCTATTTTATCCTGTGCATTTTTTACGTTTGTGAAAACCTTTCTCTTTTCGATGGCTGAAACGATTTCATTAACGAAGGCATAGCGTTTTTTATCTGCAGCTATAACAGCACCTTTATCCGTCATATCTACGCTGCCCTGTACATAAGGAGCACTCTGACCTTTTCCTGCCTGATCGAAAGCGGTTTTCATGACTGCGGCAAGACCTTCAGAAGAAGTAGAGACAGTTTCCACTACAGGACATCCGAGCATTTCAGAAAGAGCCTTAACGTTTATTTTAGTTTCTTTTTTCTTATTTATGTCAGTTTTATTCAGAGCTACGACTACCGGAATACCGAGTTCCAAAAGCTGAGTAGTGAAAAAAAGACTTCTGCTCAGATTCGTAGCATCTACAATGTTTATGATAACATCTGGATTTTCATTTTTGACGTAATCACTGGTGATGCTTTCCTCTCCTGTAAAGGGTGACATCGAATAAGCACCGGGAAGGTCAACGGCAATAATACCGTCTTTTCCGTCACAGTAGACTTTTTTTACAGCGTGTTCTTTCTTTTCGACGGTAACACCTGCCCAGTTGCCGACTTTTTCATTGGCACCTGTAAGAGCATTATACATAGTGGTTTTACCGCTGTTCGGATTGCCTGTTAAAGCAATTCTCATAAATAAATTCCTCCTCTGTTTTAAGGGTTGAGTTATACAAGACTAACTCGATGTTTTAAACTGTCGGCAGAACTTAATCTGCCGTAATTTATATCATTATAGCTTCAGCCAGTTGTTTATCAATATTATATCTTCCGTCCTTTATAGAAACTACACAGCCACCCTTGAGATGAGAAATAACCGTGATAGGCTCACCGCTGTAACAGCCTAAAGAAAAGAGGAAAGCATCCAACTCTTCATCATCTGTTTCGATTTCACGGATGATATATTCTTTTCCTTCCTGTGCCTGTGTTAAATTCATAACTGATACCTCGCTGTTTATGATTAGGTTAAACTAACTCTGTAAGTAAAAAATATAATTAGTCATAACTAACTACTTAAATAATACCATTCCGAAAACCCTTTGTCAAGAGAAAAAGTTAATTTTTTCCAAAAAAATAAGGCTCCGAAGAACCTTATTAAAAGCTATTATTTTATGAAATCAATATTCCATTACATATTCTTCATCGACTGTAAGGGATGCTTTAGCCTGAAGTGAAACAACCATCTTGATTTTAATGTCCATATCAAAGTTGTAAACGAACTTTGAGTAAGTCATATTTCCTGTTGCCTTATCGATTTTAGCAGTAGCAGTACAGTCATAATAAGATAACTCAGCACTTTCAAAGCCGGGAGCATTATTTGCAATATCATCAATATTCATAGTCCAGAAAATTGAACCTACACCTTCACCGCTACGGTAAACAGGATTCATCTGGTCCTTCATTTTAATGTCGATAACATATTCTGTACCGTTATCTGTGCAGGTAATGGTTTCAAGATACTCCGGCTTAAGCTTACTTGCGAAATCTGTACCGCTTACGGGATACTTTTCAGCAACAAGCTCACCCTCATATACTTCGGGAGTCATATTGGGCTTAACGAATTTTTCGATAGCGCCATCAGCAAGAGCCTGGAGAGCAGAAGGTACTTCAAGCTTATTAATTCTCATATCCTGATAATTTCTGGTAGCCTTCTTTGCGTTGGTTTTTACTTTATTGGCGCTCTCATTGAAAAGAGCTACTATTTCTTCTGTGGTAGCGGGAGCACCTGAAGAAGGTGTCTGCGCTGCGGGAGCAGATGTAGCTGTGTCAGCAGGCTGAGAATCAGCTACGGGAGCCTGTGTAGTGGGAGCGGCTGTAGGGGCCTGAGTCGTAGGTGCAGCTGTGGGGGCCTCTGTGGGAGCATCAGTAGCTACTGTGTTTTCTACTGCTTCGCCTGCCTCATCTACGGGAGTAGCATTGATATTGGTAAGTGAACCTGCTATGTTACCCATTGAGAAAAGTAAAATAATTGCAAGAGCAATGGAAAGACCTGTTTTCCATTCACCGGGAATATTTTCTAAAAACTCTCTGAATTTATTCATAATATAAATTCTCCTTTCAGCTTTCGGAATTTCACAGAGTACATTATATTATATTTTTTAAAATAGTTCAAGTCTTTCTTGCAAATATTTCTTATATCTTTTCTCTATTGACTTATTATTTTCAGAGTGCTACAATACCTTTATGAAATAAAAGGAGACAATGTTATGAAAACAAAAAAAATTCAGAACCCGTTATGGCAAACTAACCCGACCGAAAGAAAGAGCTACTATTTCTATTTTTTCGGTCAGAATATGATTTACAATATGATAGCCGCCTATCTTACGACCTTCCTTCTTCTTTTAGGTGTTAATCCTGCCAAATCTGCAGCTGTTATGCTCGTAGTAAAGGTATGGGATGCTGTCAACGATGCACTTTTCGGTGTTATTTTCGATAAAATCAGTTTCAAAAGCGGTAAAAAGTTCATTCCCTGGCTTAAGATAGCCTGTGTACTTACTCCGATTTCCACTATTTTACTTTTCATAATTCCTAACACGGAAGCTACCTCTGAAGCCTTTAAGCTTGCATGGTTCGCTATCGCATATATTATCTGGGATACTGCTTACACTCTCTGTGACGTACCTGCATTCGGTATCATCACATCAATGACCAGCAACATAGAAGAAAGAAATACCATTCTTTCTCTTAAGGGCATCACAGGCGGTATAGGCTCCGCTCTCACTACAGTCCTCGTAACTGTTCTTATCAGTGAATTTATCGGTCTGAGCTATGGCTGGATTTCCATAATTGTCGCTATAGTAGCCGCCGCTACTATGTTCCCTGTATGCTACAAATGTGAAGAAAGAAACAAGAGCATCGACGAAGAGCAGTTCACTGTAAGAAGAATGCTTAAATATATAATCAGCAATAAATATCTGCTTATCTATTATATCGGATATATCTTCTATTCCGGTGCACAGACCTACACTGCACTTCATCTTATCACTGCATACTACATCTTCAATAATACTCTTGCTTCTCTTATCACAGGTACTGTCGCCGCTCTTCCTCAGCTCTTCATGGCTCTTCTCGTACCGAAAATCATCAGAAAGATGGACAAAACAAAGCTTTTCAGAATCTCTGTTATCGCTTCCATTATTCTTTCCTTCGCAATTATCCCCACAAAGAGCAGCTTCATTCTCTTTACCGTCGCATTTATGCTCCGTTCTATTCCTCTCGGTATCATCGGTGTTCTTGCCTTCACCTTCACACCCGACTGTGCCGAATACGGACAGTACACCACAGGTACCGAAGCAAAGGGAATTACCTTCGCTATCCAGACCTTTGCCGTTAAGCTTGCCGCCGCTATTTCGGGCTCACTCGGTCTCGCACTTTTAGGCGTTTTCGGCTTCAAGACCTTCGAGGGTGTAGACAGCTTTGAAGCACTCGAAGCTATTAATGCCAGAGCACAGCAGACAGCTGAAGCTATCGACGGCTTATGGTTCACTTATAACGTTATCCCCATCATCGGTCTGGTAATCGCTTTCGTTATCTGGAACTTCTATAAGCTCAATGATAAGGATGTTCAGATTATGGCTGATCATAATGTAGGTAAGATTTCCAGAGAAGAAGCAGAAAAACTTCTCTCGAGAAAGTACTGATAAAAAATTATATCATCAGCAGGCTGTAAGGTTTTTCCGTACAGTCTGCTTTTTATTTACTGACAGCAGCCGGGAACACCGGGGGACCCAGGGAGCCGGGACGGGGTCTTTGGTCCCCCGCCCGGTTTCTCTTTGTTTATTTTTCAG
>JAZUOC010000262.1:0-4379 GCA_045604465.1 Acutalibacteraceae bacterium
AGAACTATCTTTGTTTGTCTGAGTTAAAAGGTTGCCCTTTGCATCATAGGTGTAGGAAATTGACTTACCGTCAAAATCTGTTGTTTTGATAACATTGTTATCAGCATCATACTGCATTGTCTGAGTTGCACCGTCGAAACGGGTAACCTCAGTTACAAAACCGTCTGCATTGTACTTGTATTCAGTTGCCTTGCCGCTTTTGTCAACAGTTTTTGCAAGATTATTTGCAGCATCATAATACTTATACTCAACAGTTCCATCATCATAAACTATTGATGTTGTTCTGTAATTGTCATCATAGTTATACTTTGTAACATTGCCATTAGCATCGGTTGTTTTTGTGTAGTTCGTGCCATACTCAAAGAGAGTTGTACCGCCTTCTGAGTCAACCTGCTTTGTTACTCTTCCGTCTGTATCATAAGTATTTGTAACAATAACATTACCCTCTGCATCAGCCCATGAAGTCATAAGGTGAGCAGAATTGTAGTTATATTTTGTTACATAACCGAGTTCATTTGTGTAGGATACAAGATCACCCGCATCATTATATGCATACTTGATTGTCTGTCCGCCGGGAACAGATATAGCCTTTATTAAACCTAAAGGATCAGATGTAATGCCGTAAACATTACCTGAAGGTGATGTAATTGACTTAAGATTGGAATTCTCATCATAATCAAGTGATGTCTTGAAGCCTTTGTCATCAACAATGTACTGAAGCAAACCTCTTGATGAGAATCTTCTTACTTCATCTTCACTGTTTCTGATTTCATACTCATAAACATAATATTCTTCAAGCTCTTCACCGCCAAAGTCACCAAGCTTAGTCTCGACAACAATAGGAGTGATGTCGAGATAATAACCGGGGTCACATGAATATGATCCGTCAGCATTCTGTGTGAAGTAAACACTGCTGCCGTCACCACGACGGTAAACTATTGTTCCGTCTGCAAGCTTTGAAAGCTGTTCAGAATAGTCAAACTGCCAGCCTCTGCCGAATACGCTGTTGACATCGGCACCCTTCGAATTGTAGGTGCGTCCGATTGCAAACACACCGCCGATATCGTCAATGGAAAAATCGGTCTGATTCATATAGAAATTACCGGTGTTAAGGTTAACGGGCTCAAAGCCGAATTCGCAATGTTTAGCTCTACCGATAAGCAATGAGTCTATCTTTGCTTTTTCGTCATCAGTAAGCTCACCGGGGTTGTAAGGAATGTTTGCATTTCTGGTGGGATTGATGACAATGATGGTGTTGTTTTCGACGAGGAGCATATCCTGCACATGATTGTCCTTCGCAAGCTGATCCACCGAAACACCATAATAATTAGCTATTGAGGTAAGTGTATCAAATCTTGTTATCTTATATACAAGGAAATCAACACTCTTCGCAACGTTGCCGGTTGTACCTTCAAGAGTAGCTTTTGCTGCCCAGTTATATACTTTATTGAATTCAAAATTTGTAAACGGTACAGCTGTCTGCCAGTTAGAAAGAATATCTTTGTATTTTGTTGCTCTTCCCTGTGAAGCAAAGGAATCATTCCACGCTGTACTGTCAGGGTACTTATAAGAAATATCCGCATAAGTATAACCGGTCTGATTTTCAACGGTTGTATCACTAAATGTATAATCTACCTTTGAATATGGTTTTGCAACACCGTCAGCAAACACACCAAGAATAGCAAGCTTACCGTCACGGTTTGATGTGCCTATTGTTCTCAAATTAATAGTCGTATTATTCAAAGAATAATTCGGATCAACAGGATTAGGAATTTCCCAAGTAATTGTAATGTATGGCTTATTAGCATAATACGACGCCTGTCCAGCTGTAGAGCCTGTAGATGTATTTGTTACAAATGAGCCACCGGTTTCAGAAGCAGTATTATACTGACTGGTGATCATAAGACCATTTTGCTCATCTAATCCATTAACCCAATTATTAACGGCAGTACGGATATCAAAGTTATGCCATTCCTGTTTTGATGCAGACATTGAAAGATACTCTAAGTTTAACTGTCCTGCTCTCGTATAAGCATCAGCATCATTCGCATCAGAGAAACGACTAAGATCCCAAGAATCTGTAATCATACTGCATACAAAATTTGTTTTGTTCGAAGGGGAACCATATTGATAAATATTGAAAGCAGCGCTCTTAATACCCGCGCCCTCAGGAATATCTTCAAAATACCCATCGGCAATATGAATAAGTATTTTTGACCTGCCTAAAACCCCTTCAAAACCGAAGTATCTGCCATCTATATAACCTGCATAACCATAGGCGTACTCGGGGTATGCAACATAAACTCTATCCCCGTTTTCAACAACAGAACGCAACTGTATATCACTTTTGATTTCAATGTTAGGATCAATATACACGGGATACGCTCTTTCAGGCGTTGCAAGCCATTCGCTATCTGCAGTAATTGTAACTATTTTTTTTTCGTATGCGAGAACGACATCTCCACTGATATTACCGGCAGCATCCGTCATGACAGGAGCTGAAATAGTAAATGCTACTTCATTGTTATCATTATAAACATTAATTACATTATCAATTACTTCAACTGTATTTCCGTTTGTGTCAAGCTCATAAGAAAAAGTGTTTTTCTCTACATACTTATTAAGAATGATATCTTCCTTTACACCAAGTTCATGAACGGCATACTGAATATCAATTCCCTCATAAACATCATTATATCTTACAGCGTTGTCAACAATAACATACTTTGAATAATCGCCTTCAACAGGAATAAGACTGACTTCGATTCCGTTTTTTTCAAATGTCATACCCTTTCTGAGCATATCAGTCGAAAAAGATACATCTATATCACTTGATGTGTTTGTAAACTCATCCGCACCGAACAAATTTTTTTCGTAAATTAGCGAGTTGTCGTATTCCGCTTCGTTACCCTTTTCGTCATAATAGAAATTAGGCACAACAGAATAAACCGATGTGAAAGTATTCTCATCGATCTGATATACCTTTGAATATTCATTCACCTCAACAAGCTCACCGTATAAGGTTTCTTCATACGGTTCTGCTTCACTTGAAATATCAGGAAGCCTTAATTCAGTAGATGTGTTCCCAATACTGTAGTCGGGTTCTATAATTTCTACTTCATGCTCAATATTGCCAATCTCTTCTGCGAGAGCGGCAAAACCTTGTAGCGGAGTAGAAGTCAGAACAATCACAATACACAGAACAAGTCCCAGTATTTTTGTAAATTTGTTTTGCATAGCTATTTCCTCCAAATTTATTATTTATAACAATGCTTTAAACTTTTCAGTTTAAGACATCTATTACCTAATTTGAAATAAAATTCAAAAAGCATCAAATTTATACATATTATTCAAATCCAATATAGCAAAAGTACAGTGTGAAAACTGTCAACTATTGTAGTAAAATATTAAATTCTCTGGAATCATAAAACGATCAACACGAAAAGTTATAATACTTGCTTGTCTCGTAATCATAAAAACTGACTGATCTGTTGTTTATTGTTCCTGAAAAATGGTATCTGCTCCCGAAATCATATCCATCGAATTTATTTGATTTAACATTTAATGTAATATGCTTATGTTCTCCGTAATCGAAAAGATTAAAATTGCCATTATGATCACTATTGCCAGATAAATGACAAGAGCGAGAATAGTCATATATCTGTATGTTTTTATTCGTTATGGTTCCTGAAATCATTATGAATTTTGACAATTCGAAGCTGTATACACTATTCACATTTTTACTTATTGATAAAGCTACAGCTATACCTGCAATACAAGCTCTTTGTTCTGATTTCATTTTTACACTTCCTCTTTATTTAAATAATTATTTTTATCTTGTGTATATTAAAAAAATCACAATAAGATATAACTATACACATACACAATAACTATATTTTTATATTATTTCAATCCACCTTGCAAAAACGTATCTTTTTTCTACAAAACTGCTCTTTTTTGATAAAAACTCCAAATAACAATAACTATAATCTTGACAAAACATAGACATCTTGCTACAATAAACATACTAATGGTATGTAAGGTGAATTATGGCAAGAAATAAATATCCCGAAGAAACAGTAACCCTGATTCTCGACGCAGCCCAAAAGTTGTTTCTTGAAAAAGGCTACGAACACACAACAATTCAAGATATTATTGATAATTTAGGCGGTCTGACAAAGGGTGCTATTTATCATCACTTCACATCAAAAGAGGATATTCTGAACGCTGTTACTGCAAGGCTTTTTCAGGAAAACTCTTTGGCTCGTAAGTGGAAAAAGATAGCAGAAGACACATCTCTCAACGGTGCAGAGAAACTTAAAGCTATGCTTTATGAGTCCCTTGTTGACGAACAGGAACAGAAGTTCAGAAGTATGGGT
>JAZUOC010000263.1:0-3208 GCA_045604465.1 Acutalibacteraceae bacterium
CTTAAAAGCTAACAATTTTCCACATTTAACCGATTTAACACAAAAAAATTATCCGAGACTCGCTTTTTCACGAATCTCGGATTTTTTCAGGCTGTTTTTTTACAGCCCCTTTTTCGACAGTCTGCAAGGTCGCCCTTGGGCGACCTTGTTTTATTCTTCTGTCATAGATTTGAGGACCTTGAAATCTTCCGGCCAGAGATATTCTTCGATATAGTCGTAATAAGCGCCGCATTCCTTATCCCAGGATGCATATTCCTCTTTTCCTCTTTTGTCCTCGAAGCCGTAGTTTTCGATAAGATAATCGGATATGTAATCTGTTATCAGCAGTGAGCCGTGAATGTTCGTATGTCTTTCATCGTAATAATGTTTACTGTAATCTATTCCTATTTCCTTGACTCTTTTACGCAGATCCAGAACATCGAAACCGTTCTCTTCGAGAATCTTCGCCACGGTATTCTGCCTGTTATTACTGAGCTCTCTCTGTAACGGCTGCGGCATCATAACGAAAAGAACCTTCAGCTCCTCATCCTTACAGTAGTCCATAAGCTCATTCAGTGCGCCCTTCATAATGTCCGTGATTTCCTCGTAATTATCGAAATCGTAAACTACAGGCTCACGGACCCTTGTCTTTTTAAGATAAGCCTTATATTTACTTGCCGATTTGTAGTTGCGTGTACTGAAGGTCAGATCAAAAGCCTCCAGCTCCTTCCACCTGGAATGGAAACGGAGAATGGGAAAATAGTATTCAAGTCTTTCATCAAAAGGTACATCAGTAATATCGAGCATATATTCGAGTGCCTTATACTTATTGACCGTAACGGGGTAACTGCTGACGAAACGGTGAATCTTCGCATTGTAATACTTTTCGATCTCAAGCATACGTGTTATATTGATAATGTAAAGAGCATCGGGCTGCTTCTTTCTCATATCGTCGATGAGATAATGCGCTATCTCCACAGGCTGAGATGCATTCGTCATCAGATAAACGGATATACCCTTTTCGTTCCACGCCACTGCAGGATTCCAGTAGGCGTAGGTAGCACTCGAGCCGAGAAAAACAGCATCAAGAGAGCCTTCCGGCTCATCGAAGATATCGTGCATTCTCGTATAATCCATCGCGATCTTGTCCGAAAGAACAGTCTGTGCCCCAAAAATAGACAAACCGCAGATAATCATAAATATAATACATCTGAAAAGTATTTTAATTTTATCTTTCATTTCTTATTCCTCTACATTTTTATTTTATCAGAGAAGCTTACCTGCCGCTGAAAATACGGTAACTATCCCCGTTACCATAATAACAGCTTAACAGCACCATAAGATATTACACCTAATATATTAACAAACTGTGAATTTGTTTCTCTATGAGAATTATATATCTTAAGTTTTCCGACAAGCCGCCAAAACAGACATATTCCGTAGCTTTTTTAAGAAATCAAAAAAATCAGCACCCCTGAGGAGTGCTGAAGCAGTCAGAAAGTATGATGATTTTTTTCGTCTCAGGCATACTTATCCAGAAGATTTCTGAGTGCAAGGCAAACTCTTGCCGCATCTGCATTATAAAGAGGGTACGCGTGATCATAAGTCACCTCTGCATAATTCTCGAGATAGATTACCGCTCTTTCTATATCATTCATTTCTACAGCCGCCTGAAGATTAGCGCCCCAGTAGAAAACATCAGGATATTCGAAATTTTCCCAGCTGAAGCTTTCACAGAATTTGTCATAAAGATGATTAGCACGTTCCGTATTTGGCTCTATGAGACCGTGAATAATCGGGAAAAGCTGTGCCGTTGCACAGGGATAGTACTTACTCCACATAAAAATGTCTGACGGCGTGTCGAAATTCTTTACGGTGCCTACCTCGTATCTTTTACTCAAAGGCATCCACAGTTCGTTTTCTATGGTCTCTGCGACCTCTACGGCTGCATTAGCACATTTTATTCTTACCTGCTCAAGAGAGCTGTCAGCTGTACACAGTACATTCCCGAAAAGCTCGGCAGCCGCCAGAGCACCCTCGTAAACCTCACAGTTGTCCATAAGATACTTGACTCTCCAATCAGGCTTTGCGGTGGTCATGCCCTTATGATAAGTAGAGAACATCGCATTTATTATTCTCTGAATTTCTTCACTGTGGGAGATTATGTATTCGCTGTCACCGGTTTTATTATAATATTTGTTAAGAACCATAAGAAATGTAGCGGCATATGAATCCGTGGAATCATAGGATTTCTTGCGCTTGTACATTGCGACACTTTCATCGGTGATTTCACCGTTTTTAAGAGTGATGGTATAATCGTAAATCGTGCCGTCCACGCCGTTATAATCGGTCTCCTCCGTGTTAAGGTGACCGAAATGCCAGTCCATATATTTTTTCACTACATCGGAATACTCATCAGCTCTGTCGAGCAGTGCGAGAGCAACAAAGTCAGCGAAATAAGGATTCATCCTTACTTCACCGTTTGGTGAACAGGTCATAGGAATAGCACCGTTTTCGAGCTGAAGAGATGCGATCCACTCCATTTCAGAATCATAAATCGTCTCGAAAAGCTCTACGTTTTCCCTTGTAGGCACACCTTCACGCTCTGCGATGGGCAGAAGGTCACTCGTCGTGGAAAGATTTAAAACCGAACAGATAAAAGATAATATAATCGCCAGTACTCTTCTCATTTTATTTCCTCCTTTTCGTTATTACTATCATAATACACCCTTTCCGGCACTTATGTCAATAAAAGACAGACTTCCGCCTGAACAAAAGTCTGTCTTTTAATAATTTTACTTAACCTTTACATTCTTCACGCTGCTCCATGCACCGTAAAGCTTCTTACCGCTTACAGTCTTATAGGCTCTGACCTTTACATAATATTTCTTGCCCTTCTTGAGCTTTTTGATGGTAGTCTTCTTGGTCTTAGCCTTTTTAATGGTAACGGTCTTGGTGGTTTTCTTAGTAAATTTCTTTGAGGTGGAATACTGTACCTCATAGCCTGTTACACCGCTTACTGTCTTCCAGGTAGCTGTGAGCTGTTTACTGCCTGCAGTGAGCTTGGAGAGACTTACCTTGGCGGGTACTATTTCGAAGGTCAGCTTCTTTGTACCGCTGTAGTTACCCTTAAAGGTTACGGTTACGGTATATTTACCGACGGACTTTCTCTTCTTCGGACAGGTTACCGTGTAATCCGTACCGCTCTTAAGAGTTTTACCCTTACTGT
>JAZUOC010000264.1:0-4175 GCA_045604465.1 Acutalibacteraceae bacterium
CCTGCACTCATAATACCCTGACCGCCGGAACCTGAAAATACAAATGACTGCTTCATTATTTTTCAGCCTCCTTATCCTTGAAAACACCGGGAGTAAAATAAGGGATGGTGTTTGTGTTCATATATTCGAGAGTATCAAGGGGATTCATACCCCAGTTGGTAGGACAGTTTGTAAGAAGCTCAATAAAGGTAAAGCCTTCTCCTCTGAGCTGTTTTTCAAAGGCCTTCTTTATGCCCTTTTTTGCATCCATAACACCCTTAGGTGTGTTAAGAGCATATCTTGCAACAAATACGGGAGCTTCAAGAACTGATATAAGCTCACACATCTTCATCGGATAGCCTGTAGTAAGACAGTCACGTCCGTCACGGCTTGTAGTTGTCTTCTGGCCTAAAAGTGTGGTCGGAGCCATCTGACCGCCTGTCATACCGTAGGTCTGATTGTTAGCAAAGACAACCGTAAAGTTTTCGCCTCTGTTTGCTGCTGACATAATCTCGGCAAGACCGATAGCGGCAAAGTCACCGTCGCCCTGATATGTAAAGACTAATCTTTCGGGTAAGCAGCGTTTGATACCTGTTGCAACAGCAGGAGCTCTTCCGTGAGCCGAACCGATAACGTCACCGCACCAGGAGTAAAGATTGAGTGCACTGCAGCCTACAGAGACAACATTGATAGCATTTTCAGCCTGTCCAAGCTCGTCGATAACATCAGCAACAAGTCTTGTTGCAAGAGCGTGCAGACAACCCGGACAGTAACCCGTTGCCATAGGCATCAGTGATTTTGGTCTTTTGTATTCTGCCATAATCATTCTCCTCCCTTTACGATTTCTGCAATAGCTTCATATACGCCCTCATCATCAAGGAGCATACCGCCGCTTCTTCCGTACTCATGTACGGAGCAGCGGTCTTTGACCTGAAGCTCAATATCTTCCCTCATCTGAGCAGGAATAGTCATTTCAATGTCGATAACGCCCTTAACCTTAGTGTAGTCAAGATTGTTAAGACTTGCTTTCGGGAAGGGGTAAAGTGTAATGGGACGGACCATACCTACCTTGTAGCCTTCTTCTCTCAGGCGCAGAATTGCCTCCTTTGCCACTCTGGCTGCAATACCGTATGCTACTACAACATACTCAGCATCCTCCAGCATAAACTCTTCTACTTTGGTATCAAGCATTTCCCACATCTTGTACTGCATAGCCTTACCCTTATTGAGAAGCTCAAGTGCAGGCTCGGGAAGAATAGGAGTAATCATATGAGAATCAGTTCTGCCGCCAATTCTGTCAAGGCACCAGTCCTCTATATCTTCGGGATTAGAGTTCTTCATTTCGGGAAGCTCTACTTCCTCCATAATAGCACCGAGACAGCCGTCCATAAGAATCATAACAGGATTTCTGTATCTTTCAGCATAATCCCATGCGTTATATGTAAGGTCAACTGCCTCCTGTAAAGTAGCAGGAGCAAATACCATAGCTCTGAAGCCGCCGTGACCGAGAGCCTTGGTAGCCTGAAGATAGTCAGACTGGGCAGGCTGAATTGAGCCGAGGCCGGGGCCGCCTCTGGATATGTTTACAATAACTGCGGGAAGCTGTGCCGAAGCCAGATAAGATATACCCTCAGCCTTAAGACTGATACCCGGACCTGATGAGCTTGTAAGAGCTCTTTTACCTGTAGCGGCCGCACCGTATACCATATTAATGGATGCTACTTCACTTTCGCCCTGAACAAAAGCACCGCCTACTTCAGGCAATCTCCATGAGAGATATTCAGGAATTTCATTCTGAGGAGTAATGGGATAACCGGCGAAGAATCGGCAACCGCCTCTGACTGCTGCTTCAGCTATTGCTTCACAGCCCTTCATAAATCTTTTTTCCATTTTCTCAGTCCTCCTTTGACGTAACTTCAATAGCCCCTTCAGGACACATCAAAGCACATATTGCACAGGTTGTGCAAGCTTTTTCGTCGATATTAACAGGATAAAAATGGCCTTTTTCTGACCTTTCCTTACTCATTTCAAGTATATGCTTAGGACAGAATCTGATGCAGTATCCGCAACCCTTACACATCATAGAATTAATGGTAACCATTTGCTTTTCTCCTTTTTCTTCTTAAAAATAAAGAAGCATTTATTTTAACTACCCTATATTATATCACATACAGGGCAGTTTGTAAATCATTTTTTTATTCTTTAATTTTTCTTTCAGCTCTTGCCTTTTCAGGATCAGCAGCTGTAAGCTTCATAAAGTCTACCTTCATAAGAGGTGTTTCAGGAAGCTTGTCCATAAAAACGAAATCACGGGGAACATAGAATTTCGAGAAGTTTTCCTCGAGGAGCTTACAGATTTTCTCCTTAGTTTCTTCTGTTTCGTATTTTTTATCGCTCATGGTAAGATAAAGTCTGACCATAGAACGGTTATTATCCCAGCCCTGAACAGCACAGCATTCCTTAACCTCTGAAAGCTCACCGACAACCTTTTCAATATCGGTAGGATAAACATTATAACCGGAAATAATAACAAGTCTCTTCTTTCTGCCTGAGAAGAAAAAGTATCCGTCCTCGTCTTTGTAGCCAAGGTCGCCGGAAAGCACCCATTTCTTTCCGTTTTCATCAGTATAAATACCGTTGGCCTTGTCATCACCGTCAGTATAATAGCCGTCCATGATGGTAGGACCTGCTATAGCAAATTCACCGATTTCTCCGTCGGGAAGCTTTTTATGGTTATCGTCCCATATTTCTACCTCAACACCTCTTAATGCTCTGCCTACACTGCCGTGACGGAAATCATCGTTTGAGTTGGTGGTACATACGGAGTTGGTTTCGGTAAGACCGTAGCCCTGACGGAGTCTTGCTTTTGTTCCCCATTTTTCGAAATAGGAGTTAAATTCGTCAAGGAAGGCATCAGATACATCGTCACCGCCGCAGAACATAAGTCTGACACTTTTAAGGTGAGGACCGTCGAAGCCCTTCTCACGCATAAGCTTCTGGAACATAAGAGGAATACCGACAAAGCCTGCAACTCTGTTCTTTTTAAGAAGCTTTACAAAGATTCTGGCATCGAACTGCATCATCGGAATAATTCTGGCACTGTTGCACATAGCCATATGTATACCTATGCAAAGACCGAAGCAGTGGAAGAGTGGAAGAACGATAACCTCTGCTTCTTCGCCGGGCGCCTGAATTGCGTCAAGATCGGAAACACGCCATACAAGCTCATTGATAGATTTTGAAGTAATTTTAATTGTTTTACTTTTACCTGTAGTACCGCCGCCGTTAAGATAAGCGCCGATTTCATCTCCGTTGTCAGTTACCTTTTCAGGTGTATAACCCTTTGCCAGAGCATCTTTATAATAGTATGCCTTATTGTATTTAGGATAAATTTTCTTGACGAGACCCTCGCCCACCTTACAGCCGAAGCCCTTGATGCCTTCCGAATAATCTGAGCTGCAGCATACCACGCAGGGAAGACCGCTGTCATTAATTGTTTTGATATGATCCTTTGCCAGAAGGTCGAGAATCATAACAGCCTTTGAATTAACTTCCTCGATTCTCTCTTTAAGGAAATCAGTTGACATAAGAGGATGAACAAAGTTGGTGATTACACCGATGCTGTTAAGAGCATAAAAAGCAATAATACTCTGCACGGTTGTAGGCATAAATACAGTGACAACGTCTCCCCTTTTTATGCCGAGCTCCTTCTGGAAGAAGCCTGCCAGAGCATCCATATCACTGAAAACCTCCGAGCGGTAATATTTGACACCGAAATGCTGCATCATATAAACGTCATCGTAAATTTCCGTACACTCTCTGAGATACTCGTAACAGTTTTTGTTTTCAGGTGATTTTAACATAATATTTTCTCCTTATGATATGTTTCAGTTAAAAACATATAAATTATATCCGTATTATATCACCCTGCAAAAAAAGATTGTGAACTTATTGGGGTTATTAAAATAAATTAAATTGAATATTTTTAATTTTCAGTGAAAAATCAGAGACAAATATGTATAAAATGTATATAAACTACATTTGTCTACAAAAAAAAGGGGCTGTAAAAAAACAGCCTGAAAAAATCCGAGATTCGTGAAAAAGCGAGTCTCGGATAATTTTTTTGTGTTAAATCGGTTAAATGTGGAAAATTGTTAGCTTTTAAGGTACACCAATCAAACCGACGAAGTTTTTCG
>JAZUOC010000265.1:0-2086 GCA_045604465.1 Acutalibacteraceae bacterium
GGCAATGCCGCCTGGGATTGTGACGGCAGACAGTCCACATATTTTTATGCCTATCATCCCTCACACGTTCTGAGAACGGACAGCACGAAGCTTCCCTATTATGACTATATCCGCTGGACAGACTATGAAACTGCAGAGCTCGGCGTCAAGTACACCGATATTCTCGGCAGATGGGAAAGACTGACCTTCTCTTCAAGAGAGGACAATGTTACAATCACAAAAATTACAAAGTCGAGCCTCGGTGCAAAAATCAATATGACAGTTTCTCTTGCCGACTGCTGGTCGATGCGAGGCTGGGGTGCGGGTAACGAAAAGGATATGCAGTATAAAAAGCTCGTCGATGAGGATGCCACATATATCGCTCATATCGCTCACTATCCTTCCTATGAAGGCAGTGAGCTCAAGGACGGCGGCTGGTGCGGCTTTACCAGAGTTATAGCAGTCGGCGGCGAAAGGGAAAGAGTAGTCCTCGACAGCACAAACGACAGTGAAAATGTGGCAAAGGAGCAGAACGCCGCCATTAAAATTTCGGGCGCGAGTGAGGTTTACTTCATCACGAAGTCGGACCGCACCTTTGATATGGGTAAGTTCGAGGATTTCAGAGATGCAGAAGAATACGCACTTTTAGATGAGCTTAATGCCTACACTGCTGCCGTAGCGGAAAAGTATACCGTTGACGGTAAGTTCAGCTACGAAAAGGCTCTGGCACCTCACGCTGAAAAGCAGTCCGCGCTCTTTAACGCAGTAAGCTTCGATTTGGGCGGTGACGGCTACGAAAATGTAGCAAACGAGCATCTTATCTCTTTACAGCAGAACAGTGAAGCTCTTCTTCCTTCTCTGGTGGAAAGAGCATATAATCAGGGCAGATACGCACAGATATGCTGTGCAGGTACATCCTTCCCGCGTCTTTGCGGTATGTGGCAGGGCGAATGGAACTCGGGCTGGAGAGGAATTTACACTATGGATGCCAACGTAAATCTCCAGTCCTCGGGTATGAACACAGGTAACATTTACGATGCAGGTGAAAGCTACATCAGATTCGTTCTCAAGCAGATTCCCGACTGGGAAGAAAATGCCGCCAAAACCTACGGCATGACCGATGCCATTCAGGTGCCCGTAAATACTGACGGTGACAGAGCGATGATGGTAGAATACAGCCGTTGGTATCCCTTCCAGTACTGGAATGCGGGTGCTTCCTGGATGCTTCTTCCCATTTACGAATTCTGGCAGTGCTACGGTAATCAGATAATTGAATATAACGGTGAAAAGCTTGACCTGGAGAAGGATATTCTTCTTCCTCTTCTTACCAAGCAGTCGAACTTCTGGGAGCAGCTCTGTACTCCCGAATATTTCACGGATGCTGACGGAAATGCGAGATACGAGGAAGGCAAGACAGAGCTTCTCGAAGGCGAAAGATACCTTATCATTCCCTCATATTCACCGGAAAACTATCCTCTCGGCGACTATGATTCGACCATTACCGCAAACTCGACCATGGATATTGCCGCGGCAAGAGACGGCCTTCGTATGACTATAGAAATGGAAAAGGTCGTAAAGGCTGAAGGCTATGAGGAAAGAATAGAGAAATGGGAGAAGCTTATGTCTCTTCTTCCCGAATATAAGTACGATGAAAGCGGTGCACTCTGCGAATGGGCAATGAAGGAATATGAGGAGAATAATAAGCACCGTCACATCAGCCATCTTTATCCTGCCTGGCCCGCATTCGAAACTCAGGGTAATCAGGAGCTTACAGATGCCTGTAATCAGGCCATCGAAAACCGTAACAGAGAAAATCAGGGCGAGGATGACACTGCTTCACACGGCTGGGTGCATAAGGCTCTCGTAGGAGCAAGACTCAAGAATGCAGATTCCTGCTATAATTCACTTATGGCGCTTATGGCTGATAACATCTACTACACCTCACTTATGGCTGACCATTACACTCACGGCGGCTGGGGTGTGTTCTGCACCGACACCACTATCGGTACCATCGGCATTATCGATGAAATGCTCCTTTATTCCAATACGGGTGTAATCGAAGCACTTCCCGCACTTCCCGCTGAATGGAGCGAGGGCAGTATCGAAG
>JAZUOC010000266.1:0-5194 GCA_045604465.1 Acutalibacteraceae bacterium
CCATATCAGATTGTTCAGATCGTTCTTCAGCTTGCTCTCGCTGCGGCTGAGTCGGCTATTGACCTTGATTATATTAATCATGGTCTTAAGGTTGCTGTTGTTAAATCAAGAGATACTTGGAATCTTAAGGCTTCTAGCATTGGTAATCATGCTAAAGATATAGCT
Source organism: Acutalibacteraceae bacterium (assembly GCA_045604465.1). Classification (GTDB taxonomy): domain Bacteria; phylum Bacillota; class Clostridia; order Oscillospirales; family Acutalibacteraceae; genus UBA6857. The sequence goes on from JAZUOC010000266.1 coordinate 166, forward strand.
TCTGTGGCGGTTGATGCTGCAGCAAACGAATTTGCAAAGTCAGTAAATGGCGGCATACAACAAGTGTTGGATGCTGGGACCGGTGAGCTTACAAATGCTATAGATGGTTTAGCCAATGATCTTTCAGATGCTGTTTCAAGTAAGGCAGAAGAAATTGTTAATACAGCGTTTGCTGCGGTGAATTCGAAGATTAATGATGCTCTCAACCAGGTTATGTTTATCGATTATGATAAAGAAAACGGCAAGCAAAGAATTGATGAAATTTTTGCAGATGCTAAAAACATAGATTATGCTTCTATGTTTCCAGATAATGAAATTGCCCAGAAAATACTTTCAAGTAATACTGTGCAAAGTGCTGCAAATAGTATTATTGACGGTATTCATAGTAAGGTTATTGTTGCGTATAACCAGGTGCCAGATTCTCCGGGCACTGTTATAAGCGGACAGATTAATCAGTGGAAAACTGAGGCTATAGGAAAAATCAAAACGGCTGTTGAAGGTTCATTCAATGCAACTAAAAGCCTTGTAACAGGATATGCAAACGATATTTCTTCTCAGATAAAAGGTTATGCTACAGATAAGGTTAATGAGTTGACTGAACAGGGTGCCGAGGAGCTTAAGAAGCAAATTTCCGGTGCAACAAATGAGTTTATGAATAAATATATAGCCGACGGTAATGCTAAATCAACTGTAGGTTCTGGTTTGGATGCCAATACAAATAATGGTGGCACCTCGCTAGCTAATATTATTGCCTTCGGTTATAAAGACTATCTTATGCTGTTTACATATCTGAAGCTTTGTACTAATACAGGTCCTGAAAGCAGTGTGATGAAAAGAATAGCAGATGTTATTCAGATAAATATTCAGAAAAATACAGATGGAGAATTTAAACACAAAAAGGGCGCAGGCTTCCTTATGAGTAACGCATGTACCTATGTTCAGGTCAGTGCTACGGCACATCTTGATATGCTTTTTCTGGATATGGATTTCTTTAACCGTATGATAACCGATGAGGGCACTGCTGACGGTAAGCTCGATGTTGAGAGTAATCTTGCGGGCACAAAGATAAAATACAGCGGATTTTTAGGATATTAAAAGGATGTGAATTATTATGAAAAAAATATCAGTGTTATTAATTACAGTTCTTCTTATGATGAGTTTTATTTCATGTGGTGGTGACAAAATTACTGATGATTCTACAGAAGATTACATGGTCAAAATGGATAATGTAATCGAATCTCAGTCTACATCTAATGATGAAAACACAAATAAATATGACGGTGTGGTTGCAAGTTCAGCTGTTTATAATAAAAGCAATTCGGCGCAGTATTTCAATCTTTCTTTTCCTTCTAGTGATTTGCGAGATGTGCTTTATGGACGTGGTTCAGCGACTGTTGAAGGTATTTGGGCTTTTTGTGGGGGCTCATTTATAAACGATACTATAGAATGCAAATCTATTGAAGGCATTTTTGATGCATATTCTGACAGATGGTCTGAAACTGTACAGGATATGCACCATGATAGTGCATATTCTGATTGTAAGTTTACAGCTGAAAAGCGTGAAATGACAGAGATTAATGGGTTCTCCATGTGCAGATATGAAGGTACTCATACCTATAATCATACTGATTTCACTACCGGAGCCATAACTCCTTATTCCTGCTATTTCGTGGCATACGGAACTCAGCTTTCCGAGGGTGGTTATGTTTATTGGATAGTATTCGATAACTCAGCTGATCAGTCGCTGAGAGATATTGTAAATAAAAATGCAGAAAACATGGCTAAATCTCTCGAGGAAACTACTTTATTCTGATAGGTGATGTGTATGACAAAGATTTTACATAATTTAAAAAATGCGAAAGGCTCTGCAACCGTTGAGGCTGTGGTCGCATTTATGGGGTTCTTGTTTACTATTTTTACAATTCTCAATATCGTGAATTTTTGTCGTACACAGGCTCTCATTTCTAATGCGATAGATACTACAGCTAAAGAAATGTCTCAATACGGATATTTCTATGAAATGAGCGGTTTACAGAAATTCAGCAAAGGTATGAAAGATGTAAGCGATGTAGGTTCCTCTAAAATTAATGAAGTTATCGACTCGGTTGACAGTTTGTATACTTCGTTAACAGGTGCAGTTGACGGATCTGTTTCCCGTGGTACAGAGATTGCTAACGCTATTAATGATAACAGCCTTAATATGGAGCAAATACAGGGAGTCATAGACGGTGTGTCAGCTGACGGGTCTAATGTGCAGGCATCGATAAATCTCGTGTCTGCCAATATAAACAGTATAATTTCAAATCCGATTTCTTATATCAAAAGTCTTGCCTCTGTTGCGGCAAATGGAGTTCTCAATACTGCTACATCAAGAATAATTGCAGTTCCCTTGGCCAAAGCCTTTTTTGTAAAGCATTTCGGCGATTCCGCTGAAGAAGCAAGTCGTCATCTGGAAAATTTGGGAGTAGTTAAGGGCCTGGAAGGCATGAATTTTAATGATTCAACAATGTTTGCCGATGGCTCTGATGATATTCATATTGTTGTATATTATAAGCTTCAGTTAATTCAGCTATTTAAGTTCGCTGAGATGACAGCGACCATAAAAAAAGAAGCTCTTGCAGGCGGTTGGCTTGGCGGAGACGATGTTATTGCTAAGGTGAAAAAGGATACTACTAAAGCGCCTTCAGGTGAAGGAAGCAGTGGGTCAAGCGGTAATTCAGAAGTAAAGTCTTCTGATTCTGTGCCGGACGAAAAGACCACCGAGGCAACAACCGAGGTTACTACTACAAAAGTGAATACTGAAGGTAGTTATTGGCATTTACCTACAAATGATGGTGGTTATGATTATCAGTCATCTGCATTTACGAAAGAGATGATGGCAGCAACCGGTATTACTCAGGACACTGCCGGTATACATATGTATGGTAGAGACAGCAATAATAATGCTTATGGTGTTCAGTATTGTGTAGATGCTGAGGATGCTGATACTATTGGTAGCACTATCGCCAGAGGATGGGGACTTATCAAAACAATGGAAAAGGCTGAAGGAGATAAAGAGCCTAAGTATGAGCCTGGCAGTACAAAGAGTTATACATGCTTTGTTTATGTGCCAGAAAATATTTCCGATGCAGAACTTGCCAAAATTCAGAGTACAGTTAACAAAGATTTGAATATGTATTTGCCCGTTGTAGAAAAAGAATACGGAGAGTGTAATATACCAATAAGTGTTAAGGTTGTTAAAGGCGGAGGTAATTATGATTACGGAGGGTAAAAATGATAGTTTTAATTTTTGTTGAAATTATTTTGTGTGTTGTCTTTGCTTCTGCTATGGTGTTTTATATGGGATTACACCTTAAAAATAGTATAAATACTATAGAAGATGATACGAATTTTGAAAGTGAAGGAAAAGAAAAAACAACTGATGTTAATACACAGATGGTTGAAGGAAAAAACAGTGTTATAACCTTTGGTAAAAAAAATGCTTTAGAAGTTATCAATGTTATTAAGAAAAAAAATTTGTTTTGGCTGTTTTTCACGATGGTTGTGCTTGCGCTTTGTACTTGGTTTTATGATATGTTTTACCTTGAAGTGCCTATACTTAAGAGTTATATGAATTCTGTAGTTTTTGCCCTCGTAATAACAATGGGGTATATAGACTACAAGGAACATATTATTCCTAATCCGTTAGTTTTGACAGGTATGGGAATATGGGTAATAGGAAGCATACTGGAAATATTTATAGGCGGAACCCCGTGGAAAGATGTTCTGATCTTTTCTTTAACTGGATTTGGTGTTTGCGGTGGTCTTCTCCTTATTCTGGCAATTGTTCTTCGCTCCGGTTTCGGAATGGGAGATGTTAAAATGTATGCTATGTTAGGTTTACTATATGGTTTGTCGAATACTTATTCGCTTCTTATTTGCACTGTAATTCCAATGGCTGTTTTTGCCTTGATTTTGCTTGCAGGAAAGAAGGTCACCAAAAAATCCACTTTGCCTATGGCTCCTTTTACGGTGTTTGCATTTTTGATAGGTATATTGAGTGGAATGTAATGGAGGAAGAGATATGAAAACAAAAATGATTGCTATTGCATTATTTGCGGCTGCGGGTCTTATTGCTATTATTATGAGCGTTTCTTCAACGATATCAGTAAATAATGAATATAAACAGTATATTAATAAGGCAACAGTAAACGCAGAAAAAGATATTCCCTATATCGCTGCTATCAGCTACAAAAAGGCTTTTGATGTTAAGGATCCTACAGAAGAAACTTTTTTATTATATATGGAGGAAATGAAAAAACTTGGTGAGGATTATTATCTCATCGCACTAGAAGATTATCTTATCCGCTTCCCTATGTCTTCAAACGCTTATGAATTGAATTTACAGCGTTTATATGAGGAAGAAAACTATGTAGCTGTTGTTGATCTTGCATTAGAGGCGAGAGAGAAGGAGATAGCATCGGAAACAATAAAGAATTATTATATTGATGCATACTATAAATATAACTATGTCAAAGTTGGTTTTAATGAGGCTACTACTTTTCTTGGCGATTATGCTCTTGTAAAGCAGGGGGAGCTCTATGGATATCTCGATTATGAGGGTGATTTTTTAATTCTTCCTAATTATAAAGATGCCAGCATTTTTTTGGGTTCAAACGCTGCAGTGGATGATGGTAATGGATATCATATGATAAATTCACTTGGATTTAAAGTTGCAGTAACCAGTGAGCCGGTAGATTATATGTCTGTTATTTTGAATGATAATATTCTTATCAGTAAAGATAAAAAGTATGGTTACATAAAGGCAGATATGAATGTCCCTGAAACCTTACCGTACGATGCGGCAACAAACTTTAAAAATCAGGTTGCTGCTGTTTGTCAGGATGGTAAATGGGCTATTATTGGTGTTGACGGAAAGAATATAACAGATTTTGTTTTTGATGATGTTATCCGTGATGAATATAATACTTGCATTAACAATAATATAATTTTTGCCAAAAGCGAAGGAAAGTACCACATGTATAATGCT
>JAZUOC010000267.1:0-22026 GCA_045604465.1 Acutalibacteraceae bacterium
TTTTCAGGGAGGTATAGGTTTTAGGGGTAAAACCATTATACCATAAGGAGTTCAAGGTCTCAATTTTCATTTAACTTAACAATACGTTTATTTTGTAAAGGAGAATGGTTATGAGTAGTAAAAAAGAATTTTTGAAAATCAGCGATACACTTGCCGATAAATATAAATTATCAGAATATAATGTTTATCTGGATGCTAAGGAGGGATTGGTGTATAACACCATATCTCAGGCAGTTGCAACTTTTGAAAACAAAACGGTTGATGATGAAGTTATTGAGGATTGTTTGGAGAATGGTTTTGTTGTAAGCAGGGAATTGAATGAATTAGATGCGCTTAAAAAAGAGTACGATTGCCGTGATAATCTTTCTGATGCGTTTCACCTAATTATTGCTGTTACTTTAGATTGTCAATTCAGATGCTTTTATTGCTATGAGAATCATCCTGCCGTGTATATGAAAAATGATGTTAAAACAGCTATCTTTGAACTAGTCAAAAAGAAAGCTTCAGAGGGTAAAAATATCAGTGTTGTATGGTATGGAGGAGAACCCCTTCTTGATTATAAAACAATTAGAGAATTAACACACCAATTTCGAGAAGTTTGTTTTAAAAATGAGGTTAGATACACAGCCTCGATGATCACTAACGGTTATCTTTTTGACGATAGCATTATTTCTCAGATAGATGATTTGTGTATTAAAACCATTCAGATAACTCTAGATGGTATGAGAGAGATACACGAAAAAAGAAGACCTCAAATTGATAAAAGACCTTCTTTTGATAGGATCATTGAAAATATCATTAAACTTGAAAAAGAAACTCAAACGAGTGTTAAATTAAGAATAAATGTTGATAAATCAAATATAGCAAGTGCACAAGAACTTCTTGCATATTGCAAAAGCAAGAATTTGTGCAACATTGATGTAACTCTCGGAATGATGAAAACTTTCGGATGCGATCACTCTTGTGCTACTTGTACAGAGAACTTGTTTTCCATGAAAGAATTCTCAAATGAATTTTTAAAATTTAGAAAACAGTTAAAGGTGTTGGGTTTTGAAAAAGCTGTTGAAAAGATGCAACCTGAATACAAGGTTAACTCTTGTACGATGGATTCACCTGATGCTTATGTGATAGACCCAAAAGGTTATATGTATAAATGTATTTCTCTGGTTGGAGATATCAGCAAAAGCATAGGAAACATTAAAGAAAAATTCGATGATAATTCACACAAACATTATAGTCCCTTTGCATCTAAAACTTGTTCCAGATGTATGTATTTGCCGATTTGCAAAGGAGGTTGTCTGAGAAATAACAGTCACGATACTAATGAATGCAATGTATGGAAATTCATTACCGAAAAACTTGTAATAGAATCACTTGATGATTATGTTTTTACGAATGATGATGCCTAAGAGTGTGTGAGACAAATAAATGAAGAACTGTGTTCTTGAATGGTTGATAATTTCCGCATCTTGTTGTAAAATTATATAAAAATGAGGTTATTAAAATGATATATGTAACATCTGACCTTCATGGTTATTCGTTAGAAAGATTCAAAGACTTTCTTGATAAAGTTGGATTTTGTGACGACGATTTTCTTTATATTCTTGGCGATGTCATTGATAGAGGCCCTGCTGGTGTCAAAATTTTGAAATGGCTTATGTTACAGCCGAACGTTGAGTTGCTTCTCGGCAATCACGAGGCAATGCTACTTGCCTGCGATTTCCTATTTGATGAGATTACGGAAGATTCAATTTCAAAGTTGACAGGTACAAAACTGAATACATACAGAACGTGGGTTTCAAATAGTGGACAAGTCACCCTTGATGCATTGTCTGGTGTAAGAAATAAAGAAATACAATACATACTTGAGTATTTACGAGAAAGACCGTTATATGAAGCAATAACCGTTAACAACTGAGATTTTGTTCTAGTGCATAGTGGCTTAGGTGGATTTAAAAAAGAAAAAAAGTTTTCTGAATATACTCCTACTGATTTGATTTGGACAAGACCGAGCCTCAACACACAATACTTTGATGATGTAAGGGTTGTATTTGGTCACACACCTACAATATGTTATGGAAATGAACACCTCGGTAAAATTGTAAAGACTGATACTTGGGTAAATGTTGATGTAGGTGTGGGCATTGGTCAGGAGCCTTGTTTGCTTCGACTTGATGATATGAAAGAGTTTTATTATAAAGAGTGTATTAAATTATAAAGGATGAATTGTTGTGAGAAAAGTTATAAAAATATTTTTGGCATCATCTATAGTTCAATTTTCAAATGAAAGAATGTCTATTGAGAATTTCATTCGTAACATAAGTGATAAATTTGAAGAAAATTACGATATAAAATTACAGCCTTTGTTATGTGAAAACTTTGATGATGCTTATTCTGAAATAAGAAAGCAAGAAGAATATAACGAAAAAATTCGTGATAGTGAATTATGTTTCTTTATTTTCTTTACAAAAGCCGGGAAATATACCAAAGAAGAATTTGAGGTCGCTCGCAAAAAGTTTGAAGAAACAGGAAAACCCAAGATATATACATATTTTAAAAACGTAAAAGATGAGCATATAGAGCAAAGTCTGTATGATTTCATGAATGAACTTGATAAAACCTTTGGACATTATTATGGAACCTTTGAGCATATTGATACAGTTAAATTAAGAATTCTGTTAAGCTTAAAACTTCGAGAAATGGATTTTACTGAAATTAAAGTTCGAAATGGTGAATGTGTTGTAGATGGAAAACCGGTTATGTCGCTTGATAATGTGTCTGAATTTGCGAATAATAGCAGATTAAAAAGTATGGAGTGTGCTCTGAAAGAACTGGATGACTATGTAAGAAAAAAGGAATCAGAACCCCAAAAAGATATTGATGAGCTTGTGAAAGTAAAATCTCGAATACAAAGTTTTAAAGAACGTATATCGGTTTTGCAGGAAAGAATATTTAAAGTATCTTTGAACATGAGTTACGACTGGGCATTTTCTGAAATGTCTGAAAGACAAAAACGAGCATACAGATTGTTTGAACAAGGCGATTTGTACGCAGCCATAAATCAACTTCCATCTGATGAAATTATGGATGACTTTATGCGTTCAGAACAATTGTATTTGTGTGCAATTGAAGATGCAGCACGAAAGTGCATTAAAGAACAATTGTTGGCTATTAGGTTATTGGAACAAAATGTAGAGGTATCATCAGCTGTAGAACAAAAAATTATTGAAAGATATAAATTGATTGTACCTATTATAAAAAAATATAAGGTAGAAATTGACGGTTTATATGATTATATGATGTTTCTAGACAATAATATTTTTGTGGATGATAATGATGAATTACTTCGAATTGCTAAAGATTTATTTGAGATTTATATTGAAAATCCTTCATACATGACATCATTATTTAGCATGTATGATACATGCAGTATTATTGCAGAAAACCTACAAGAAAATGACCCTGAAATAGATTATTACAACTCCATGGCAGTACAGTCTTTGGATGAGTTTCTGGAAAATGCTACAGATAAAAATTGTTTTTCTTATGCACGCGATTGTATAAGAGCTGCTGAAGCATCTCAAATTAGTGATGAAAAGGCTTCAAGATTGTACAAGGAAGCTATATCTGTCTTGGAAAAGTTAAACGCTTCATCAGATGTGAAAAAACAAATTGCTTTTTGCAAAAATCAAATAGAATTACTTTTGGGTTGAAAGATAGGTGATAGTAAAATGAGTGAAAATTTTGATGATGTTATTGTTCTTAACGATGAAAACGGGGATGAGGCAGAGTTTGAGTTTCTCGATTTGATTGTTTATGAGGATGAAGAATATGTAGTTCTTCTTCCTATTGAAGAAAGTGACGAAGCTGGCGAAGTTGTGATTCTCAAACTCGAAGAAACTGAAAATGACGATGAAGAATCCTATGTAAGCGTTGATGATGACGATATACTTATGGCTGTGTTCAATATCTTCAAAGATAAATTCAAAGACGAATTCAACTTTGTTGATTAAAAAATGCTTGTTGTATTAAATTTTGTAAGGATGTGTCATTATGAGAAGAATAATAAGGATATTTTTAGCATCATCAATAGTTGAGTTCGCAAATGAACGAATGGCTATTGAGAATTTTATCCGAAATATTAGTGATAAATTTGAAGAAAACTATGATGTTAAAATTCAGCCTTTGTTATGTGAAAATTTTGATGATGCATATTCGAAAATAAGAAAACAGGAAGAATACAACGAAAAGATTCGTAATAGTGATTTGTGTTTTTTTATTTTCTTTACAAAAGCCGGTGAATATACAAGAGAAGAGTTTGAAGTTGCCCGTAAAAAGTTTGAAGAAACGGGTAAACCCAAGATTTATACATATTTTAAGGTCATAAAGGATGAAACAGCCGAACAAAGTTTGTATGATTTTATGGATGAGCTTGATAAAATCTTCGGGCATTATTATGGCACTTTTGAACATATAGATACTGTTAAATTAAGAATACTTCTTAACCTTAAACTGCAAGAAATGGATTTTCTTGAGATAAAGGTTGATGGAGATACCTGTGTGGTTGATGGTAAAAAAACACTATCTTTGGAGAATGTTTCGGAATTTGCTAATAACAGCATTTTTCAGGAACTGAAAGCTGAGCTTTATGAAGTTGAAGAAAGGTATTTCAATTTGAAGGCGAAATATGAAAAGGATGAATGTTCACAAAGTGAAGAGCGTGAATATATTGAAATAGCATCAAAGAGGCAAAACCTTATTGATGCTATAGAAGAGATTCAGAAAAATATTTTCAATATGTCACTTCGTATGTGTCAGGATGAGGCAAGAGGAGAAATAACCTTAAGACAGAAAGAAGCGTATCGACTTTTTGAAGCAGGAGACCTTGAAGGTGCCAACAATATTTTAGATTTTGCCGAAATCAAAAATGATTATCAACGGCGTAAGGCAATTCGAGAAGCTGAGCAGAAAAAGGATGCACAGATTTTTATCCGTGAGGGCAGAACAAAAATTGATATTCTTACTATGATGAGTAGTTTGTCAACGCGTTTTGAGGAAATTGAAGGAATATATGATGAAATAACAGATGTCGCTTTTGAGGAGCAGATAGAATTCAATACGGTTATTGATTATGTTTGGTTCCTTTATGAACAAAATAAATGCAAAAAGGCATTGAAAATAGCAGAAGATATTATTCATTATAACAAGTGTTCTGCAGAAAAATTATTTCTAGATGAATTTGCATTGTACAATTCGATTGCTGTGATTTGTGAGTCTCTGATATTGCCAGCAAAAGCAGAGGCGTTTTATCTTAAGGCAATAGAAATTGGTGAATCATGTTCCAAAAGTCATAGAATATTAAATCCTAGCCTTGCTGCAATTTATAGCAATATAGGAGTCTTTTATAAGGAACATGGAAATATAAAAAAAGCGAAGGGATATTTTCTTAAGGCAATTGAGAACAGTGGAATAATGGCAACTGAAAACCATGTAAGTTCTAATGCTGATCTTGCAGAGATTTGTAATAACATAGGAGCCTTTTATAGTGAATATGATAATGCACAAAAGGCTGAAGAGTTTTTTCTCAAAGCGATAGCAATTAGAAAATTGTTAGCAAATGAAAATTCGAAAAAATTTAATGCTGACCTTGCAGAGAGTTATAATAATGCGGGTATATTTTTTTGTAATCAGAGATGTGTTCAAAATGCTGAAGATTATTTCTTCAAAGCCATAGCAATTAGAGAACAACTTGCAAATGAAAATCCCAAAAGGTTCAAGCCCTGTCTTGCAAAGAGTTACGATAATGTGGGAGTATTATACTGTTACCAAGGTAATATGCAAAAATCAGAGGCGTTTTTTTAAAAAGCAATAGCAATTAGAGAACGTTTGGCAGATGAAATTCCCGAAAAGTTTAATCTTGATTTTGCAGAAAGTTGCAATAATATTGGAGGATTTTATTACTACCAAGGCGACATGAAAAAAGCAAAAAAAAATTATAAAAAATCGATAGAAATATATGAAAAGCTTGCGATGGCAGACTCCAAAAGATTTAATCCTTACCTTGCAATGAGTAATTACAATTATGCTTTTTTTACGAAAAATGATGCATATTTGCAAAAAGCACTCTCGCTTGCAAAAACGATGCCAGAAAATACACTTTGTAAAAAAATAATTAAAGTATTAGAAAGTAAATAATATGTTTGATTCAAATATTATCGACATACATAGCAAGGGAGAATACCCATCTTTTGCATTGTCAAACTTTGCTGAACATGAGTTTTATATTGACAATATTAAATGCTCAAGTATGGAAGGCTTCTTGCAATCGTTGAAGTTTAGAAGCATCAAGAAGCAAAAGCTGGTATGCTTGTTGGCAGGTAAAGAAGCTAAAAATTCAACAATATACACAATTGCACAATTAAGATGGAGAACAACTCACAATCTGTATTGGCAAGGAAAACGAATAAATCGATTTTCTGATGAATATCAAAAGTTGCTTGACAGAGCATATAAAGAACTTTCAAAAAATACAGATTTTACAAGGGCGTTGAAGGAGACTGCTGAAAAAGAGTTGGTTCACTCGATAGGGAAAAATGATGCTCGAAAAACCGTTTTGACTGAGTATGAATTTATTTATAGATTGAGCAGAATTAGAGACGAGGTGATTAAGAGATAGGAAATGTCATGATATATGTAACGGGTGACACTCATAGAAATATTAATAGTATTTTGACATAAGAAATAAGGGCACGAGAGGATTTGAACTCCCGTGCCTTTTCACTTAAACAAATATAAGTTCTCTAATGATAATTTCTCTTACCCTTGATTCTATGTTTTGTATTTGGCGTACCCACTCAAACTGCTTTTCTTCCTTAAGTTGTTCGGTTACACCTTCTGCAGTCTTCATTTGCTCGACGAGGGTGTTGAACATCTGCTGAGCCTGTGTGTCGATTCGGGCGCAGTGTTGGTAGAGCTTGCCTTGGGTCAGGAGAGTTGCGAAGAGGACGGGATTGTGTTTTTGCAAGTAGTCCTTGTGCAACATACCCCATTTGCCGAGGCGAATAGCTGATTCTTCGGGTGGGAGTATGAGATTGGGTATCATATAATCGTTCCCTTACATCACTTAAGGATATTATATATCTATTCTTCCTAGATCCGAGCCTGCCTGCAAAGACAGGATCATACTAATGTGTGTTAATCAATTCTGCCGACAAAGCGGTAATAGATTTCAATATCTATCGTTGGTTTTCCGTCGGTATCAATTCTTTTTTCGTGAACTACTATTTTTTCTATCAGTTCATTGAGAAGCGGTGCGGTAAGCTCGTTGATTTCTGAATATTTGCTGATTAAGTCAATCCACTTGCGCACATTTTCCTCTGTGGTTTTTGTAGCCGTCAGCTTTTCTTCGTATTGCGATATTTGTTCTGCAAGCTGTATCTGCTCATTGCGGTACTTGTTTCTCAGCATTTCATAGTTTTCTTCGTCAAGCCTGACGCAAGCAAAATCCTCGTAAGTCTTCGCAAAAAGCCGGTCAACATCCTTCTTGCGTTTAGTGGCCCTCTGGATTTCTTTTTCATAATGCTTACGTTCCGTTTCTCGCTGTCTTTCACCCGATTGCAAAAGCCTGTCAAGAATCTTTTCCTGATTCTGATGAACCTCAAGCAGCCAATACTGCAATCGGAGCAACACCACACCGTAAAGCAATTTGAAAGGTGTGAAGTGTAGGGAGCAGGCCACTTTGCCTCGCTGGCCGTATTTTGTGCATCTCAGATATTTTGCTTGCTTTTTACAGTTAGCAGAGCTTAAGGACCAACCACACTCACCACAGTAAACTAATCCCGAAAAAACATTATTTTCGTCTCGTTTTGCCTGTCGCTTACGGGAGTTGATATGCAAGTGAACCAAATCCCACAAGTCTTTTGAGATAAGTGGCTCGTGCGTGTTCTCAATACGCAACCATTCATCTTCAGTAGTCTTACGGTTTTTCTTGCTTTTGAAGGAAACCTTTTGACATTTGTAGTGGACAGTATTTCCGATATAGATTTCGTTATCAAGAATACCTCTGACACTTACGAGTGACCATTGCCAACGAACGTCTTCAGGCTGATTTTCGAATTTAGATGCCCTTTCACCTCGTCTCAGGTAACGATACCAATAGGGCGTGGGTACCTTCTCTGCTGTCAACTGTCTTGCTATTCCGTTTGGTCCCTTTCCGTGAGCCGCAAGCTCAAATATCTTTTTGGGTATCCAAGCGGTTTCTTCATCAATTATCAGTTTATTCTTTTGGTTAGGGTCAATAATATAACCAATAGGCGGTGAAGGTGCGATATATTCTCCGTTGTTGAATTTTACTCGCATAGCGGATTTGACTTTTTTGCTCGTATCTCTTGCCACCATTTCATTGAGAATGTTACGGAAGGGTGCGATATCGTTTTCACCCTTATCCGAGTCCACATCGTCGCTGATAGCAATATATCGAACATTCTTTGAAGGGAAATATATTTCCGTGTACTGTCCCGTAAGGATATAGTTTCTGCCGAGTCGAGAAAGGTCTTTGGTGATTACACAATTTATCTTGCCGTCCTCAATATCATCAATCATTCTTTGAAAATCAGGGCGGTCAAAATTTGTTCCCGACCAACCGTCGTCAATATATTCACCTACAATGTGAAAGCCTTGTTCCGTTGCGTAATCACGGAGCATTTTTCTTTGAGTGCTTATGCTTGAGCTTTCACCGTAAAGCTCATCATCACGGGAAAGTCTGCAATACAAAGCTGCGTTATATATGCGTTGTTTCAAAATTTACCTCCTTTTCCGAAAACAACCACACTATATTACGCTGTTTACAGTTTTCATTATAGCATAGCGTATTCGTTTTTTCTACATCAATTAAAAATTTTCTAATTACAATTAGCATCATATTTGATTGTACTTTCCACCAAATCAACAACTGAATTTTTATTTGCAAAGATTTCAGTAAGACACACACGGTTTTCACCGTCCATATAATAGAGCTTGCCGTCTTTTTCAACGGTATAACCTAATGTGATACTTGCATCCTTTGGCGGACATTTTGAAATAATAATACTGTCAAATGCTTTATTATTCATTTATCTATTCCTTTCATTTTTAGTTTTGTTTTTGATGATATTTTCTTCTCGGTCAGTTTTGAAGATTTCCGCAAAGAAGCTCTTTACCTTTTCGGGCATCAGCTTCAAGGCTTTCAGATAGGGAGCACATATTTCTTCAAGCTCGTAAAGTCGTTCACTGAGTCTGTTTATGCGGCTCTGCAATTCCCAATTCACTTCCCGAAGCCTTTTGTTTTCACACTCAAGGTCAAATATTTTTCTTCTCTCCGCAACGGATTGCTTTGCCATTGTGCTTAAATCTTCAAAATCCTTTGCAGAAACCGTAACCTTACCCGTTATAGACTTTTTACCCATACTGTCTATCTCCATAAATGTTTTGTGTATAGTATGAATATTGTCATAACGGATTTCTTCCTTTTCAACCTGACTTTTGATTTCTTCAAGTCGTTTCTTATCCTGTTGAATCTCATATTGCAGACAAGACAGATGCTCAGCCGTACTGCCTTTCTCACCACGAATGAAATCATTAAAACCGGCTCTTTGCATATGGTTGAAGAAATCATCCTGTAAAATACTGTAAGACGGAACCAGCACGGGATTGCCTTTTTCGTTGAATACAACATTGCCGTTTTCATCAACAGCCTGAGGTGACTTCCATTTCTTTGAATGGCTTATCTGATTAACAGTTTCTTTGACTTTGCCAACCAAAGACTTATCCTTGCATCGCTTTGTCCACAGTATTTCTTTTTCTACAACAGGCAAAGCAACAAGGTGCATATGATAGTGATACACAGGCTTTCTATACTGTTCCGTTAGTGCAACATTCAGTTCATCAGCGTGCATTACGGCAGAGATGATATTCTGTTCACCATACAAGGCAACTGCAAATCTGTATGCTTCTTCATAGAAATCCTTTGCATACTCATAATCGCCGTGAGTTTCAAAGTAGTCTGTGTTGACATCGAATATGACTTCATCAAAGACTTTTGCATCAGCTTTCAGACCTCGCATACAGACTTTCTTTTCGGCCAAGAGTTTATTCAGTTGTTCATTATAGGTTAGTTTGTCACAACTCTTGAAATGCACATTCATACTGCTACGCTCAACATCAACATTCATATTTGCATAGGTTTCATTCTTTCTCTCATTGTGCCTTTCGCATTTACCGATTGTGTTTTGAGTATGAGTAACAACTCTTGCTACACTGTAGTTTTTCTTTGACATAGGTTTTACCTCCTTTCTGCATTACTGCTTTATTTGTTCCGCTGACTTTCTTTGAAAGTGCGTAACCCACTATGACACTTTCAAGGCTTCACCTTGCAAAGATGTCAGTGGGCTCTGGGAGGCTCATAAACTAAAGTTTCTCGCTTATCAAGGGAGCGACAAACTTTAGTTGCGGTATATACCGCAGACGAGCTTCTCTATGTAAGGGTGGCTGTAGTATCCTTTATACCAAAGTGCTTTGGTGGGGGCAGTTATTATATAAATAAATTTACTTCACTTATCTACGACATAAGTGCATACAAAATGTTCCTGATTTTTTAAAAAAGTTGAAAAAATTTTTTCATTTCTTTTATGGCACCATAAACGACACCGCATTTTTATTTGCAACAAGATATGGCACCGTTTTTGAGCCATTATGGCTCAGCTCTTTTTTGATTGAGCCAAATATTGATGTTTTGGCTCAACACCACACAAAACAAAAAAGCCGTCACATAGATAGCGCAAATAGCGGGAGGACATTTCATCCTCTCGAACAGTTTGCACTGAAACTATGTAACGGCTTAAAATTTAAGCACTGGTTGTCCGTATGTTTCCCGACCAAGTATTCGGACGGATACTTTTCAGGTCAGTACAGTGATTTCCGGCTCACTATGGGCACTAACAAATAGGTGTTTCAGTTTGTATTAAGTTATAGGGTAAATACATTATTTACCAATTTACAATTATACAGAACATTTGTTTACTTGTCAATGATTTTTTGAAAATCCAACGCAGTATTCGTATACCTAAATTTTGGTTTTTAGTTCTTAAAATTTTTTTCGGTAGCGGCTGCCGAAAATGTTATTGTTTTCAAAACGCAAAAAACCGCCAAGGATTATTCCCCGACGGTTCCGTTATTTCAGCACGCAACTAAATATTAAATTTTAATAGTGTGCTACACCACATTCACAGACAGGATTCATCTTGAACAGCTTCCAGAAGAAACGGACTATCTTCCAGATGAAGCCCATAAATCCGGATTTGTGGCACATATGAGTGCAATTCTGAACTTTATTATTATCACAACCGGTACATACACCATCCTTGTAGTTATGGCCTTTTGCAGCAACACTCTTTGTTTCAGTTTTGTCGCACCTTGAGCATGTTGAAGTCTCTATACCATTATCAGTACAAGTCGGTTGTTTAGTTACAACATATGCACCCATACTGTGTCCGAGAGCAACGGTTTCTGCATCGTTATATGTGTCGCCACATGTAGTGCAAATATACGTTGTATAACCATTAACAGTACACGTAGGAGCTACTACCTTTGATGTGTAGCTATGACCGTTGAAAGCACACTCAATCTGTCCGTATGATGGTACATTTGCTGCATCTTCAGGCATAACAAGTGCATAGTAGCTGAAGTGGTCAAGCTTGAGAACAATGTAGTTTCCGTCAACATAATAGCCGCAACTATCAGTTGAACTGTTATTAAGATACGGAATATTATCTTCAGTATCATTTTCATTCACTCTTTTGATAATAAGCTTACCATTCTTAGCATTTGAAAGAACATCGCCCTCTGAATAAACTTTTATATAAATATATTCATCAGGTTGAACAGCTATACCGGCATTATCGTAAAGAGTAAGATCAACAACCTTGGTTTTATTCCACCAACTGTTTGTATCATACTGAGCCTTATAGTTAATAACCTTAGACTCTGCTTTACCGCATACGGTACAACTCATAGTTGCTACAGATTCATTATTTACCAACTGAACGTTAGCCGTATAATTGTGAGCATCATATTTCTTGGCTTCGTTGTATGAAGAACCACAATCACAAGTATATGTAACAACTATTCCTGTTGTACATTCACCATTCTTAGCAGTTTCTTTGTAGTTATGCTCATGACTTTCGAATACCGCTGTAAACTCAAGATCGTAATCCGGCATTCTGTAAGGCACCTTGAGATTCCAGCCTTTGAACAGCTTTCCGTCGGGAACAGCAAATTCAGGAGCAAAAATTATTTCACCAATATGGTACACTTCTTCTTTTACGTTACCGTCAATTATCCATCTGACTGTTCTTGTTTCAGATGTGTATTCTGTATTAAATACGGTATAATCGCTTGTTACAGTTGTTCCGTCTGTTACAACCCAATCAGCTACATCGGTTTCAGGTACTACCACCTTATCGCCGATACTTACTTCTCTGATTGCGTAGACTTCGTCACCAATTCTGAACTCAACAATAGCTCTGCCACTTGAAATAGACTCTCCATTAGGCACTTTAAACTCTATTACTGTTTTACCGTCATTTTCGACACCTGCATCTTCGGTGTTTGTTTTAAACGTACCACCTTCAAGAGTCTTTTCATTAGCAGTAACATCAAACTTAACAGTTACACCGTAACCTATCTGAACATTATTATCATCAAATATAGCTTTTGGTATAAGATTATTGATTCTGACTGTTGTTGTACCGTCATCATTTCTTGTGATGATTATATCATCATCTGATACACCGTATTCAGCTTTGACAGTTTCACGAAGGGCATTTTCATTTTCTGTAGTAAGAGTGAAATACTCACTTACTGTATCATAGAAATTAACCTTTGTAAAGGAAATTGTATTAACAATCTGACGGGAAACGATACTCTCAAACATCTCTGCTATTTCATCTGAATCTTCAGCTGAAAGGAAATAGTTCTTCAAAGTAGCAGCTGTACCCTTATTATCCATATCCTTTGCCTCTGGATAATTTGATGATACATAATGAAGGAATTTGTTAATCTTATCTGTTTCATCGGACGGATCAGCACCTGCAGCTACACCGATACTGTAAATAGTTGTACCATAAAGATTTTTAATCTGATTAGCATACTCGATAGCTTCATTTGCTACTGTGTAGTTGAATGCACCCATATTTCTGCCGGGGTCACCGGGTTCACCGTCAGTGATAAAGAGTACAAGTTTTTCTCTGCCATCCTGATTATTTGCAAGAATCTGTTTAGCAATCTGGAGACCGTAGTCTGATGAAGTGCCTTGTATACCGGTAAGACTGTCTATACCATTTTTAAGAGTACTCAGATTATCTTTTACATCAACAAATGCAGAAGCATAATCAGCATCGGTAAGTTTATTGAAAGTTTTAATTGTTCCGTTCGCTCCAATAATACCGGTACCTTTATAGTTATCCTTTGTACCTGAGAAACTTACAAGAGCAACTCTATGGTCTACATTATTTTCTACAGCACTTTCATAAACTGTAGTAACAAACTCTTTAGCAACTCTTTCAAGAACAGCAAGTCTTGTTTCTTTGCCGATTTTATAGCTTGTCATTGAGCTTGACTGATCCATAACAAGAATAATGTCATAAGGAGTTGCACCCATAGGTACTTTCGCATTAAGAGTTTCAGCAAAAGCGGAAAGGACGATTGTTGCAACGCCGTCTTTGTATACAACATCCTTATCAGATTTGAGGTCTGACTGATTATTGCTTGACTTGAGCTCATAAACAGCTTCGATATAGATATCTTTATCTTCAAGAGTATAGTTTTCCCAATATCCGATAAATCCATCAACCTGCGGAACATCCGGATTAACAATTACAGTTGTACCCTTAGCAAATTTAACGGTATCAACAAGATCATACTTCTTGCCATCGTATTCAAAGCTACCGTTGTTGTTAGCTTTAATAAAGTATGCTGTATAAGCTATCAGTTTATCGGTTTCACGGGTTTCAATATGTGAAGAATCTCGTTTACAAATTCTCTTTTCTTCACCCTTGGCATCAATTGTGGCATCTTTTGATGTTTTCCATTCACCCCAATCGTGATCAATGGGTTCAATATCCTTTTTAACTCTGTTAAGCTCTTCAGGGCACTCTGTACAGTAAACCACTTCGTCATAACTGCCCTTTTCTTCACACTTGGGTTCAACTCTGTTTTCAATTACTGCTTCGCCAGGTGTATGAGCTTTGAGTGTAATTTCTGCAGTTTCTTTGTATCCGCAGACTGTACAGATTCTTTCTTTTGAACCCTTTGTTGTACAAGTAGCTTCTTTGGTTACAACCCAATCGCCAAATGTACAATTTACAGTTTCAGTATATTTGCAACCATTGTCACGCTGACATTCTCTTGTATGAGTAGCATTGTTATTGCTATCCCATTTACTCATATTATGACCGAGCTTGTCGATAATCTTACCGCTTTCAAGAAGTGCGTCACAATCTGAGCAATGCTCGTCTCCTGTGTAACCGTCTTCTATACAGTTTTCTGTCTTTGCATCTTTGATGTAAGTTTCACCCACGTGGTTGTTTTCATCAAGAGGTACTTCTTCTGTGTAAGTGTGACTTGAATCATTCTGACAGGTGTATGTCTTTGTGCCGTGAGTCTTACAGGTTGATTCAGGGTCAATTACACCGTCATTCCACTTGTGATTGATTGCAGGAAGTATGTTTTCCTCAGTGTGACTTGCATCGTTCTTGCAGACTCTCTTTTCAAGTCCGTCTGTTTCACAAGTAGCAGAAGTTACTGTTTCCCACTTGCCCCAATCGTGGTCAGTTGCAGGGATAACTTCACCCTTTGTAAGGAGAGCGTTACAATCTGAGCAGTATATATTGCCTGTGTAGCCGTCCTCTGTGCAGGTCGGGGCTTTTTCATCCTTAAGATATGTTTCACCGGCATGGTTTTCAGGGTCAAGATCAACTGTTTCTGTGTATGTGTGACTGCTGTCATTTTGACAGGTATATGTCTTTGTGCCGTGAGTCTTACATGTTGATTCAGGGTCAATTATGCCGTCGTCCCATTTGTGATTTATTGCAGGAAGAACATTTTCTTCAATGTGACTTGAATCATTTTTGCAAATTCTCTTTTCTAGTCCGTCTTCTTCACAGGTTGCAGGTGTTACTGTTTTCCATTCATCCCAATCGTGATTTGTTGCAGGGATAACTGCACCCTCTTCGAGAAGCTTATCACAATCTGAACAGTATGTATCGCCCGTATAACCGTCTTCTGTACAGGTTGCATCTTTTTCATCCTTGATATAAGTTTCACCTACATGGTTTTCAGGGTCAAGATCAACTGTTTCTGTGTATGTGTGACTGCTGTCATTCTGACAGGTATATGTCTTTATACCGTGAGTGTCACAAGTAGATTCGGGATTGATTGTGCCATTATCCCAGTTGTGTGCATCAGGATTAATTTCAATTTCTCTTGTATATACTTTAATACAAGTATCACCATCATCATAACGGATACACTTACACTGTTCTTCACCCTTTTCAGCACAGGTGGGTTCATTTATAACTACCCAATTGTTATCAGGGGTATGACCGAGCATAGACTTGTTATAATCACTGTATTCGTGGTTGCTATCACTTTTGCAAATGTAGTGGTCATATCCCTGTGTTTCACAGGTTGGAACGACTGTTTCTTTGAGTTCCCAATTATGACCTATAGGAGCAATAACTACATCATCAGTTCTGTACTCACAGCCTTCATTCTCACATTCTTTATGCTTATAGCCTTCTTCTGTACATGTAGGTTCAAGACTTATGACATAATCACCTAATGAATGGTCATTTTCGTTGCCTACAGTTACTGTATATGTACATCGCAGAGAGGTGTTTTCATCAATATGCGTACACTGATATGTATCTACGCTTCCGTCACCACAAACATTTGAGACACTTGAAATAAGCTCCATTTTATCATCACTGTTTTCATACTCTTCATCAAGAGGGGATAAAGCGTGGCCGATTGCGTTACTTGTACCGTAAGTTTCTTCTCTTTTACAGTAATCACAGATTATTGTCTCTGTACCACCTTCTGTACAGGTGGCATGCACGACAATAGGTTCACACCAGTTATGAGGTATATAATTTATAATGTCCGTCCAACCATGCTCATTTTCCGTGCCAAAACAATTAAGACATGACCATACATCATATCCGAGATCTATGCAAGTTGGGTCTTTATGCTCAACAACGGCATAGTCGGGAGTTATTTCTGCAATTTCTCTTTCGTCTATAAGATAATTGTGGCTTGTATGATTTTCACATTCAACAGTATAATCGCACCATTCATTCTGACAGTAGAGACATTCTCTGCCCGTCGTTCCGCAAGCTGCTTCAAGCTCGGTCATCCATAATTCACTGCCATCTGTATTTTTGCCGTTGTGACCTGTAGCCGTGATTATCCATGAGTTTTCGGTTATTTCTTCCGATGCCTCAGCATTGGCAAAATAAACAATACAGTTTTCACACTGATAGTATTCTCTGTTGCCGTCCTTTTCACAAGTAACAGCTACTGCATCTGTTTTTACAAGACTGTGTCCGACTGCTTCAATGACTCGGGTATAGGTTTTGTCGCAGGTCACTCCGTCATCATGACGTACACACTTACACATTTCCTCGCCTGCCTCAGTACAGGTAGGTGCTTTTGTTACAACCCACTGTTCGTCAGCCTTGTGACCTAATACAGATATTTCTTTGCTTTCTTCTAATATCACATCACATCTAGTACATTCAACTTGCTGTGTGTTTCCAATATTAGAACAGGTAGCTCTGTTTTCTGTTAAGGTAACCACTGGATCATGCCCTAAAGCTTTAGTAGTTATTGTTTCAGATATTCCACAACGTTTACAAGTATGTGATAAATATCCATCGGTCAAACAGGTTGCGTTTAATTCATCGTCAATTATCCAATCATGTCCAAGAGGCGGTATTTCCTCACCTCGTTTTAAAATCGCCTTACATCTCAAGCAGTGTTCTTCACTGGTCAATCCATGTTCAATACATGTGGGATTTATTGGCACTGTAGCCGATTGGAAAATATCATCTGAAAAATCAACATATATTGCAGGTCTAACTCCATGATATGTTAATGCAACTGTACTATAACTATTTGCAACTGCACCATTGCCAACATAACAAGACCAATCACTTCTCATCCCTGCTGTTCTTAACCAATACGAAGGATTAATATCACCAACAGCAGGACCATTAATTCCTTGAGATTTTGCATAATCCGTAGTTGTTGTAACTCGCGAATCGCTATTTGAGTTATCGCTGATAAATCCATAATCAGTATTTAACATCTCGTTATATGATAGTAAAAATACATCATCTTGGGTATTATTTACTCTAAACAAAGACTCTTCTGGCCAATATGGAGAGTTGTCAATTTCTTTAACACGTATATAGTTCTTTTCATTTTCAGTAAACGCACTCGAATAAAACGAACTATTTAACCAAGCTCTTATTGTGCTGTACTCGTAATTATTTGCGTATGCAGTAAAATTTTCATCCATGGAATACTCAGGTGATAGATAATATATTGTTTCGCTAAATGGCTGTGAATCAATTACATTGTCACAAAACAATAGACCATTTTCATAATCTAATATTTTCCATTTTAAAGGCTCAAATTTAAACCAATAAATTTCATTTAATTGAAAACCATATTGTTCCTGCCTTCCTTTAGCAGTTCCATATGTTGATGCAGGACGATACGAATTAATTACAACAGCCCTATATTTTTCGCCATAATACTCAAGGTCTAAATATTTCATTGATTCTGTTTTTTTCATAGAACCATATGATCCATCGCCATCTCCATAATAGTCATAAAATTGCCAATTATCATCGGAAATACTGTTATTCAATTCTAAAATAAGATCAGCATCTAATACTTGCGTTTGAGGATACTGTCCGAATTCAACAATATCACCATATTCATATTTTGTTTTATGTCCTAAGGATTCCACTTCTTCTGTATAACTATCATTACATCTTGTACAAGTATAAATGTTATATCCCTCTTCTGTACAAGTACTTATGCGACTATCTTCAATCTGATAGTCATGTCCATAAGAATCAATAGTTTTTGTTTGTTCAATAGAACAAATTAAACAAACTCGATATTCTAATCCAGATGAAATACAAGTAGCGTTATCTTTAGTACTCCATTCCCCCCAAGTATGGTCAGATAAATCAAGTTCATTGTTTTCTACCAAAGTACATCTATTGCATATTCTGTACGAGAATCCCTTTTCTATACAAGTAGAGGTTGGATTGTATACCCAATTGCTCCAATCATGTCCGAGAGCAGTTGAAATTGTAGTGCCACAGGCAGTACAGTATGAAGGGCTCAGACAAGTTGCAGGAACGACGTTCTTATGAGTGCCACCAAGAGACATATTTCTCTGTTCAGTATATCCGCAACGTGAACATACCCTCTCTTCGACACCTACAGTAGTACAGGTAGGTTGAACCTTTACATACCAATCTCCCATAATGTGAGCAACCGGACCTGTAGAAACATGACATTTATAATTAAGAGTACTTAATTTTACCCAACCGTAGTAAAAATTCGCACCGTAACCGCAGGTATAGCCCCAAGTTACTCCATTGACTGTTTTGGTTTCATAAACATGTGCATATTCGCCCGGATAGAAATAAAACCGACGTGTTGAACTTGTTGATGGTTCAGAATACACATTGGAGTCACTGCCGGCTGTATAAACATCAAAATCTCTTACAACTCGCTCAGTACAAGTAGCGCCGTACATCTTTACAAGATGAGTTCCTTCGTTTGAAAAACCAAGGTGCCAATTAGTATCTGTATAACATATTTCGTTTGTTGTATGAGCAGCAACCGTAACAGTTCCGCCACTTACATCAATTACAATAGCGCAGTGAGAAAAACCCGATGTACCCGGATTCTGCTTATAAAATATCAGGTCACCAACTTCAATTTGAGAAGCAGACGGATTCTGAATATCAACACCGCCAATAGAAACAACATAATCATGAAGTTGTGATGCTCTTATCCATGATCCGTCACTGCTTGTTGAATAATGTGCCTTGTATCCTGAATGATTCCAGCCGGACGTTTGATCAATACCGCCCATATAAATACATTGAGAAACAAAGTTTGCACAGTCACCGGTACCTGGTTCCCAATATCCTTGTCCGTAAAGACAGGACCATGTATCATAAACGTGAGACTTAGCCCATTCGGCTGCAGCTATAGCGTTATAACCGGAAACGCCTGCTGCTTGTGCCTTACTGCTAAACCACTCGGGAAGGTCAACACCTACAAATCCCTGTAGCGGTGCAGATGTCAGTAACATAAGTGCAACTAAAAAAACAGATAGAACCTTTCTTAATTTTTTTGCCATAATTTTATCCCCTTTCGTAACCTTATAAATACCAAGGTTATTTATGCAATATAAATATACCACTTTCCTTTATTTAATACAATAAAAATATACTTTTTTCAAAAGAAAAAGGCATAGCATATATATTATTATATCGTGCGTTGTTGAATTTTGTCAACAGCTAACGCTTATTTTCCTCCTGTATTGTTGATATAATTTAACAAAGAGAAAAGAGGTGTGGTTATGCAAGATAAAGAAATGTTTTTACAAGAAGTAGGTCAGCGTATTGTTGAACGCAGAAAAAAGCTTGGCATAACACAAGAAGCTCTTGCAGAAATAAGTGATGTTACAACTCAATTTGTTTCTTATGCTGAATCGGGCAAAAGAGCCATGAGACCTGAAAACCTTTTAAAAATTGCGAATGCATTAGGAGTAAGTACCGACTACCTTCTCACAGGAGATATTGTTGATAAAGACTTACTGTTATTGTCCGACAAATTAAGCAAACTAACACCTTCTCAATTAAGAATTATAGAAAACATCATTGATGAATGTAATGATTTATTTTAATAATGATAAAGGGAGCTATCTGATAAAGACAGCTCCCTGATTTTATACATATATTAGTTCATTACAAACTATTTCTCGTGCTCGTTGCTGAACATTGCCCTTTCTCTGCACCCATTCCCACTGATTTTGCTCTTTCAGTTCCTCAGTAACGCCTTCACTTGCTTTCATCTGCTCGATGAGAGTATCAAACATATCTATTGCCTGTTTTTCTATGTCGCACAGTACTGATAGAGGGTTCCTTTTATAATAAGCGAGATAAACAGTGCTCTTTTATGCTTTTCAAGATAACGTTTGTGCATCATACCCCCTTTACCGAGAGTGATATTTTCTTCGGCGAGTTTAAGGTCCGACAAATAAAAATCTCCGTGAAGGGTATAACTGATACCCGTCTGTTCATTTGTATAGTGCTTTTTGAGTTCCATAATCTTTACCTCCGTTATTTTTGTTTTAAAATAGTATTGTAAACAGCAGGGGGTGGTTGTTTTCTTGAATATCCTTAATTAAGGTAATCGTTGACCTGTCTGTATGTAATGTTTGCCATAATGTTCATCCTTTCTTGTTATCAATAAAAGTGTCGTAGGTGAATCTTGCACCTAGTCTGAAGCCGACGGTGAAGCTGTCTGCATTGCAGAGGCTTGAAAATTTGATGTAGGTTGCTACATAATCGGTGAAAAGCTCCTGCTCCTTGTCAGTGAGGATTGATGTCAGGTGCTCCTCTTTGCCGGTGAGTTCACTGAGGCTCTTTTTAACCTTTGCCGTAAGAGTTGTGGTGCACTCCTGTGGCTCGATGTTTCCGTAATAAAAATCTTGAATAAAGTCTGACATATTATCACTCCTTATCTTTCGGATTTGTTGATGATTTTCAGGAGCAGTTCGTCAACATCTTCTGTTGGGATACCGTCCGAGAGAAGCAGATTACGAAACTCATTCATTCCGTTGATTAACAGGTTACACTCAAAATCCGTTAGCTTCAGTTTAGTTTTCTTATTAATCATATAATTTGACCTCCTTGAATTTGGTAATACCATTTTACAAGGAGGTCTGTGTTTTGTCGAATGTGTGAATGCGAATTAATAGCAAAAGAACCAAGGCCATTTCTAACCTTGGTTCTTGTCTTTTTGTCAGATATCCACCTTCACGGCGAAGCCGCCTGTGAAGAAGTAGTAGGTGTTCGTCTGACTTGTGTTTGGTGGACCCGAAGGGGTTCGAACCCTCGGCCTTTCGGTTGCGAACCGAACGCTCTCCCAACTGAGCTACGGGCCCGCTAATGTCAGACTGATGTTATTTTTGTAGCCATTCAAGCTCTTTCGCAGGAACAACAATATAGTTATCAGGACCGTTGCCTGTACGAAGGTAAATGTTGTTTATACCGGATTGAATAATAACTCTGGCACAGAGTGGACATGGCTTGGCCTTGTGTATGGAATTATCTTCGGGGTTAATTCCTGTAAGATATAAATCCGCACCTATAGTTTGCTGTCTGGAGCAATTGAGCAGAGCGTTCATTTCTGCGTGTACGGCACGGCATATTCCATAGCCTTCGCCCTGATGCATATTTTGCTCGATTCTTTCGCATTTTCCTAATTCACAGCAGTTTTCGAATCCTCTCGGTGAGCCGTTGTAGCCTGTAGAGATTACAACATCATCTTTTACTATGACGGCACCGTATTTTCTTTTAAGACAGGTGCTTCTGTATGCGAAAACTTCTGCACAGTTTAAATAGGTGTCAATCTTTGAAACAAGCTTTTGTTTTTCGGGATATACCATATTAATATCGCCCTCTGACTTTTTATTTGTTGAGGTTATTATACCATATATGCTGCAAATATGCAATGTTAAAGGCTTCAGTAATTTATTTGGCCGAAGGGTAGCGTTCTTCATTATTCACTGATGAAGAACGGATTTTCAATGAATAATGAAGTCGCTTCGCTGATGAAGAATTAATATTGAATAATACAAAGCAAAAATCCTATCGACTTGTCGATAGGATT
>JAZUOC010000268.1:0-24199 GCA_045604465.1 Acutalibacteraceae bacterium
GTTTCTTTGTGGAGAGTGTGCTTCTTGCAGAATCTGCAATACTTGTTCATCTCCAACCTGTCAGGATTGTTCTTTTTGTTTTTCATTGTGTTGTAATTGCGCTGTTTGCACTCTGTGCAAGATAAAGTAATTTTTACTCTCATGAACGGCACCTCCATTATAGGATAATAAAAGGCCAAACGAAAGCAACACTTTCCTTCGTTTCAGCCCGATAAGGCCTCCCTCTATTTCAGGACACAAAAATAAAGCCCTCTGCAAGAGGTACAAGTAGTTTACCACAACTTCACCTTACAGTCAAGGGCTTTTTATATTTTTTTTACTTAATTTTCTAATTTTTTCAAATGTCACTGATTATTATGTGCCTTTATGCGAAAATCAGTCAATTATGCACATAGTTTTGATGGCAACAGGTATAACCGGCTGTGATTTCTCTCCCATCGAGCTGTAATTTCTGGGAACTTCGAGGAAAGCATCCACTGTTTCCATTCCCTCGATTACCTTACCGAAGGCGGCATAGTTACCGTCAAGGAAGGTGCAGTTATCGCTGTAGCAGATAAAGAACTGACTGGAAGCAGAGTTCGGATCCTGGCTTCTAGCCATAGATACTACGCCTCTGGTGTGTGAAAGAGTATTCTGCGTAAAGCCGTTAGCAGCAAACTCACCCTTGATATTCTTACCGCTTCCGCCCATTCCTGTTCCCGTAGGATCACCGCCCTGAGCCATAAAATTATCTATTATACGGTGGAAAACCACACCGTCATAAAAGCCTTCTTTTACGAGATTTTCGAAATTAGCTACTGTTTCGGGAGCATATTCGGGATAAAGCTCGATAATATATTCTCCGCCGTGTTCCATAGTTACTTTTACTTTAGACATAATAAAACCTCCATACTATTATATATATAGCCGTAATTATTTGTAGACTACGGTGTAGTCATAACCGGGAAGCCAATAATCATTCATAAAGTTTCTGGCTCTGAAAAGAACCTTATCCTTGTAAACCTCGACACAATAGCCCGTACCGGAAATGAAATGACCGTTAAAATTGATATTAGCCACAGAAGGAAGATTTACACTTGTAATATTTCCTACCTTTTCCACAGATGTATAACCGTTATAATCTTTCATTGAAGAGTTTGAGAAACCGCTGTGAATGTGCCCCGTTATATAGAAAACCTTATCATATTTGTTAAGAATTTCCTTGACCTTGTCGCTCTGCTCACCGATACCGCCTGTCATATCAGTATATTCTTCATCGCCCCACGAAACAGGAAGACCGTGTGTCTGATTAATAGGCCAATGAGAAATAACAAAGATGGGCTTTTTGGTTTTAGCGGCTTTTTTCATTTCACTCTTGAGCCATTTAAGCTGTTTATTACTGAAATAAGCATCGGTTCCGTCATCCTCGCTACCGAGGAAAATGAAATAGTAACCGTTAATCTTGGTCGAATAATAGACATTACTTACCTTCTCACCGGTAATTTTTCTGTTATATTCGAGGAACAGCTCCTTATAAGTTTTTTCATAGTTTTCGTCTGTCCATGTGTCATGATTACCTACAGCAAGAAGTGTACGGTCGGCAATATTTTTTCCTTCTAAAAGCTCCTGTGCATATTTCCAGTCCTCTTCCTCACCGCCATGGGTAATATCACCGGTGATAACGAGAGCATCGGGCTTTACCTCTGCGGCCTGAAGACTGGGAATAAAGGTATCAAACATACCCTTGGTTATATCGTTATCGCCGCGTCTTATATGAGTGTCGGATATAGCGATAAAGCTGAGCTGACAGCTGTTCTCATCCACGGGAGCAAAGGGAGCATCGGATGCCTCCTTGGAAGCGGGAGAAACCAATCCGGCAACTGCTATCATTACAGAAATAGCTATCTTTAAGGCGTTCATTAATACTGGCATCATTTCAAAAACCTCTTTTTCCGATTAATATTTTTATTCTATCCCTTTAAGAGCTTCCAGCTCTTTTCTGTCCACTCTTATCTGGGAATCTTTGATAATTTTTACATCATTTTTATTGACACTTATGGGAGCAGCATCCGGCTTCTTTTCCAAGGATATTTTAAGCATACCTGTGAGAAGATTATTATCTACCACGGTACCCTTTCCCTCAGCTGTTTCTACTATAGCTCCGCATTTCGGTGTAGTCTTCAGTAAATGCTCGTAAGCCTCCTGCTCATATTTAAGACAGCACATAAGTCTTCCGCAGGTACCGCTGATTTTAACAGGGCTTAAAGACAGACTCTGCTCCTTCGCCATCTTAATGGAAACAGGCTGAAAATCACCGAGAAAGGTGTTACAGCAGAAGGGACGTCCGCAGACACCGAGACCGCCTACCTTTTTACTCTCATCGCGGACACCTATCTGACGAAGCTCGATACGTGTTCTGAAAACCGAAGCGAGATCCTTGACAAGCTCTCTGAAATCAACTCTGCCGTCAGCGGTAAAGTAAAAGAGAATCTTGTTCCTGTCGAAGGTGTACTCTACATCCACAAGCTTCATATCAAGCTTATGTGCTCCTATTTTTTTACTGCAGACATCAAAGGCCTCTTTTTCTTTTATCTTATTTTCTTCTACCGTTTTAAGGTCATTAGGATTAGCGTGTCTTAAAACCGGCTTAAGAGGTGCTGTGATTTCTTCGTCGGGGATTTCCCTGTTAGCGATAGTAACGGTTCCGCACTCGATGCCTCTGGCCGTCTCCACTATAACCTTATCCTTACATTTATATTCCTTTCCGCAAGGATCAAAGTGGTAATTTTTCCCCACTTCCTTAAATCGCACCGAAACAACTACTGCCATATATTTATCTTCCTTTCATACCGATGAGCATTAATTGATTTTTATACCGTATAAAACCGAAGAAAAACGGGTTACGGTAAGATTAAGATTTGCTGACGAATCAAGATCTTCAACCAACGCTTTCAGACCTTCCGTCAGTTCAAAGATTTTCTTCTGAGTAAATCGGCTTTTCAGAAGAAGGGTTTCTTCCCTTTCGCCGTTAAGCAGCTCTTTGCCGCCGCTCTGCAGAATAAGAGCATCTCTGAAAAAAGAAATCATCCTTTCGATAACCTCTCTGAAAAGCTTCTTATCCTTAATAAAACAAGCCGTCTTTTTAAGAAAATCGAATTCACTTTCTTTTACAAAAGAAGAAATAAGCTCTGCCGCCAGAAGTGAAGCTTTATCGTCTTCGTCATTTTCACCTGAGGATACCTCTTCACCCAAGGTGTAGGATGTGGCACGGGAAATAACCGTGTCCAGAAGAGAAGATTTACTGCCGCAGGTCAAAATAAAGCAGACATGATGTGAAGGCTCTTCGAAAATTTTCAGAAGCGCATTCTGCGCCTGAGGATTCATATACTGTGCCTCGGAAATAATGAAAACACTTTTAGTTCCTTCATTCGGAAAAATAAGAGCCTGTGCTTTAATCTCACGGACAGAATCGACCTTGATCATCGTGCTGTCTTTTTCTCTGTACAAGATATGAACATCCGGGTGGCTGTCCTTCATCGCCTTAAGACAGGCATTACAGCTTTTACAGGGCTTATCCTCGCCCTTACATACGAGAGCAGCCGCTACCTCCTTCGCTGCCGAAAGACGTGTAGCTTCATCAGCTCCTTCGAAAATAAGAGCATGGGAAAGCTTTGAGAGCTTTATCACCGAAGTTATCGAATTTTTAAAGGAATCTGTTACCGATAAATTTTCAAACACTGCTTTCACCTGCTAATCATAATCCATAACATTATACATTAAAAAAAATATTTTTACAATACAATAAAGTCACTTTTGTAAATAAAATAATCATTATTCCCCTTTTGCCAAAAAAATATATAAAAAAAAACAAAAAAATTTCTCAAATACTATTGATATTTTGATTTTATGTGTTAGAATAGAGTTACAAAAACAAAGGGAGGTAAGAAAAATGGCATACGTTATCACAGATGAATGCATTGCTTGCGGTTCATGTGCAAGTGACTGCCCCGTAGAAGCTATCTCTGAAGGCGACGGCAAGTTCGTTATCGATGCTGATACATGTATCGAATGCGGCGCTTGTGCCGGTAGTTGCCCCGTAGAGGCTATTGTCGAAGGCTAATTTACCTATAAACGAATCAGAGACTGAAGTTTTCCTTCAGTCTCTTTTTTCATTATTATCTTACCATTTTAAGCCTGAGCTTATCACTTATCATCGCGATAAATTCCGAATTAGTGGGCTTTCCTCTGGAATTAAGAATAGTATAACCGAAATATGAGCTGAGAACATCCACATCTCCCCTGTCCCATGCTACCTCTATAGCATGGCGTATAGCTCTTTCCACTCTTGAGGGAGTAGTCATATTATTTTTAGCTATGGTCGGATAAAGCTCTTTAGTAACTGCGTGGATAAGGTCAGGCTTTCCTATAACGAGCTTAATGGATTCACGGAGATATTCATATCCCTTTATGTGGGCCGGCACACCTATTTCGCGCATAATATCGGAAATCACCGTCTCCACGGAATATGTATCCCTCTGTGCACCTGCATTACCCTTGTCCGACCACTGCATAAGCTGAATAAGTCTGCGGCTCATCATTTCGAAATCAAAAGGTCTGAGAAAATAATAATCTGCCCCCGCCGAAATAAGCTCATTATGAAAAGCCGGATTATCTATGGACGACATAAGAGCGATAACAGGCTTCGGAATAGACGACTTTTTCAGCTCAGACAAAACACCGAGCGCATCTATTTTCTGCATAAAGACATCCATAAGCACCATATCGGGTTTATACTTGTAAATCTGCTCTAAAATCTTCGAACCGTCCTTTTCTACAAAAATAACATCAAAATCCGATAAGGACAGATTTTTCTCACACTGTCTTTCAAATTCTTTGTCTTCTTTTGTAATCATAATTCTAATTTTGTTCGCCATTGGAAAAACCTCCTGTAATGTGTAAATTTTTAACATATTTTCGAATTACAGTGAGATATTATCACATTATCGGCATCTATTCAAGGGGCATTATGTCGAATAATAGTACAGATACAAATATTTTTTTGAAAAAATAAAAACACAGCAGTTAAAAGTTACAGCTGTGCTTTTGTGTTGATTATTTTCACTTTTTGCTTATTTTCCGTCTCTTTCACGGATAACAAATCTCGTAGGAGTACCCTCCAGACCGAAAACCTCTCTTATCTGATTATCCAGATAACGCTGATAGCTGTAATGGAAAAGCTCCTTACTGTTTACGAAGCATACAAACGTGGGAGGTCTGGTAGAAGCCTGTGTCATATAATAAATCTTCAGTCTCTTGCCCTTATCCGTAGGAGGCTGAACCCTCGCTGTAGCCGATGCGAGTACATCATTAAGCTTTCCTGTAGAAATTCTCATAGAGTTCTGCTCATCGACGAACTTTATGAGCTCAAAGAGTCGGTCGAGCCTCTGACCCGTTTTAGCGGAAATGAAGATAATCGGCGCATATGACATAAACGAGAAATCGTTCATCAGCTTTTTACGGTAGTTATCCATAGTCTTACCGTCTTTTTCGAGTGCATCCCATTTATTTACGGCGATGATACAGGCCTTACCCATTTCGTGAGCGATACCTGCTACCTTCGAGTCCTGCTCAGTGAAGCCTTCGAGGGCGTCAATCATAATAACACAGACAGATGCTCTTTCCACCGCCATCTTAGCACGGATAACAGAGTACTTTTCTATCTGGTCCTCAACCTTGCTTTTTCTCCGAAGACCTGCCGTATCTATAAACATAAATTCACCGAATTCATTGGTAATGAATGTATCGGTGGCATCACGAGTAGTACCTGCGATATTGGAAACAATGGCTCTTTCTTCGCCCGAAATAGCGTTAATAAGAGAAGACTTACCCACATTCGGCTTACCGATAACGGCCACCTTAATGGTGTTATCCTCATCCTCTTCGTTTTCTTCTGCGGGAAGATGCTCTAACACTGCATCTAAAAGGTCACCTGTTCCGTGACCGTGTACGGAAGAAACGGCAATAGGATCTCCTAAGCCGAGATTATAGAATTCATAAAACTCCATCGGTGTCTCACCGACAGTATCACATTTGTTTACGCAGAGAACGAGAGGCTTGTTACTTTTAATAAGCATCGCTGCCACATCCTCATCGGTGGCAACCACACCGCTGCGTAAATCCGTAACGAAAATAATTACATCTGCACTGTCGATGGCAAGCTGTGCCTGACGGCGCATTTGCTTTAAAATTACATCATCGCTGTGAGGCTCGATGCCGCCCGTGTCAATCAGAAGAAAATGACGGTTAAGCCATTCGCAGTCACCGTAAATTCTGTCTCTGGTAACACCGGGAGTGTCATCAACGATGGAAAGACGCTGTCCGATAAGTTTGTTAAATAAAGTAGATTTACCTACATTAGGTCTGCCTACAATAGCTACGATCGGTCTCGCCATAGTGTTTTCCTCCTTTTATTCTGATAGTATTATATCTGCAAGCTCATATCCGTCGCAGGAAACAGGTGTGATTTCCACACCGAGCTCCCTTTCTGCTTCCTCGAGAGAAACATCGTCAAGAAAGATGTCACCCTCACTGCGAAGCATTACCGAAGGAATAAGAAGCCTATCCTTAAGTTCTTTTCCTTTTAGCTGTTTTATCAGGTCACCGCCCGTAACCAGTCCCGCTACGGTAATACTGTGACCGAAAAAGTCATTTACGATAGAATAAACATCGATTTTAACCTGCGGATATTTACTCATAACAGCATTTGAAAGCTCCTTCATAAGCGGATAAGCGGCCACTCCTGTAGCAAGACTTAAATGCTTGCCTTTTCCGCTGTAGCTGCTGTTTTCGAGTGCCGAAAGAAATTCTTCCTTGGTGCTCGTCCACATACCGACACCATTTTCTATCTGACTGTAATTTTCGTAATAGTCCCCGTCAGGGATTTTTCTGCCTGCCTTAAGATAAAATTCATCAGCTGCATAAGCAAGTCTTGTCCCGTGTTTTTCCTTAAAGGAATCACCGAAGCAGGAGATAATATCGATCACCTCTCCGGCAGCCTCACTGCCATATTCAGGCATTTCAAAAAGACCTTCACGGTATTTCGTAACACCCACGGGAACAGCAGCTATGCTTTTAACACCGGGATAAAGCTTACCGAGCTCCTCAAGACTGTAACGAAGCTCGTCACCGTCATTTATTCCCGGACAGAGCACCAGCTGAGTGTTAATCTCGATACCGTTTTCAGCGAGTCTGCCGATAATATCGAGGCACTCACCTGCCCTTTTATTCTTCATCATTTTCACACGAAGCTCTTTATTCATCGTATGGACAGAAATGTTTACAGGGCTGATGTGCATTTCTATAATGCGTTCCACATCTCTTTCAGTGAGATTAGTGAGAGTTATATAATTTCCGAAAAGGAAGGAAAGACGGGAATCGTCATCCTTAAAATAAAGAGTTTCTCTCATACCCTCAGGAAGCTGATCAATAAAGCAGAAAATACACTTATTCTTACAGTGCCTCTGTTCATCCATAAGGTACGAATCAAATTCTAAGCCCAGATCTTCCTCTTCGTTTTTTCTTATACGGGTGTATTTGATTTTCTCTCCGCTTTTAAACTCAATGAGAATATCATTTTCCTTGGCATAGAACTGATAGTCGAGAAAATCGTTCACAGGATTACGGTTCAGAGAAAGAAGAATGTCGCCATCCTTTATTCCCCTGCCAAATGCGGGAGATTTTTTTATTATGCTCTTAATTACGACCGGCATCGCGTCTTCTCCTTTCCGTAAGTCTTTATTAAAGCAAAAAGGCAGAGAAAGCAGTTCCGCTTCTCCACCTCTCAAAGTTCAAAGGCTTAGTCTTCGTCCTTTGCAATTACCTGCTTACCTTTGTAGTAACCACACTCAGCGCAAACCTTGTGGGGAACTGTATAAGCGCCGCACTGCTTGCATCTTACAAGTGTAGGAGCGTCGAGCTTCCACACATTTGAACGTCTTTTGTCTCTTCTTGCCTTTGATACTCTTCTCTTTGGTACTGCCATTGCCCAGCACCTCCTTATAAATAATAATTAAATGAATAACCTTTTAATCCTCCAGCAGCCCGAGCAAAGCCTCCAGACGGGGGTCAATGTCTTTTTTACAGCTGCAGGAATCAGTGTTAAGATTTGCACCGCACTTGGTACAAACTCCCTTACAGTCTTCTCTGCAAAGAAACTTCGAAGGAAGAGTAAGGAATATGTCTTCTAAAGTGAGCTGGAGCAGATCGAGCTTCATATCCTCGATAAGAATGTAATCATCGTTATCATCCTCGTTAAGGGAAGAAACAAGACCGTGTACCATCGGAATCTCAAAATCAAGCTTTACAGGCTCTGCACATCTGTCGCAGAAGACATCTAAAGTGAATGAGATTTTCGCCTCAATAGTAACAACTCCGACTACATTTCTGATTTCACCTTCGACTGAAACAGGTGTCGTGAATGGAAACACACCGTCCAATTCTTCTCCGGAAAAATCAAACTTACAGTCAACAGGGAGCTTATTTACTCCGCCTGCGAATAAGCTTTCTAGTGCAATATACATAACTCACCTCATATTAACAGATAACATTATATAGATATAGGGTTGATTTGTCAATAAAAAACTGAAAATTGATTAAAAAATTCTTAAAAATAAACTTATTTTTTTGTCTTGAAGGTAAATACATCAGAATATTCACTGAAATAATTTTTATCATTCAGATTCTTTACTGCCCTTATTTTGAACTTATAGGATGTACCTGCCGTAAGTCCCTTAATCTTATATTTCGTCTTTTCCGTAACAGTAGTAACACGTACATACTTTTTCTTTTCATTATTGTACATATACACCTGATATTTCTCTGCACCTGTTACCTCATTCCACGAAAGTGTAATGTAAGTCTTTTTACGGGCAGCTGCTTTAACTGAGGTGACCTTTTCGGGTTTAGTAGTAAATGAAAAGGCAGCCGAGGTATTCGTGTTGACGGATTTACCGTTTTCAAGCTTGACAGATTTTATCTTATACTTATAAGTAGTACCTGCCTTAAGACCTGTAACCTTGTAGGATGTACCGTCTACCGTAGCGATTTTCACATATTTCTTTTTCTTGCTGCTGTACTGATAGACGTAATAACAGTTAGTAGCCGCGGTCTTCTCCCACTTAAGAGTAAAGGATGACGTTTTAACAGAGGAAGCCTTCACCTCTGTTACCTTTCCGGGTCTGGTACGGAATACAAGCTCGGTGCTTTCTCCCTTGAATACACCGAAGGTAGTCCCTATTCTCGGCTTAACGCGGATGGTATACGGTTTACCGGGATTTCTTCCCTCGAGAACATAGCTGTTCTTCTTTACCGTTTTAAGCTTAACGAACTTTTTCTTGTTTGATTTGTAAATATAAAGGTCATATCCAGTGGCGTTTGGTACGGGATCCCATGTAAGCTTTCCGCCGACATCAGTAGCAGAAATTTTCAGGTTTTTAACCTTCGAAGGAAGAGTGGTTACTGAAAACTCTTCACTTTCAGCGCCCTCATACACTATTCCTCCGCTCGTTTTAACCGCTACCAGCTTGTAGACAGCATAATCGGAAGAGCTCAGCTTCGTAGGCTTATATTTGGTTTTCTTGAAGGTTTTGAACAGAGTACATTTGCCATCGGTTTCTTTATAAAGATTATACTTCGCACCTGACACTGCCGTCCATGTGAGAGTATAACCCTTATCGGTGACATCCGTAAGATTTATTCCCGATACAGGCTGAGGCAGCTTATTCATATCTGCCACTGCAGAATAGTTACCGTAGATATTTTCGCCCTGCACATTACCGAAGGCACGTACCGCATACATTCCTGCTACGGCCTGAGCTGCAGGAACGGTGTAAGAGGCTGCTGTCGGTCCGAGAGTGGCAACCTTGGTATAAGTGCCGTAAGCTGAGCTGTAGCTGTATACCTCATAGCCGTCGATACAACTCGTGACGGACAGACAAAGCACCGGACCGTACTTTTTCGAAGTGGCCGTGTTTTCTATAACTGCACGGATATATATTTTATTATCCGTTTTTTCGGGTGCAGACCAATAAACGGAAGCACTTCCGTCAGCATTTTTTCTTACCTTTGAAATAACGGTGTTATCAGGTACACTGTTATAAACATTTACAGTATAAGGAGAAGCGGACGTAACACCTCTGTGAGAGACACTGCCCTTTCCGTCCACAGCGATAACCTCATAATTCGATGCAAGATAAGACGGAAGGTAATTCAGCACCACGGATGTCGGCTTTATATCCGAGAGACTTACCTGTGACGGCACCGGAAAACCACCCTTGATTACGGAATACTTCACCTTATCAAAATTTCCGAGAGAATCATAAGCCCCTATTATTACTGTGCCTTTTTTAAGGAATTTTATCTTATTGTCATCTGTAATTTCAGCCACCTTGGCATTATAGGAAACCAGGTGCATTTCGACCTCTGAGTTATTAGTTATAAAGGAAGGCTCATACTCACCTGTCCCCACCTGTATCACTGTAGTCACATCAACGAAACTCACCGGAACATAGCCTTCATAATTTACTCCGCTGAGTGTAAAGCTTATCTTATACCAATAAGGATATTTAAGAACTGACAGATAGTAATTCGTGTCGGTGCTTACCTTACCGATAATTTTTACGGTCGCACCCTTAGTAAGCTTTATGGCGGTACCCGATGAATAGGAAAGCTGCGAATAGTAAGTGGACGGTCCCGTACGCACATAGCATGTATCAGCCGTTATCTTGCCGCTCTGCTCGAAGCTGTCAACAAGCTCGCCCTTACCCTCGGTAGTAGTCCATGAAGGCATATTTTCGTAAACAGGAATAGAGAAAACATATGTGTTATCAATAAGTCCCGATTTTACATAGGAAACATAAGTGGAATATCCCTGACTGAGTGCACCCGTAAGGTTAGTCATATACTGATGATCATAGGGTCTGTACTTACCGTTCGGGTTTACATTGAAGCGCTGAAGATAGCCGGTAAACTGACCGCAGGCGATATAAGACGAGGCTAAAAATTCAGCACCTCCGTTTATAGACTTTACAGGTGTAGTCCACGGTCTGCCGTAGGTCGTACCCTCACTCGCCCACTTGAGTCCTCTTGCGATAGCGTTTGTACCGTCAGTAGCGCCGATATTGTAAAAATTATAGATGCCGGGATAGGTACTGTGCTTGCCGGAAACACTGCTGCTTCCGGAGGTGCCTACCTCATTGAGAATTTTTGAGGCAAGATAGCAGGGATTAACATTATAGGTCTTACCTGCATTCAGAATAGCCTCAGAATATTTTACGGAGGATTTTTTCTTTTTTCCTGCGGAGGTGTAATAAGTGATTTTCTTATTCTCCATAAAGGAGCCCTTAAGAACGTTTTCCACAGCCTCTACAGTAAAGGAATCTCTGTAAGAAAGAGTTTCGAACATAAAGATGCCGTCTTCATTAAGAAAATTTCTCGGATCCATAAAATAAGCTACGGCAAGTCGGTTAGCCTCAACGAAGCCACCATCCTTTTCGATATATGTCTCTTTACTGTAATTATAGTCCCCTATATCCTTACTTTTAAATATTTCTGATGACGCAGAAGAGGATACGAGAGATTTAGCTCCGAGCTCACTGTCCACAGAGAGGTTAAAATCAAGTCCTGTAAAGAAGGGCTCAAATTCCCAGTTCGGATGAGCCTGATGGAGCTGTCTTAAATAAGGTTTATAACTTTCGGGGAAAGCGGCGATTTTACTTTCAAAATCATCCTCAGCAGCAAAAGAACCTGCAGCCGTTAATATACAAACCGTAACGGCAATAATAAAAGCAAGCAGTATTCCTTTTTTGTTTTTAAGGATTTTTTTCATTTAGTCACTTCCTCTGTTTTTATATAAGCTTTATTTAAGGAAAGAAAGGGAGCCTAAAATATCAGAAACAGTAGTGTCGTTCTCTGTATTTGCTTCATTTTCTTCCTTTTTTTCTTCCACTGATACGAAGGCGCTTACCGATGAAAGGATAGAAGAAACCTTATCATCCCTGAGCTGAACCGGTTCAGGCTGTAGCTCCTCAGCTTTTTCCGCTGCATCTTCCGTCTTTTCAGTTTCCTCCACGCCTAACTTAGCATAGATTTCAGCCTCTAACTCAGCCATTAATTTCGCACCGTCGAAATCATCTTCAGACTCACCTTCACCGTCCTCGATAATAACGGAGCAGCAGTTCTCGGAGATACGCTCCATAAAGTCACGCAGACTCTGACAAAGCTCGTCAGCCACGTTTTTAAGATGGTTTGTAGCTTCGTTAATCTCTTCCACGGTTTCGTGTTTACCCTCACCGCTTACAGAAAGCTCTCCGATTTTCTTTACAAGCTTATCCTTTTCTTCATCGAAGGCTGATACCTGTGCTTCGAGCTCGCCTATTTTATCGGTTAATTCTTTGACCTGCTTCTGTAAACGGTTCTTTTCTTCATAAGCCTCATTTTTCACTTTTTCGATGTAAGAAATAACATCCTGCTTATTGAAGCCTCCGAAGGCGGTTTTTCTGAGTTTCATAAAATTATTTTCCATAGTATTTCACTGCCTTTAAACAAAATTTTACATAATAATTTTAACATAAAATAAGGTATAATTGCAACTGTATTGAAAAATTAATTTCATTTATTGTATAATATAATAAACCACAAATGTGAAAGGAGAGTGAATATCCGGTGAAAATACTTTCAAATGAAGCCGTCTGTGCCATAAACTGCCTGCAGAGTGCAGGATATGAGGCGTTCGCAGTAGGCGGCTGTGTAAGAGATATGCTTATGGGAAGAGAGGTTAATGATACAGACATCACTACTTCAGCCACTCCCGAAGAAATAAAGGCTGCTTTTCCTCACCTGCGTACAGTAGACACAGGTATCAAACACGGAACGGTTACGGTTATAATAAACGGTATACCCCTGGAGATTACCACATACCGTATCGAAAAGGGATATACTGACGGAAGACATCCCGACAGAGTGATATTCACCGAAAGTCTCGAAGAAGATCTCAAAAGAAGAGATTTCACCGTAAACAGCATCGCCTACTCTCCCGATAAAGGATTCAGAGATCCTTTCGGCGGTAAAGAAGACATAGAAAGAAAAATCATCCGCTGTGTGGGAAATCCGAAGGAAAGATTCATCGAGGACTCTCTGAGAATTTTAAGAGCTCTGCGTTTTTCATCCGTTCTCGGCTTCACTATAGAACGGGATACCTCAGAAGCTATGAGAGAATGTAAAGCACTCTTAAAGACCGTGTCTGAGGAAAGAATCTTTTCCGAGCTTTCGAAGCTTCTGTGCGGTAAAAATGTGAGAGATGTCATAATAAACTACAGTGACATACTAGAAATAATCCTGCCCGAAATAAGCGGTATGAAGGGCTTCGATCAGTGTAATTTTCATCACATATATGACATTCTTACCCATACAGCCGCGGTTACTGAAAGCATCCCCGCTGTCCCCCATCTGAGATTTGCTGCCCTTTTTCACGACTGCGGCAAAACTGACTGCTTCTCAAAGGACGAAAATGGTACGGGACATTTTTACTCTCACCCGTCGATAAGTGCAAAAAAAGCTGACGAAGCACTGTTAAGACTTAAAAGTGACACAAAAACACGTGAGAAGGTCGTTAAGCTCGTCAAGGTACACGATACTCCCATCGAGGAAAACGAAAGAATAATCAAAAAAAGACTTCGCAGTATGGGAAGTGAGCTTTTCTTCGACCTTATAAAGCTCCAGAGAGCAGATACAAAAGGTCTTGCTCCCGAATTTCACGACAGAGAAAAGCATTTCGAAGTACTGGAAAATATGGCAAGGCAGATAATAGAAAACGAAGAATGCTTCTCACTTAAGGATTTAAAGATAAACGGTAACGACCTTATAAAAAAAGGCTTCCGCGGCAAAGAAATCGGAGATGCCCTTTCCTTGGTGCTGGAAGCAGTTATAGACGGAAAGGTAATAAATGAAAAAAATGAGCTTATTGCTTTCTGTATGAAAAACATAACGTAAAAAGCTTCAGCAGCACCTTTCGGTGCTGCTGATATATTTTTATTC
This sequence comes from Acutalibacteraceae bacterium, assembly GCA_045604465.1. GTDB lineage: Bacteria > Bacillota > Clostridia > Oscillospirales > Acutalibacteraceae > UBA6857. Next base: position 14,071 of record JAZUOC010000268.1, read on the forward strand.
GATAATGAAAACCTTAACACCGTGACTCTCGGTAACGGTATTGATAATGCGAGTGTCCTCCGAAACCTTTTCATCCCAGACATCGGTAACCCTGTAACCGTCCTTCTGAGGAAGATTTATGAAGCCGAGATTGGCTATCTTTTTAAGGTCTATTCTCGCACAGGAGGACTTTGCTCCTTTATTAAGCACACAAACAGCTGCTTTTGAATCCTTGAGAGGCTTTACGAGAATGTCGGTCATACCCTTTTTGATTCTCTGACACTGAATACCGAGAGGATCCTGATTAATAGAAATCATAGTCTTATTGGTAAGAATCTGATAAACCTTGCTTTCGGTATCTATTTTACCGTCAACAATGAATTTACGTATATCGTTACCTAAAATAAGCGGAGCATTCATCATACACCAGAGACTGAAATGAGACTTGTTCTCCTCGTAAGTAAGATCACCGTTACCTACCTCTAGCATATCAGGATCGTTCCATGCACCCGGAACTGAATACTTATTAAGACGAACGGTAAACTCGTAAATACCCATAACGGAAATCCATTTGGCCTGAATATCACCTGTGGTTCTCCAAAGGTTACCTGCCTCCGCACCCCATTTCCACGGTCTGTTGAAGCCCCATTCACAGATGGAGTAAACAATAGGCTTTTCCTCTGTGCCGTTCTTTTCTGCATAAAGCTTCGTAGCACGCTTAAGCTCACGTCCCATAAGCTTATACTGTATGGCGGCACTGTCCATTCTTGATGCCACGGGATTTATAAACTCCACAGTATTTACGCCCTCATCGAGATAAACCGTCGTCTGAAGCTTACCCTCGGGTGTCCAGTTTTTACGGCTGACACAATAAATGTGATACTCTTCTTTACCGTTTACGACAGCCATAATGAACTTCTCTTTTCTCGCATCCTTTCTGATGTCGATATTGAGAATGTATTCCCCTGCCTTTTCCGCTTCCACCTCCACGGTGAAGCTTCCGTTTTTACCGTCGAGACCGTCAACATAGCTTTTGGCATCAATGGCATCATCAGGCACTATACGCGCATGACCGCTAAGCTTCATTTCCGCCGAAGTGAAATATGCGAAGGGTTCACCTACACCTTCTTCAGCGAAGGAAACAGCAATAATGCGGGGAGCGAGAGAAGGAATGGGAACATTATGACAGAAATCATATTTGAAATATTCGATACCCCACTCAGCGAAGGTTTCCGCATCAATCCTTTCGTTTCTTAAGGAAGCCGGATAATCCTCACAGGTGTGAGTTCCGTTCGAAGAATAGATACCGAGCTTCACTCCTCTTTCGTTTACGTATTCGGAAAGAGCCTTAATGCCGCTCGGGAAGGTTATCTTATCACACTGCAGTTTTCCGTCTGCATCACGCTCGGATGCCTGCCAGCAGTCATCGATATTAACATAGCAGTAGCCTGCATCCACAAGTCCGCTATCCTTCATGGCATCAGCGATTTCTTTAATGAGCTTTTCGCTTATTTTATGCCTGAAAAGGTTCCAGCTCGACCAGCCCATAGGAGGCGTAAGAGCTACACCGTTATTATAGTTACCGTCAGCAGACTGTGTAAGGCGAAAGTTATTGATCAGTTTTTTCGCACTGCAGATAGGACAGAAGGTTTTATCTGCGACCTTTTTAGCCGCTATACCTGTAGCGACGCCTGTAACGGCCGCTGAAGCACCGAGAACTGTTTTTTTAATATCCATATTAATTCTCCTTTTGGTTTATTATATAAGCGAAAACGCTCTCATTACGAAGATTATAAGGAACATAGTAAACATCGAGAGTATACTTGTCCACACCACAAGCTGTCCTGCCAGCTGCTCATCTCCTCCTATTTCGCCTACCATTACCGCACTGGAGACAGCCACCGGTGAAGCAAAAAGTGAAATCAAGGCAGGATATTCCACCGCAGTAAGAGAAAGAAGACCTGTGTATTCAGAAAGAAGTACGGCCGCCGTAAGCACCGAAACAGGAGTTATGACAGTTTTAAAAAGTGTACCCCATACTATCTGCTTAAACAGAAATGAGACCTTGGAAATGTCAAATCTTGCCCCTAAAACGATAAGGGCCAAGGGCGAAGCGATTTTACTCATATTATTTATCGCTGTGTAAAGAAAGGGAATGTTTTCCTTTATCGTAAACTCAAAGGGTAAAATATTCCTTAAAAGCACTACCGCAACACCTGAAAGCACACCGATAATAAGAGGATTTTTCGCAGTTTTTATTATGGTTCTTTTAACAGATGCCTCTTTTTCATCGTCGGCATAGTGAGAAAGAATTATCACCGCCAAAACATTAAAAAGCGGAATAGCCACAGCAGAAAGCACCGAGGCAAAGGCCACGGCAGATGCACCGCCGAGACTTTCAGCCAGAGGGATGCCTATGATGGCATAATTAGAGCGGAAGGCACACTGGGTAAGCACACCCTTCTGTTTTCTGTGACGGACGAAAAATCCCGATGTAAGATATGCGACGAGACAGATTATCAGAACCGCGATCACACAGAAAATCAGCGCATCCCATCTGATATATGAAAGGCTTTCTATAGCATAGACATTATTAAAAAGCAGAACAGGCAAAAACACCTTAAAAACCATCGTATTCGCCTTTTTAAAGAAAGCATCGTCTGCAAAATGTATCTCTCTAAGGAAATACCCGACGAGAATGAGAGTAAGAATAGGCATTACCGCATTAAACGAAAAAAGGAAAATCTCTCTCAAATGTAGCACTACCTTTCTGTGAGCTGCGGATTTATAAGAGTATTGATTTTTTCCGTAAGAGCTTCGGCAGCACAGAGATTCGACTCATAGTTCGGATGTCCGTCAATAACCGAACTGTTTTCACCCATCTTGAATTCTACGGAAAAAGCCTCGATACGACTGTCAGCAGTCTGCTCCACATACTGAGCTACAGCCTTTTCTACGGACGGATAAAAAGAACTGTTCATATCACCGAGTATGCAGAGAATATATGACGCGGGATTTTTCTCCCTTACAGTCATAAGCATCTGTACATAAGCCTCGATAAAGCGTTTCTTCGCTTTCGAATCGTCTCCGCAGTAAGAAGCATCATTCGCGCCGAGATTAATTACGACTATATCGTTTTTAACCTTAGTAAAATCCCAGAGCGGATCGTCCTTCTTTGTAAGATGACACGCCTTTTCGTACTCATTCATCACGAGCTTATCGTTAATCTCGCCGTCCTCCGTGTAACCCGTAAGAACACCGTAACCCGAATAGCATACAGCACTGTAATCAGCATAGAGCTTTTCCGCCGTAAGATAGGCATAGGACTTCATAAAATTTTCCGTTTCCGTGGAAAAGGTGCCGTAAGCAGTTCCGTCGATTCCGTAGCCGCAGGTAATAGAATCACCGATGAACTCTATTCTGATATCTTTTTTCTCTGTAGGCTCGATATCCTTCAATCCGTAGGAAGCGATTCCGGTTACCTTCACCGATGAATGCATAGCCTCAGAAAGCTTTATAAGTGTAATAACCGTACCGCTGTATTTCGTATTTACACGATAAGTCTTTTCCTCGGAAATGCATTCCATAGCCACAAGGTTACTGTCAGAATAAAGTGCTATTCTGGGACTGTGAGAAGCTGAAACCTTAGAATTTTCGGGAGCAAGAGTAATCTCGGCATAACCACCCTTACAGATAAACTCTACACCGCTTCCCGACGCGGAAAGAACGATTTCACCATCAACCTCCGCACTTCTGCCGATAAATTTCACATGCTCATCATCCAAAGTATATTCTTTATGAGATGCCTGATCATAGCTTTTCAGAACATCCGTACCGTCTGATTCTTTATCTACAACGAGATAAGCAAGAATTACACCGAGAAAAACAAGTACTGCGGCCAGTATTCCGCAAAGAATTTTTAAATTTTTCAAATACATCACCCAAATTAATTATTAAGGACATTATATCCGATATTTTCAATAAAGTCAATGTAAAAAAATCCCCGGACTCCGAAACGAAATCCGAGGAAAAAATTTACTTACTGACCGAAAACCACTGTTGTTATACTCTTAGGACCGATTTCGATTTTTTTGAAGCCTACGCCCTTTTCAGCCGTCAGCTCAAGATTTTTCTCCGCATCGGTAGTATAAATTTCAGCGTTCTTCCAGAACTTATCGAATCTTACTGTTCTGCCTTCTTCAGCCTCATTGATGATAACAGCTACATATTTGCCCTCGGGAGTTACATATCCCGAAACATAGAAATCATTTTTAAGGACATTATATACAGGATATTCCTTATCATCAATCCACTGTGTCCACCATGCTTTTTCCATTTCGATGTCAGCTACACTTATGTCAGTGTCAACTACCCTCGAACCGACAGGAATAAATTTACTGTAATGAGCCATAGCGTAGTAACGCTTCGTAAGAGTAAACTCATTATAATCGGGATATTTATTTCCCTCTGCATCAGTTTTTTCCGCCACGGCAATCATAGAGTCGGCATATTTTCCGCCTTCATTGACCGCTACCCAGCTCGACCAGGAGTTTACACCTGTAAGAGTGATATCCTCGCACATAGTTCTGGCCATAATGAGACCTGCCTCGATATCATCTGTTTCGTGATTACAGGGAAGCTCGCACCATTCGCTCATTTCAATTTCAACATCGGGATAAGCACGTTTAAGGTAATTACCGTAAGCATATTTAAGTGAGAAATTATCATCTGTCCAGTAGCTGTGATAAGCATAGGTTCCCATTACCGATGCGATCTCTTCGTCAGCATAAAGAAGTTCAATAATATCCATAGCATGATCGCCTACCTGACCGCTTTCAGCCATAGAAAGCTTCACATCGAGACCTCTTTCTTTTATCTTGCGTGCGAACACACGGGCTACCTCGATAACCTCATCGATTTCATAATGACAGCCCTCCTGGCCAACCCAGTCGCCGCCCCAATCCCACTGAGGCTCATTGATGGGACTGATGTACTTAACGGGAACACCCTTTGAAATAAAGTATTCGGCTATGTCGAGCATATAGTCGGCAAAATCCTCATAGCATTCCTTTTTAAGGTTGCTCTGTGCGGGCTCAAGACCGCCGGAGGCCTGACCTGAAACAGTCATAAGATAATGAGGAGAGTTCGCAAAAAGGACCACGGTATCAATACAACCGTACTCAAGACTCTTAAAGAGCACATTCTGTGCATTGGCATCTTTAGTGAAATCATATTCGAGCTTTCCGGTTTCCTCATAAATTTCAGGAATAAGGAAGCTGTCTGTACTTCGTGAGGATTCTCTCCAGAGTCTGGTATCCGGATTTTCTCTTTCACCGCCGCCTATATTATAACGGTAAACATTAAGGCCGAGGCCTTCCTTAGAATAAAGAAGCTTAGCATACTCGTCGGCTGTCTCTGCATCTTCGACCATCTGTGACCACCAGCAGGCAGATGTACCCCATCCCGTAATTTCCTGTTCACGGTCAAGAGTGTTGATTTTAACATTGACCGTAGATGCGTCGATACCGAACCAGCCGGCAACAGTGGCAAGGACAAAAAGAAACAGCGTCAGATAATAAATAGTTTTCTGAATAAATACAGTTCTGTTTTTTATCATAAAAAAACTCCCCTTTACTTTATATCATTTAATTAATAATATCAAACTTTTTAAAAAAGGTCAACTGTTTTAAATTATTTCAAAGCATTTTGAATATTTTTTAAATTATCGACAATATTACGTATAACCGCCTGTATAAAGATTGATTTTTCTTCAGCAGAGTGATATAATACTCACGGAAAATATGTAAGTAAGGTGATAAAATGTCTGAATGTAAAATTATTTCTCACAGAGGTGCGAATAAATACGCACCCCAGAATACTCTTCACGCCTTCAGAAAATCAGTAGAGATAGGTACTGACGGCTTCGAAACCGATGTACATATCACTAAGGACGGCGAAGTAGTTCTCTGCCACAATTATACTATCGACGAAACCTCCACGGGTAACGGTAACATCTCTGAAAAAACTCTCGCAGAGCTTAAAAGCTATGACTTCGGCTCATATTTCAGTAAAAAATTTCAGGGAACTGAGCTCCCTACCCTCGACGAGTTTTTATCCTTCGTGGAAACTACGGATATAAGCGTCCTTAATATCGAAATCAAATCACCGAAGGAAAACGAAACAGGCATCGTAAAGAAGACTATCGAAGCTGCCAAGGAGCACGGTCTTTTCGACAGACTCCTTATCTCCTCCTTCGATCCGAAGCTTCTCGTGGAAGCCAAGGAAATCGATAAGAAATGTAAGACCGGCTTTCTCTACGCTCCGAACCACCTCATCACTCTCACGATGTTCTGGAGACCGGTACAGTTCGCAAAGTCAATCGGTGCAGATGCACTCCATCCCCAGTTCCTTTTCGTAGACAAAAACTATGTAAACAAGGCTCACGATGCAGGAATCATGGTCAATCCCTGGACTGTCAATGATCCCATTTTCATCGATAAGCTTCTCCGTGCAGGTGTCGACGGAATCATAACCGACCTTCCCGATGTAGTGGGCGGAATGATGAAAAGATACGAAGATATGTAAAAGAAAAGAGTAACAGCCACTCGGTTGTTACTCTTGTTTTTTTACACATTTATAAAGTAAATGTCATTACCTCTTGATTTGATAAACTTAATAAGATCATCAAATCTAAGCCAGAGGAAGGCTGTATTATCGTTGGGATGAAAACCGATGTAGCCATCGACATTTTTCAGGTCGCTGTCTAATACTACATTTACGTCCGCATCCTCGTCGTTGATAATACCGAAGGGCGAAACCGCACCCGGCTCGAGGCCGAGATGCTTCATAAGTCTTTCGTCAGAGCCAAAGCTGAGTCTCGAGCAACCAAGCTGACCTCTTATGTCCTTCTGTATGTCGGGATGCTTGTCCTTAAGCATCGAAACCACATAATGTGTTTTACCGTTTGCATTACGAAGAAAGAGATTTTTACACACCTCTCCGTCGGTGAAGATGCCCATGGAATCCATGTCTTCTATAGTGCATACCGCCTCGTGATGAATTACCTTGTACTCTATACCGAGCTCATCGAGAGCCTTGTACACCTTTTCCTGCTGTGTCATCACTTAACCTCACTTTTTAATATAAGTGGAAACATTACCGTCTGCCGACTTAAGAGTAAGGCTGTTTCCGTTTACGGTGTACTCGAAGGTATCAACCATACTGTTTCCGTAGATGGAGTAGCTGACGGTGACCTTATTTCCGCTGACGGAATAAGAGCCTGTAAAGCTGCCGTTTATAGGAATATTAACTACAGGCACAGTTAGATTTACATAAGTGATTACTACCACTCCGCCCTCTTTAAACTCGTATCCGCTCATCTCTGTGCTGTCAGCCCATTTGCCTACAAGACTGCCCGAGCCGGGAGTTACAATGGACGTACCTTCACGGACATAAAGCGTAGTACTGCCTGTCTCATCTGTAAGAGAGAGAGTATTTTTAGAAACAGAGAAGTTACATTTCTCAGTTACCTTCTGACCGTTTACGGTAAACTGAATAATTATGGAAGCTCCGTCTGTAAGATACACACCTGAATACTCACCGTTCAGAGCCGATGTACTGATCGAGGCGACTCTTGCATCGAAGAACGCCACCTTAAATGTGCCGTCATCATTAAAGGTGTATCTTACGGTAGAGTCATCATTAACCCATGAGCCCACTATTTCATCGACATCCGTAACTGCATCTGTAGCAGACTGAACAGTGGTTACAGGTGCAGATGCTTTCTGATAGGTGGCAGTCTCTCCATCCTCGTGATCCTTCATAGACAGAGAATTATTTTCCACTTTTACGGTGTATGTGTTCTCTATAGTAGCAGAATAGATGGAAAATTTGGTAGTGAGCTTATCACCGTCGAGAGTGTAAACACCCTTAGAAACACCGTTGATGGGAATGTTTATGACAGGAACAGTGAGATTTACATAAGTCATTTCTACGGTACCGTCAGCATAAAAAGCATAACCGCTCATATTGGCACTGTCTGTCCACTTTCCTAAAATCAACTCACTGAGAGGCGTGGGAGGAACAGTAGGTTCCGTAGTGGTGGGTGTAGTGGTCACATCGGGCGCAACGCTAACCGTAGGCACCTGTGAAGTAGTATTATCGGCTGTAGGCTCATCGTCTTTTTTTATAAACGAAGCGGTAATTACAACCACAGTCGCAAATACAGCCACTATCGCCGCAAGAAGACCCGCTATAATTTTAGTGTTTTTATCCATAAGTATTACCTCGTTAATAAAATAACAGGGGTACCCTGACGGATACCCCCTTCTTTGCTTTTAAGCAGCAACTGTCGCTTCATCTGACGGTGCAACCGTAGAGTCTGCAGGGGCTGTGTAAGCCATAAGCACAGTTACGGAATTATCAGCAGTATCCTGAAGAGTAAGTGCGCTTTCCTCGACGGTAAACATATAATCCTTGGTTACACTCTTAGCGTAAATGGTGTATGTAATAGTTACATAGTACTGACCGTCTTCTCTTTTGGCAACTGAGTAAACGCCGTCAACAGCACCGTTAAAGTTTACATTGAGAATGGGAACCTTAACATCTGCGAAGGTAACTACACACTTACCGTCTTCTTTGAATTCATAACCTGTCATACCGGTGGAATCTCTCCATGAACCGATAAGCTTCTTTTCGGGAGATGCACTGCAGGCTGTGAATACTGTAAGAAGCAAGAGAGCTGAAAGTGCGATTACGAGGATTTTTTTTATGTTTTTCATAAGTATAACCTCCTTTAGGTATATCCAAGTATAACATATAAAATTAAATTTGTACAGTAGAAAATGAAAAAGGTTGTAAAAAAATATAAAAAAACGTATTTTTTCAGCATATTGCTTTTATCCTTATCTTGTGATAAAATCAGTAAAAAGCAAAAAAAGGAGTGAGCAAATGACCGAGCTTATAAAGGATATTCCTCTGTGGGACAGGCTGAAAAACACCGATAAGCCCATAGTTCTGTACGGAATGGGTAACGGTGCGGATATGATAATAGAGGTTCTCTGCTCTCTCGGAATAGAATATAAGGACGTTTTCGCCAGCGACGGCTTCGTAAGAGGCCATTTCTTCCGCGGCAAGAAGGTTCTCACCTATTCTCAGATAAAGGAAAAATACGGTGAATTTATCACTCTGATGACCTTCGCGGTTCACGATGCACCCACTCTTAAAAGAATAAAGGAAATGTCAGAGGAGGGTGAATTCTACTCCCCTACTGTTCCTATCGCAGGAAAGGGACTTTTCACCTTCGACTATCTTAAAGAGCACAATGGCGATTTCGACAGGGCATATAATATCTTATGCGACGATAAAAGCAAAAGTGACTTCACCGATGTTTTAAATTTTAAAATTTCGGGCAAGACAGACTATCTTTTCCGCTCAATGTACGAAAAAGAAAAGCTTTATGAGGATATATTCCGCCTTTCCGACGATGAGGTTATAGTAGATCTGGGTGCTTATGACGGAGATACCATCAGAGAATTTCTTTCCGTTACAGGCGGAAAATATAAAAAAATCTATGCCTTCGAGCCTGACGAAAAGAATTTCAGAAAGCTGACAAGAAAAACAGAGGAGCTCGACAGAACAGAACGGTTCAATCTCGGAGCCTGGGACAGAAAGGAAACCCTTTTCTTCGCTAAAAAAGGCGGCAGAAGCTCCAGAAAAGATGAAAACGGTACACCTGTAAATTTTGACAGTGTAGACAACATTGTAAAGGATGAGGTAACTTTTCTGAAAATGGACATTGAAGGAGCAGAAGCCAAGGCACTGGACGGTGCAAGAAAAACCATAGAGAAGTATCTTCCAAAGCTTTATGTCTGTGCATACCACAGAAACGAGGATATGTACGTCCTTCCGCAGAAAATAAAAGACTTCGACAGCAGATATAATATATATTTCAGGCATCATCCTTACATTCCTGCCTGGGAAAGTAATTTTTATGCAGTAATTGACGATAATAAGTGACGGAAAAGACTTGACTTAACAGTGGATATATGCTAAAATACTTTCCACGGGTTAAGCGAAATGCTCCGTCTCGGCTTACTCTTGCCGTGTAAAAATTAAGAGTGTGCTTTTTTTGCAGATGTGGCGGAATTGG
>JAZUOC010000269.1:0-2181 GCA_045604465.1 Acutalibacteraceae bacterium
AGATTTCCGAGAAGATAATCGAAGTCAAGCTCGGGTATTTCATCGTCGGGATAATCCACCCAGGCTGACATGTGAGCCGCTGCAGAAACAAGTACACTGCGAAGCTCACCTATCTGTTTCGACAAAGCACCGTCAAGAGCAGTAAGCGCCGCCCTCATAGAGCCCTCGCCCTGTGCGCTGATAAGCCCCATAACAGCCTCGGCCTCGGAGAGGTCCATTTTGCCGTTCAGAAATGCTCTTTTGGTAAATTCGCCCGCTTCGGCAGGTCTTGCCCCTGCGGAAAGCACTGCACGGAGAACCTGCTTAGTCACATAGATACCGCCGTGGCAGGAAATCTCTACGGTGTCCTCGCCCGTGTAGCTTTTCGGTGCGCGGAAAACGAGAGCCACTGCCTCATCGATGACCCGGCCGTCCATATATACCTTGCCGTGGGCAGCTCTGTAGCCCTTAAGGGAGGAAAGACTTTTACCCGAGGTTGTTTTAAAGATTTTATCGGCTGTTTCAGCGGCTTTTTCACCGCTTATTCTTATAACGCCGATGCCTCCTGCCGCAAGAGGTGTAGAAACGGCGGCAATAGTATCTGACATAAAAAGGCTCCTTTAATGTTTTTCTGTATTGTAGCACAGAATTGACGGTTTTTCAAGATAGAGACATTTTGATGACAGCCGTCTTTTTGTTCTTTTTAACGTTGCTTGCTTTTAACTTTCTGATAAAATGAACAAATAAAATTACAGCACCCCGCTCTGAGGTGCTGTTTTTACTGTGACGAGAATTACATAAACATACTGACTATGGAAGTGAGCAGATTTTCGGCCAGTATTGCGCCGAGTGCATAAAGAGGAGCCACTCCGCCTTTTCTGAGAAGATATGCCATAGAGTTTTTCTGATTTTCTAAGGAGGATATTTCATTAAGAGAGGAAACAGTATATTTTCTGTAAAGATGGTTTGCAGTAAAGCCTGCGATCAGACTGATCAAGAACTGGATACCCATAAAAGCCATAACCGGAAGATAAAGGGCTTCAAGCTCCATAAGAAGTGTGGCGGCGGTGCTTTCATCCGTAACGGCTGCCAGCTTATCCATAATAGGTATAGCTTTATTTGCAAAGTCAAGAAGTGCGGGTGAGAAAATGATGGAAAGGCAGAGGTTTACCGTCATAAAGATAATGCCGGGTTTAATGAGCTTCCTGTAAAAGAACCAGTAGGGTGAAAAGAAAAATGCGGCAAAGTTAAAGGAAATCTTTTTCCCGAAATCAAACCTTTTAAATTTTTCGATGTATTTCATAGCTGAAGAGCCGATGAAAGCACCCATAAGATTAGTGTGTACGCCGCATGTTTTGTCTTCTTTGGGAAAAGGACCGCCGAAGGAAAAATCTTCGCCGTCGGGAGAGAAGCCCGAAGTGGACGAAATGACATCGATCAGCTTCTGTTCTATATCATCACGGACAGGGGGAACATCGCTGACGGGTGTGTCGTCATTTTCGAAGCCTTCACCCTCACCGAGAGTAAAGGGAGCCTTGTATTCGGGGATATTATTTTCCTGTGTGGGCATCTTACGTTTTTTTTCCTTTTCTTCCGCTTCGGCAGAAGCATCGATAACATTAAATCCGAAAAGGGTAAATTTCATCGAACACTGTTTACAGTGGTCACTGCCCTCGGGATTTCCATAGCCACAGTTAGGACAGGGGATGATCTTAGCTTTTTCGGGTATGGACGGCGGTGTATTGACTGTCTCGGCACCTGTCCAGGTGAAGTCATCTCCGTGCTTATGGGCGTTTACGCATCCGCCGTGATTTTCGTAGCACTCTCTGTGCTGAGGTGTAGCACATTCGGGACATACGACGATGTCTTCATTATCGGTGAAGATTTTACCGCAACCCTCACATATCTGATTTGTGTATCGCATTTTAATTCTCCTTTTCTATATTATATCAATGATTATCTTTTCCTTTTGTACACACGGTGACAAAATAAGCTCCGTTTGAACTGTAACCGTAATCTTTGAGCCGGATTGTCTTTCTTTTTGGTAAATACATAGTTAATCTTGCCTTAAAGTATTAATTACCATACATTCTAACCTCATTCATCCGTAAAAGCAACTGTTTTTCATTATTTTATCCTTCTGCAGGAAAAATATTTTATTTTATATATTGCTCTTTAAAAATAAATGTGTATAATGTAAAA
>JAZUOC010000270.1:0-8519 GCA_045604465.1 Acutalibacteraceae bacterium
TCCTCCCCTCTACGGTCTGTGTAAAAGACTGGTGGCAGAGGGTAAAAAGCCTACAGTAATTCTCGGCTTTAACGTAGAAAGTGAAATCTTCTGTAAGGAAGAATTTTCTGCTCTCTGTGACACGGTAATCACTACCGTTGACGGTTCAGTGGGAGTAAAAGGCTTCGTAACGGATGCTATGAAGGATATGGAATACACATTCTTCTACACCTGCGGTCCCATGCCTATGTTTAAGGCTATAGAAAAAACAGCCGTAGGCTCGGGTGAATACAGCTTTGAGGAAAGAATGGGCTGTGGCTTCGGTGCCTGTATGGGTTGCAGCTGTAAAACCAAATACGGCAACAAGAGAATCTGTAAGGACGGTCCCGTTCTGGAAAGAGAGGAAATAATATGGTAAGCACTAAGGTTGACCTTTTGGGTATCGAGCTTGACAATCCCGTTATTCCTGCTTCGGGTACCTTCGGCTTCGGTTATGAATTTGCAGAGCTTTATGACATTAACTGTCTCGGCTCCTTCTCCTTTAAGGGAACTACACTCGAAGGCAGATTCGGCAATCCTACACCGAGAATAGCCGAATGTCCTCAGGGTATGATTAATTCTGTCGGACTCCAGAATCCCGGTGTACATAAGGTTATCGCAGAAGAGCTTCCTAAGCTTAAGGAAGTGTTTGATAAAAAGGTTATCGCCAATGTGGGCGGATTTGCTATCGAAGAATATCAGGAGTGCGCACGTCTTCTCGATGCAGAAGAGCAGGTGGGTATTCTCGAAATTAACATCAGCTGTCCGAACCTTCACGCAGGCGGTGTGAACTTCGGTACCGATGCCAAAAATGCTGCTGCAGTCATTGAGGCGGTTAAGAAAGTTACAACGAAGCCTGTCATGGCTAAGCTTACTCCTAATGTGACAGACATAACCGAAATCGCTCTCGCATGTGAAAGCGCAGGTGCAGACGGTATAAGTATGATAAACACTCTTTTAGGTATGAGAATCGACCTTAAAACGAAGAAGCCTGTCATCGCCAATAAAATGGGTGGTTTCTCAGGTCCTGCAATAATGCCTGTAGCATTGAGAATGGTTTATCAGGTATATGAAAAGGTAAATGTACCCATCGTGGGTATGGGCGGAATTTCGAAGGCGGAGGATGTCATCGAAATGATGCTCGCAGGTGCCACAGCCGTTCAGGTCGGTGCCGCTAACTTAGTAAATCCCTTTGCCTGCCGTGACATCATAAATGATTTACCGCAGGTAATGGAAAAATATAACATATCATCATTAAAAGAAATTATCGGAGGTGCTCACTAATGGGTAGAGATGTAATTATCGCATGTGATTTCAGCAGTAAGCAGGAGGTTCTTTCCTTCCTTGACAAATTTCAGGGAAAAAAGCCCTTCGTTAAAATCGGTATGGAGCTTTATTATGCTGAAGGTCCTTCCATCGTTAAAGAAATCAAAGAAAGAGGACACAAGATTTTCCTTGATCTCAAGCTTCACGATATTCCGAATACAGTTAAAAAGTCAATGGCTGTGCTTTCAAGATTAGATGTTGACATCTGTAATCTTCACGCCGGCGGAACCAAGAGAATGATGGAAGCTGCTCTCGAAGGTCTCACAAGACCTGACGGAACGAGACCTCTTCTCATTGCAGTAACTCAGCTTACCTCAACCGACCAGGAAAGCATGGAAAATGACCTTCTCATTAAAGAGCCTATCGACAAGGTAGTTATGCACTATGCAAAGAATGCTGCTGATGCAGGACTTGACGGTGTAGTATGCTCACCTCTCGAAGCGCAGAAGGTACACGATACCTGTGGAAAGGATTTTCTCACCATCACTCCCGGTGTACGCTTCGCAGACGGTGACATCGGTGACCAGAAGAGAGTTATGACTCCCGCCGAGGCAAACAGAATCGGCTCTGATTATATCGTAGTAGGCAGACCTATAACCGCCGCTGAGGATCCTGTAGCTGCTTATGAAAGATGTCTTAAGGAATTCGTAGGTTGAAAAGCTGAATTAAATTAGTTATTTTAAAATGAAAGGATAGATTTACAATGAAAAAATTAATCGCAAAAGACTTACTTTCCATCGGTGCTGTTTTTCTTCGCCCCGAAGATCCCTTCACCTGGGCAAGCGGAATAAAAAGTCCCATCTACTGTGATAACAGACTTACTCTCACTTCTCCTCAGGTAAGAACAGACGTTGAAACAGGTCTTGCTAAAACTATTCTTAAGTATTATCCTGACTGTGAGGTTATTATGGGTACTTCCACAGCAGGTATCGCTCACGCAGCTATCGTAGGTCACATTCTCGGTCTTCCCATGGGCTATGTAAGAAGCGGTCATAAGGATCACGGCAGAGGAAATCAGATCGAAGGCAAGCTTGAAAAAGGACAGAAGGTAGTCGTTGTTGAAGATCTTATCTCCACAGGCGGCAGTGTTCTTGAGGTTGTGGACGTTCTCCGTGAAGCGGGTGCAGAGGTACTCGGTATCGCTTCCATCTTTACCTACGGTATGAAGAAGGGTATCGACAGAATGGCAGCTGCCGATGTTATCAACCACAGCCTTTCAAATCTTGATGCTGTAGCAGAGGTAGCCGCAGAAGAAGGCTACATCAAGCAGGAAGACATCGCCCGTCTTCTTAAATTCAGAGATAATCCTTCCGATGAAAGTTGGATAGGAGGAGTAAAATGAGAAGTCTTATAAATATTCTCGACCTTTCCGTTGAAGAAATCGATAAATTACTCGATGTGGCTGATGATATTATCGCTAACCGTGAAAAGTACAGCGAGGTATGCCACGGCAAAAAGCTTGCCACTCTTTTCTTCGAACCCTCCACGAGAACAAGACTCAGCTTCGAGGCGGCTATGTATGAGCTTGGCGGTAATGTTTTAGGATTTTCCGCTGCCGCATCATCATCAGCTTCAAAGGGTGAAAGTGTGGCAGACACCACCCGTATGGCATGCTGTTATGCAGACATCATTGCTATGCGTCATCCTAAGGAGGGTGCACCCCTCGTCGCTTCTAAGGTAACGAGCGTGCCTGTAATCAATGCAGGTGACGGCGGTCATAATCACCCCACACAGACTCTTACTGACCTTCTCACCATCCGCCGTAAAAAGGGCAGTCTGAATAACTTTACCATAGGCTTCTGCGGTGACCTTAAGTTCGGCAGAACCGTACACTCACTTATCACCGCTTTGGCAAGATATGAAGGCATAAAAATCGTTCTCATTTCACCCGAGGAGCTAAAGCTTCCCTCGTACATAAAAAAGGACGTTATTAAAAAGCAGGGTATCGAATATATTCAGACCACAGACCTTGAGGCTGTTCTTCCTGAGCTGGATGTTCTTTATATGACCCGTGTTCAGCAGGAACGCTTCTTCAGCGAAGAAGAATATATCCGTCTTCGTGACAGCTACATTCTCACCCGTAAAAAGCTCGATAATGCTAAAGAAGACCTTGTTATTCTTCATCCTCTGCCCCGTGTAAACGAGATTTCTACTGATGTGGACGACGATCCGAGAGCCTGCTATTTCGAACAGGCACTCTGCGGAAAGTTTGTACGTATGGCTCTTATAATGGAGCTTCTCGGATTACATCTTGACTGAAAGGGGAGTAAATAAATGAATATAGATTCCATTAAAGAAGGTCTCGTTATCGACCACATCACTGCAGGCAACGCTATGAGAATTTACAACCTTTTAGGCTTTGATAAGCTCGAATGCAGTATCGCCATCATAAAGAATGTAAACAGCAAAAAGATGGGCAAAAAGGATATTATCAAAATTGACAGTAATATTGACATTAACCTTGAAGCTCTCGGCTACATCGACCCGGGAATTACCATTGATGTTATCCGTGACAGTAAGCTCGTAGAAAAAAGACACGTCGATCTTCCCGAAACCTTACACGGTGTACTTAAATGTAAAAACCCCCGCTGTATTACCTCTGTAGAGCAGGAGCTCAGCCAGGAGTTTATGCTTACCGACAGAGAAAACAGAGTTTACCGCTGTGTTTACTGTGAGGCAGCAGCTAACTGAGATTTCTTTCGCCTTGCGGTGCTTGTTATTTCAGACGAGGCCCGTCATGATGAATTCTGACAGAGATATAAAAAAACTACTCACTCGGGGTGGGTAGTTTTTTTGTGCAGTAAATCGGTTATTCTGTGCCGAACATCTCACGCAGCTCACCTATAACCTTTTTCTCTATCCTTGAAACGTAAGAACGTGATATGTTCATATCCTTTGCTATTTCACGCTGTGTCTGTTCTGCGGTGTTATAAAGACCGTAGCGCCGAATGATTATTTCTTTGTCTCTTTCGCTATCTAATTTATTTATGTACTCATACAGAGTACGGCTTTTGTTTTTTAGGTCGATGTCATCGCTTATGGTGTCCTCGCAGTAGATGATGTCGATAAGTGTCAGCGGATTACCTTCGCTGTCTGTGTCAATCGGTTCATTTACAGAGACAGTATTTGAATCCTTTTTCTTGCTTCTGAAATACATAAGGATTTCATTTTCTATGCATTTAGAAACGTAAGTCGCCAGCTTTATACCCTTATCCTCCTTAAAGGAGTCAATGCCTTTTATAAGTCCTACGGTACCGATAGAAATCAGATCCTCCTGCTCGTCGTACTCCGAGTAGTATTTTTTTATTATATGGGAAACCAGACGAAGATTATGCTCGATGAGCTTTTCTCTTGCCTTAGTGTCACCGTGCTTTTTCATCCTCGTCAGCAGCTCCTTTTCTTTTTCTGCAGATAGCGGTTTAGGGAAGGATGTGACGTTTTTCAGATGCAGAAAGAAAAACAGGAAGTTGCTCAGAATAGTACTTATAAGTTCGAACATAGTATCACCCCGTAAAGTCTATGGGGGTAATAAGGTTGATATGAAAAAATATTAAAAAATATGAAGATTTTTAAAACTGAACATATTGCATAATTCTGAAATATATGGTATAATTTGCTGTAATTAGAATTATTATTTTGGGGACTTGTGTGCATATGCAGTTCAGACCTGAAAATAATGGTGAAATATGTGTATAACTGCGACTGATATTTCGGCTGATTGAGGTAACGAGAATTCCTTTTATGTACTTAGGAAATATAATCTGTCGGATATTAATGAGCGTTAGTACCGTACTCACTTTAATATAGATTAAAAATTATTTTCGTATAAGTAAGGAGGATATTTTTATGAAAATAAAAACCAAACGCTTAGGCTCGTTTTTTCTTGCGATGCTTATGCTGTTTACCATGATTCCTGCAGTTAATGTTTTCGCTGCTGATCCTACAGGCTCATTATCGGTAAGTAACCTTGGTGTTACATATAATAAGGATGCAGGTAATGCTTCATCCTGCACTTTAAGCGGAACGACAATCACTGCAACGGCACAGAGCACTTCAGGTTTCAGTTCTACTGCCGGTAAGACCACGGTAACTCTGACAAATACGGGAAGCTCCACAGCTACTCTTTCTTTCTCTTACACAGGTGGCAGTGTGGCAAGTCTTACCATTGACGGTGTAACCTATGATGCAGGCTCCGGTAGCTTTAACAAGGCATTAAGTGCAAACGGAACTGCGAGCATCGTATTCACCTCTGCAAAAGGTAGTTTTCTTAGTAAAAGCAAAGCAACCTTGACCATGACAGATGTCGCTCTTTCCGCTGAAAAGGATGTCAATGTAACATTTAAAGCTGTAAGCAACGGTTCATATACACTCGACGGTTCTGCTGTCAGTGCTGACATCACAAAAACAAAGAAATCGACAGAAACCTTTGCTGCTTCTGCCACTCCCGCATCAAACTATAATTTCTACGGTTGGTACAATGAAACAACAGGTAAATATCTTTCTTTTGATGCATCTGCCTCTCTCTCTTTAACAGACGATGCAGTTGTTTATCCCGTTTTTATTTCAAAGACCACTGCACTCTTCGGTGTCGGAAGTAACAGCTTCATAAGTCTGACAGATGCATGTAATTTTGCAACTACTTCCACTATCAAAACTGTAGTGCTTCTTAATAACGGTACTGTCAGCGGAAGTCACACGATTCCTGCAGGCATTACATTATTGGTTCCCTTCGATGATGCCAATACTGTTTATACCAAAGAACCTGCATGTACCAGTAGTTTTAATAATAATGCCGCATGGGTTCAGCCCACTGCTTACAGAACACTTACTCTCGCTGCTGATGCTAACATTACCGTTAACGGTGCCATCTCAGTCAGCGGTAAGCATGCGGCATCAAACGGTGGTAAGCCCTACTGCGGTGCACCTACAGGTCCCGTTGGCTGGGTTAAAACTCTCAAAGGCTCTGAGATAATCTTAAACAGCGGTGCCAATCTTTATGCATGGGGTTATATTCAGGGCGCAGGTAACATTACTGTAAAATCCGGTGCTACTGTTTATGAGAATTTCCAGTTTACCGATTTCCGTGGCGGCTCTAATCTGACTTCAATAACCGATGCCGGTCTTGTTTTCCCCATAAATCAGTACTATGTTCAGAATATTGAGATTCCTGTTAAATTCGAAGCAGGCGCCAAGGAAACACTTTATACATCTGCTTATGCAAGTCTGATGAAGGTAGGCGGTTCTGCTCCGTATATCGGTGAAGGCGGTATGTTCATCGTTAATGACGGATATATCATTAAGGACTATATCGAGAGTGAAGACCGTCTTAAGGTTGATGTCTGCGGTGACGTTACTATGAGTAATATGGTCGTTGAGGTCAGTATAAAGGTTGACTCGGCAGCATATGTGCTTCCCGTTACAAATAATGTATCAATCAATCTGAAATCCGGTACAAGTACAGTCGGTCAGAGTCTTGCCCTTCTTCCCGGTGCTGAAATGACCATCGATAAGGGTGCAACTCTGGTCATCGGTGCAAACACCAGTGATACACTTTCCAGTAAAAACACATATAACACAGGTGGTTATCACTTAATTGTATATGACAGAGACGAGTGGTTCTATGGTCTTGATATGTCAACGAACGAAATCGTACAAAATACCCAGTATGCTTTTGGTAGCAGCGTCACAGGAATGTATCCGTTACCCTACGTTCCCGGCAGAACATATAACCGTACTGTGGCTAAGGATATTAAGGACGCAGTTCTCGACGTTAACGGTACTATCGTTGCTGAAGGCGGTCTCTATACCACTATGTGCGGTGCTGCTGTTAAATCCTCCGAAAAAACAGGTAAGATTGTAATGCAGAACGGTTCAGGCCCTGACCTTCTCACATTCCAGGCAAACGGCGGTACATCATACGGTATTCCTATGAACTCCGCTTCACTTATGAACGGTGACGGAACCTATCTCATTACAGGTCCTAACTTAAATGATGAAACTATCCCTGCGACTGAACCCGGTACAGTCTTCGATTACTGTGCAGTTCACGATAAGTGGTATACGGGCGAGTGTGAAGAATGTGCTTCTCATACCCACGATTATGAAGCAGTAGTAACAGCTCCCACCTGTACTGAAGAAGGTTACACCACCTATACATGCGAAGGCTGTGGAGATACATATAAGGATAATTATGTTGAAGCAACAGGTCATAGCTACGAGTCAGCAGTAACAGCTCCTACCTGTACAGCAGAAGGTTACACAACATATACTTGTGAAGGCTGTGGAGATACATATAAGGATAATTATGTTGACGCGACAGGTCACAGCTACACATCAGAAGTAACAAAGGAACCCACATGTACAGAAAAGGGTGAAAAGACATTCACCTGTACTTGCGGTGATTCATACACAGAAGAAATCGCGGAAAACGGCCACACTCTCACACAGGTAGAAGCAAAGGCTCCCACCTGTACAGAAGCAGGCTACGAAGCCTATGAATTCTGTACAGTATGCGATTACACAACATTCAAAGAAGTAGCATCAACAGGCCACAGCTATGAATCAGTAGTAACAGCTCCCACTTGCACAGCAGAAGGTTACACAACATATACTTGTAAGTCATGTGACGATACATACACAGACGATAAGGTCGATGCTCTCGGTCATACAGAAGTAACCGACGATGCAGTAGCTCCCACCTGTACAGAAACAGGTCTTACAGAAGGTTCACACTGTGATGTTTGCGGTGAAATACTCGTAGCTCAGGAAACAGTCGATGCACTCGGTCATACAGAAAAAGAAATCCCTGCAGTAGCTCCCACATGTGAAACTACAGGTCTTACAGCAGGTGTTGAGTGTTCAGTTTGCGGTGAGGTTCTCACAGAACAGGAAGTAGTTGAAGCCACAGGTCACGACTGGGATGAAGGCAAAGAAACCACCACTCCTACCTGTACAGGTGAAGGCGTTAAGACATACACCTGTAAGAATGACGAAAGCCATCAGTATACCGAAATGATAGATGCACTTGGCCACAGCTATGAATCAGTAGTAACTGCTCCCACTTGCACAGCAGAAGGTTACACAACATATACTTGTAAGTCATGTGACGATACATACACAGACGATAAGGTCGATGCTCTCGGTCATACAGAAGTAACCGACGATGCAGTAGCACC
>JAZUOC010000271.1:0-1864 GCA_045604465.1 Acutalibacteraceae bacterium
GGGTTAAGCCAGTTATAACCCCTTATAGGGGTGAGCAAACCACCGGTTTCACCGGTGGTTTTGATTTATGTTGACAATATTATAATAGTGAAATATAATTATCGTAATATAAAAAAGAAAAGGGACTGAATTATGCTTTTACTTGTTATGATTGCCATATCCTATATAGCTGTCGGTCTACCCGACTCTGTACTCGGTACTGTGTGGCCCGCCGTTTACAGCGATCTTAATCTGCCCGTGTCTCTGGCAGGCTACATTGGTATGACTGTCAGCGGATGCACGGTTATTTCCTGTCTTTTAAGCACGAGACTTACGGCTAAATTCGGTACCGGTCTCGTCTCTGCGGTAAGTGCGCTTATGACGGCTCTGGCACTTATCGGTCTTTCTTTTTCACAGAGTCCTCTTTATTTTTTTCTTCTCTCTATTCCTCTCGGTATGGGTGCTGGTACGGTGGATTCTGCTCTTAACGGCTTCGTGGCTCTATACTGCAGTAATTCGCAGATGAGCTACCTGCACTGCTTTTACGGTCTCGGAGTTACCTTAAGTCCTTATCTTGTCTCTCTGTGTCTGGCTGACGACAATAACTGGAGAAGAGCTTATCTTACCGTAGGTCTCATTCAGACGGTTATATCCCTTCTTATTTTCTTCGCTGTTCCTTACTGGAGAAAGAAGGAAAAGACTAATCTTGCTTCCGAAGAGACGGCACCGAAAACCCTCACTATCAGAGAGATGGTGAAAATGCCGTCGGTGGTCTTAAGCTGTATCGTGTTTTATCTTATCTGTGCCGCTGAATATACTGCAGGGGTGTGGAGCAGCACGTTCTTCGCTGAATTTAAGGATTTCACTCCCGAAAAAGCGGCTAAAACAGCTATGCTCTTTTATGTAGGTATGACTTTGGGCAGATTTATGTCAGGTGTTTTCGGAAATAAGCTTGGGAGCAAGAGAATACTTTACATCTGCGT
This sequence comes from Acutalibacteraceae bacterium, assembly GCA_045604465.1. Taxonomy (GTDB): domain Bacteria; phylum Bacillota; class Clostridia; order Oscillospirales; family Acutalibacteraceae; genus UBA6857. Next base: position 963 of record JAZUOC010000271.1, read on the forward strand.
AGGAATTCTGCTTACTGCTTGTGTAATCATCGCTTTACCCCTTCCGTCCTTTGTGGCGGCTGTGGGACTTCTGCTTTTCGGCTTCGGTATGGGACCTGCATTTCCGAACCTTTCCTATCTTGTCCCGTCGCTTTTCGGCAGAGATATTTCCTCGTCGGTAATCGGTGTACAGCTGGCTTCGACCTATGTGGGAATAATGACACTTCCGCCGATTTTCGGTATTATTGCCGAAAGGGTATCGGCAGGAGTATTTCCTTATTTCCTTTTTATAATTCTTTGTGCTTTCGTACTCGCATCAGTTCTGATGGTAAAAAGTCTGAAGAAAAAGGATAGAAACATTGATAAAAACCAAAGTAAATGATATAATCCGTATAAGAAAACTAACGGTGGTGTAAATATGACTTTTGAAATTAATGGTAATGAATTCATAAAAGACGGTAAACCCGTTAAGATTATCTCGGGTGCCGTTCATTATTTCCGTAATATGCCCGACACATGGAGCGATATTTTTAAAAAGATGAAAGCGATGGGCTGTAACTGTGTGGAAACCTACTGTGCGTGGAATCTCCACGAAAAACAGCCGGGTGTCTACGACTTCGACGGTAATCTTGATATTTCTCTTTTTCTGAAGAAGGCTGCAGAGGCGGGCCTTATGGCTATCGTAAGACCCGGTCCCTACATCTGTGCGGAGTGGGAGTTCGGCGGCCTTCCCTGGTGGATTCAGGCTGACGACGAAATAGAAATCCGATGCAGTAATAAAGCCTACATAAAATACTTTGACCGTTATCTCGTAAAGCTGTTTGAGCAGGTGAAGCCTCACCTTTTCACTAACGGCGGAAATGTCATTATGCTTCAGTGTGAAAATGAGTACGGCTACTACGGCGACGATAAGGAATACCTCA
>JAZUOC010000272.1:0-13087 GCA_045604465.1 Acutalibacteraceae bacterium
TACATCGGTAAAGAACCCTTCAAGGGCATCAACCCCGACGAATGTGTAGCCATCGGTGCTTCACTTCAGGCAGGCGTTCTCGGCGGCGACGTTAAGGGCCTTCTTCTTCTCGACGTTACTCCCCTTTCACTCGGCATCGAAACCATGGGCGGTATCAACACTAAGGTTATCGAAAGAAACACCACTATCCCCACAAAGAAGAGCCAGATTTTCTCCACAGCTGTAGATAATCAGCCTTCAGTAGAGGTTCATGTTCTTCAGGGTGAACGTGAATTCGCAAGAGATAACAAAACCCTCGGCGTATTCAGCCTCGACGGTATTATGCCCGCACGCCGTGGTGTTCCTCAGATCGAAGTAACCTTCGACATCGATGCCAACGGTATCGTTCACGTTTCAGCTAAGGACCTCGGTACAGGTAAGGAACAGTCTATCTCCATCACATCTTCTACCAATATGTCCAAGGAAGACATTGAAAAGGCTGTAAGAGAAGCTGAGCAGTTCGCACAGGAAGACAAAAAACGCCGTGAAGAAATCGACACCAGAAACGAAGCAGATCAGATGGTTTACCAGTGTGAAAAAATTCTTTCCGAGGATGCTGCCAAGGCTCTCGACGAAAACGACAAGGCTGACATTCAGGCTAAGATAGATTCTCTTAAGAATGCTCTCAAGGGTGAAGACATCAACCTTATCAAAAACGAAAAGGAAGCTCTTACACAGGCATTCTACAAGCTCAGCGAAAAGATGTACCAGCAGGCTAATCCTCAGGGTGCACAGGGCTTTAACCCTAACGATTTCGCAGGTGCTCAGGGTGGCTTCAACCAGGGTGATTTCGGCGGTGCTGCCGATAACGGCGGTTACACAGATGCAGGCTACACAGATGCAAACTTTACAGATGCTAACTGATTAAACTGATAAAAATGGGCTGTTCTTCTCGGACAGCCCGTGTTATGATTTCACTCTTTGAGAGGAAGATAAATTAAATGGCAGAAAATAAACGCGATTACTACGAGGTCCTCGGTATAAGCAAGGGCGCTTCAGAGGATGAAATAAAAAAAGCATACCGTAAGCTCGCCAAACAGTACCATCCCGACCTTAACCCCGGTGATGCTGCTGCAGAAGCTAAATTCAAAGAGGCAAATGAAGCCTATGAGGTCCTTTCCGACAGCGATAAAAAGGCTCGCTACGATCAGTACGGTCACGCAGGCGTAGACCCTAACTTCGGTGCAGGCGGATTCGGAGGCGGTTTCGGCGGATTTGGCGGTGATTTCGACCTTGGCGATATTTTAGGTAGTATGTTCGGAGGCGGCTTCGGTGGCTTCGGAGGATTCGGCGGAGGCAGACAGCAGAACCCCAACGCTCCCCGTAAAGGCTCAACCATTCAGACCAATGTAACTATTTCCTTCGAGGAAGCGGCAAAAGGCTGTAAGAAAAAGGTGAACATAACCAGAGTAGACAAGTGTAACGAATGCTCGGGTACAGGTGCCGCGAAGGGTACCTCTCCCGAAACCTGTCCCACCTGTAACGGCAGAGGTCAGGTAAACATACAGCAGAGAACCGCCTTCGGTGTTATGAGCACCACCAGACAGTGTAACGAATGTGGCGGTAAGGGTAAAATAGTCAAAACGCCCTGTCAGAAGTGCCGCGGTACAGGTCTCGAATCAAAGCCTCAGACCGTAGAAATAAATATACCCGCAGGTATTGACGACAGACAGGCTCTCAATGTCAGCGGCGGCGGTAATCCCGGCATAAACGGCGGTCCCTCGGGCGATCTTCGTGTAAATGTTAATGTTCGTCCCCACCCCTTCTTCGAGCGTGACGGCTTCAATGTCTGGTGCGAGGTTCCCGTTACTTACGCTCAGGCTGCTTTAGGTGACACACTTTACATCCCCACTCTCGACGGCAAGGTCAAATACGAGCTTCCCGCAGGCACACAGCCCGGTGAGGTTTTCCGCTTCAGAGGCAGAGGTATTCAGCAGTTATCTTCACGAAATAAGGGTGACCAGTACGTTAAGATAATAGTCGAGGTACCGAAAAATCTTAACTCCGAGCAGAAGGAAATGCTCAGAAAATTCAATGATTCCCTTCCCAATAAGCCGAAGAACAATATCGACGACGGCACAACCATCGGCGAGGAAAAGAAGAGATTCTTCGATAAATTCAGATAAAATAAGAAGAGACTGCTCAGCCTGAACAGTCTCTTTTACTTTTAATTCTCAATCTGTTATGCTTCTACACCGATGTCTCCGAGAAATTCGAAGATAATGGTGTAAAGCTTTTTAAACCATTCTAAAATACCGCTGATATAAGTTTCTAAGTTTTCAAACATAATTATTCCTCCTGTAACTTATTTACCCTTTAATTATATACCTTTAAATCGTAAAAGTCAATATTTACAGACAGAAAAAACAAAACCCACCTGTTGGTGGGTTTTGTTCTTAAACAATTGTTTAATTCAAATAAGAATTATTCTGTGATTTCGTCAAGCTTGCCGAACTTACCTGTTTCGGGATCGAAACCGTAACCTTCGATTACATATTCAAGGCCTAAGATAGCAAGAACCTTATTGATGAGATCGAAAAGTAATTTATACATCTTGTTTACATCGGTAAAGATTTCCATTATGTGTTTCTCCTTATAAATTTTTCTTTGTAGTTATACTTGATTATTTGTTCTTCTGTTCTTCTAACCAAGCTGTGAAGCCGTCAACGTCAACACCTTCAAATTCGAAATACTCTAAAACCTGAAGAAAATAGATAACGATTGCTTCTACGATAGCCTTAAACTGATCCATTATTACTGCCTCCTTTTTAAATTTATCGAGGTACCCCTCAATATGCTTAAATTATATATGAAGGAAATAAAAAAGTCAATAGTTTATTAAAAAAAAGTTAATATTTATATCAAATAAAAAGGCCGTCCGAAGACAGCCTTTATGTAGCTCTTTAACTCTTAGTTACGGCCTAAGATCTCGTCAAGTCTTAAGAACTCGAAGATAGCATCGAAGAACTTATCAAACAGATCACGTAAACGTCCGAGAACCTTCTGGAAGGTGTCAATGATCTGTTCCTGCTGCTGTTCATCAAAAATCTGGTCAGGATTCATATTTTCGATGTCCTCTTCGGAAAGAGTACAGCATGAGCATCCGCAGGTGCAGGGAAGAATACCTGTACATTCCTTACAGCAGAGCTCGACATATCTTTCCTCTTCAGGTGCTTCGGGATTAGCATACTTGAGTGTACCGTCAACATTTACGGCACATGAGGTGAGATAATGCTTATCGAGATTAGGGCAGTAGATGCAGCATTTGCAATCCTCAGCCACGTGATCTACACACTCACACTTGTAAGCTGCAGCACTTGATACCATAGAGAATGATAATGCGATAATAAGAACTGACATTAAAATAGAGAGAGCTTTTTTCATATTTGAATACCTCCTGAAATTTAGGCGAACATATAAATCGCCTTTTTAACAACTTTATTATAATGAATAACTTTCCAAAAGTCAACCTTTTTATGAAATAATTAATAAGGGTGTGTATTTTTAGGGAAGCGAGGGGGGCGGAAGCCCCGTATACGGGGCGGCGATTCCCTGCGGGAAGCGCCGTTGTGAAGCCCCGGGGCTTCACCTTCCGCCCCCGCCCCACCGTTGCCTGAACCTTACTTAAAGGTCATCCGCATCCTGAACGGGCCTGTCATTTTTATCGGAAGGTACACCGGTATAAGAGCCGTTGACATCACTTTTTATCCGTCCGTCATCGGTTCTGACCTTTATAACAGAACGCGCTTTTTTCATAATTCTGTCTCTTTTCGCTTTATCTGCCATATAAAATCCTTTCACGGTCAGAGTTATTAATAGTATATGCTTGTAAAAAAGAAAAAAATTATGTAAAATTAATGCAACAGAACTGATCTTTTTTTCATCTAATAGTATGAACGGATGTGATAAATATGAGCTCAGAAATTATTAACAATCTCGTAATCAAAGCAAAAGAAGGAAATATTGAAGCCTTCGGTATACTCTATGAGACCTACAGCAAAGATATGTATAAGTTCGCCCTTTACTATCTTGGCAGTTCCACTCTTGCCGAGGACTGTGTAAGCGAGTGCGTTCTTACGGCATTTCAAAAAATAGGCATACTGAAAAAGCCTGCGAGCTTTAAAAGCTGGCTGTTTAAGATTCTTTATAACTGCTGTAATAAGGCACTTACTGAAAAAATCCGAGCAAGAGAATCCGTCGAGTACACCTCACTCATCGATTTATGTGAGGAGGACTCGGACAGAAGCGAAATCATAAGCCTGAGAAACTCTCTCGAAAAGCTGACAGAAGAAGAAAGAGCGATTATTCTGCTTTCTTACACAGCCGGATATACGAGCAAGGAAATAGGAAAGATGATGGGTATGAAGGATTCGACAGTACGTTCTAAACTTATGCGAAGCACAGAAAAATTAAGACAGATGCTACATACAGATGAGGTGTTAAGATGAAGAAAGATATATTAAAAGAAGAATTCGAAAAGGAAATCGACCTTCCCGAAAGCCTTTCGAAGAATAATATGATAAAAACGCTGAAGGAAAAAGGTGTTACTCCCGAAAAGAAAGCAAAGGTCAGAATATTACCCAAGGTTCTTTCGGCAGCAGCCATGTTTATAATTTTAATCGTCGCCGTATTTTCTGTCGGGCTCCGAAGTGAATTCGTCGATGTGGATCAGCCCACGGTGCCCTCCACAGCTCCTGCCGTAAGCAATAACACAGAGACAGCCGAAGAACAGCTGACAAAAGAAAACATCACGGAAACAAAAGCTCCCTCTGCTCCCGGTCTTAAGGTAGCAAAAAGCGAAAAGGATCTCAAAAACCATTTCGTAAAAATGTACACCGAGGGTAAGATAGACGACTATATCGACACAGTTTTTAACTACGCAACCGACATAGTGTTCTTCGGAGTAAGTGATGATGCTATCGAAGTCGAATCCGCACGAGGTGACGATATGAATATGGCACCTACTATGGCAGTAACAGCAGCTCCTCAGGCACAGGCAGGAGCAAATCTCGAAGAATCTGCCACAGACACCGTACCCCACGGCACCACCAATGTGCAGGTAACGGATGTGGACGAGGGTGACATCATAAAAAATGACGGCAGATACCTTTACATCGTGAACCATCCCGGTAATTACTCTGACACTAATGCCATTACGGTAGTGGACACGGAAAATATGAAAAAAGTCTACAGAGGAAAGATCGACCTCAAGGACTCAGAGGTTTTGGAGGAAATCAAGGAAAAGGACAAAGAGCTCGACATCAGCACTGATATGCACATCGAGGATATTTATCTGGACGGAAACATTCTGACAGCTATCTGTACCTATAACGAAAAAACCTATGCAGTGATTTACGACATAAGCAAAAAACACGCCCCTGCAGAGATAAGACGCTTCGACCAGGACGGAAGCTATGTTTCCTCGAGAATGGTAGGCGGCATACTTTACACCGTTACTAACTACACAGTCAGAGGCTCATCTGCCACTGAGGTAGAAAATAATGCCATTCCCCGTGTAGACTGCGACTGTATTACTTACTCCAGATGCTATATGATAGACGAGGACAGCACCCGTTACATCGTAGTTTCTGCCTTTGATACAGGTAAGCCCGACAGTAAGCCTGATGCCATTTCCGTTTTAGGTGACGGCTTTGAGATTTACTCCACGGCGAAAACTCTCTATGTTTACTCCTCAGATTATGAAAACAGAGACGAAGACGGATCTGTAAAAACCGTAGTGAACTCCTTCGCACTCAGCGGAACCGAAATCACCCACAAGGCAACAGGCTCCTTCAAGGGTGAATGCTTAAATCAGTATTCCTTTGACGAATATCTGGGTAATTTAAGAGTAGCTGCCTGCTATTACGATTACCGTAAAAACGTGGATATAAGCTGTGTCTATGTTCTCGACGAAGAACTAAAGGTAATCGGTGAGCTTACGGATATAGCGAAGGATGAGCAGGTTAAGGCTGTACGCTTTATGGGTGATACGGGCTATGTAGTGACCTTCCGTAACACTGATCCCCTGTTTATCATCGACTTCTCCGAGCCTACGGCACCTGCCATTACAGGCGAGCTAAAAATACCCGGCTACTCCACCTATCTTCATCCCATCGCTGAAGGATATCTCGTGGGAATAGGCTACGACGGAACGGATGAAAATGTGAAATCAGACACGGTAAAGGTTTCTGTTTTCGATGTAAGAGACAAGACAAATCCGAAGGAGACTGACACCTTCGTTATCAAGGATGCATATTCTCTCGTCAACCAAAATCCGAAGGCACTGTTCTACTACAGCGAAAGAAATATGATAGGTATTCCTGTCAGCCATTACCGTGACGGCAACACAGTAAAAAGCATCCAGACTGTCACTGTCGAGGACGGCAAAATTAAAGATCATCTTGGCTACATTCATTATGTGGCAAGCAGTAAGGGCTATAATGTAACCTACTACGGCTATCATTTCAGCAACCTCTTCAGAGGCACATATATCGGAAATCTTCTCTACACCATCGATAATAACAAGATTATCGAGCATAATCTTGACACGGGCGACAAGGAAAGAAGCTGCATCATCGTTTCCGAAGAAGATATTAAGGCAGTATCGACAGATATATATGAAGAAACCACTAAAAGTAACATTATTGATGTGGTAACAGCCACCACTACTCCTCCCGAAAGATAAAATAACACAAGGGTACAGTCCGTCTGTGCCCTTGTATTTTAATAAAAATTAAATTGACATAAAAAAATAAGGCTGATATAATTCTGATATAACACTTAAAGGAGAAAAGAAATGAAGCCTGTTATTATCGACAAGGAAAAATGTATCGGCTGCGGAAAATGTGTCGCCGACTGTGTTTCCGAAAAGCTTAAAATTATCGGCGGCAAGGCAGAATATATGTATGAACGCTGTATTCAGTGCGGTCACTGCTATGCTATCTGTCCCACAGGTGCCGTAACTATGGCAAACTATAAGGATTATGAGGGAGAAAAGGCCTTCAACGTGACGAAAATAGACAGTGACGAGCTTCTTTCGGCTATGAAAAGCAGAAGAACCGTTCGTAAATTCAAGGATGAAGAAATCCCTATTGAGGATATAGAAAAAATTATCGAAGCGGGACGCTACTGCCCCACAGGCACCAATGCTCAGGATTTCGCATTTACTGTTCTTCGCAAATCTGTTCCAAAAATCGAAAAGGAATGTGTGAAGCTTTTCCGCAGTGCTATGAAGGTAGCCTCCCCTATTAAAAAATACATCGGTAATGTCACTATAGACGATAATTTCTTTTTCAAAGGCTCTACCACCGTCATCATCGTCAGCAGTAAAGGAAACACCAGCGCCTGTCTCGCCTCATCCTATATGGAGCTTTTAGCGGCTACTATGGGAATAGGTGTACTTTACAGCGGATTTTTCGTAGCTGCATCAAAGTTCAGTCCTAAAGTGAAAAAGATGCTTAAACTTCCCGACGGTCACTCCCCTGTCACCTGTCTCGTTCTCGGCTATCCCGATGTGAAATACGAGAGAATACCGCCAAGAAATAAGGCAGAGATAAGATTTGATTAATAATACTGTAAAGCAACTGAAAAAAATTCGGTTGCTTTTTTATTTTATCACTTGACAAAATCGTTCTAATGCGTTAGAATATAATTGTTCTAACAGATTAGAATAAGGAGTGATAATAATGAATGTACCGAAAATTTTCGAAAGTGAATACCGCTTCTGTCTGATTTTATGGGAAAATGAACCCATTTCCAGCAGAGAGCTTTCAGAAAAGTGCAAAGAAAAATTAGGATGGTCGAAAACAACCACCTACACGGTTATCAAACGCCTTTCGGACAGAGGTGTGGTAAAAAATGAAAACGCTGTAGTTACCTCTCTGATTTCCAAAGAAGAGGCACAAAAGGCAGAGGTAGACGAAATGCTCGAAAGCCGTTTCGAAGGCTCGCTTCCTGCTTTTATCGCTGCCTTCTCTAAAAAGAAAAAGCTTACAGATAAGGAAATCCAAGAAATTATCAGCATTATCGAAAAATAAAAAAGGGGGGCGCCTTTATGGAAAACATTTTTCTCACATTTTTTAATCTCAGCATAAATGCCGGCTGGCTCGTTTTAGCTGTAATCCTGCTGCGTTCCCTTCTGAAAAAAGCACCGAAATGGGTACACTGTGTCCTGTGGTCAATAGTGGGAATCAGGCTCGTACTCCCCTTCTCTTTAGAGAGTGTTTTCAGTCTTCTGCCCTCGAAGCAGTTCATCGCACCCTCTGCTCTTTATGAAATGTCACCTACCTTTGACAGCGGCTTTAACGCAGTAAACGAAGTGATTAATCCTGTCATTTCCGAGGCTCTTGCCTCAAGCCCCGAAAACAGCGTCAACCCGTTACAGGTTATCACCGCAGTCGCATCATATCTGTGGATAATCGGAATAATCGTAATGTGTCTGTACACCCTTTTCACTTATGTGACCCTTAAAAGAAAGGTCGGCACCGCTACTAAGCTTACGGATAATGTTTATCAGAGTGAAAATGTTCCCTCGCCTTTCATTTTAGGTGTCATCAGGCCAAAAATCTATCTTCCGTACAGCATCAGTGATAAAGACACAGAATATGTAATCGCTCACGAAAGGGCGCATCTTAAAAGAAAAGACCATCTTATCAAGCCTTTAGCATTTTTACTGCTGTCTGTTTACTGGTTTAACCCTCTGCTGTGGCTGGCTTATGTGCTTCTGTGCAGAGATATTGAGCTCGCCTGTGACGAAAAGGTGGTAAAGGAATACGCCAAAGAAGAATGTAAGGAGTATTCCTATGCACTTCTGAACTGCAGTATAAACAGAAAAAGAATAGCCGCCTGTCCCTTAGCCTTCGGCGAGGTAGGTATAAAGGACAGAGTGAAGAATGTACTTAATTACAGAAAACCCACTTTCTGGATTCTGCTTGCGGGAGTTACAGCATGTATCGTAACAGCTGTGTGCTTTCTTACAGTACCCAAGGGTGTTACCTTAGCGGAAGGCTATCAGTATGAGCCTCTGTCATCTCCTAAAGTAAGCAGACTTGAAATCGGTACTCCGGAAAATGCGTATATTTTCACCGATAAAAAGCAGATAGATGTTATGAGTGAGCTTATTGACAGCATAAAAGTCAATAAAAGACTCACCGAGGAATATGACTATGAAAGCACTGACTTTTTCCCTGAGCCTTCCTATGTTATAAAAGGGATAGAAGGCGATGTTCAGTCTTTCGAGCTGTGTATAAGCCGTGATTTTAAGCATATATGGAAGAGTGAAGAGGGTCAGTGTCAGTATCTGTTCACCTCCCGTGATGCCGACAAGATAAGAAATATAATGACTACAGAGCTTAATATGGCTTTCATAAGACAGCAGACAGAAGAGCTTGTTTCAGAGCTTCTGGTTGACTATTTCGGCTATTCGCAGGTCCGTGATTCTGTTTTCACTACAGAAGCTCATTATGTAATCGAAGAAAATATCAGCTATTCATCAGATAACAGGACGATGCCTGAGAGCATAAAGCTGTATATGATTTATAACTGCTCCGCTTTCATAAATGCCGATTATACCGTTAAAAAGAAATGGTGTTCTCAGGGCGTATGCGAGTTTGAGTTTGATGTAAAGGACGGCAGAGTTATTTATAAGGATATGACCGAGCATGTAAGAGGTGCAGGCGCTCATTTAGCCGATTTCGGAAGCACGGAAGAAATCGACAAGCAGTTAGAGGAAGAAGTTTTCGAAAAAGCTAAAAAGCAGTTCGGTATCGGTGTAACACTAAACGAAGAAGCAACCACCTCTCTCCCTCACGGAGATTTGCAGACAAGCGAACCTGTCACTTACGCACATAATGCTGTGGAATTCACCTATGACATCGTTCCTGTTTATCCCTCTCCTGAACACCTGCTTGATTCAAGCGGATTTGAAAAGGCAGTAAGAGAAAAAGCACTCAACAGCTCTCACCTTATAAGAAACGGCAATAAGCAGGTTTATGACGGTAAACACTGTCTGATTTACAGAGAGACGGACGTAGAAAACCTCATCAACGATTACGCCTCATACATTGACGTAAACGAAAAAGGTACAGGTCTCACAAGTGTCTCCGAAGTAAGCGAGAAATACGAAAGGGTAAAGGATGAAAAGGATTTATATATCGTCTATATTCCCGATAATTCAGGCACTAACCGATATAATGTGACGGATTTTTACTATGATAACGGGTTTATGACCGCACTTATTTATTCGTTCCCGTCAAATGCGGCTGATGAGTACAGAGAGCAGAATTACTGGGGATATTTCGCAGTAATATACGCACCTAAAAATGTCTCTGTATACGAAAGCTTTACCGCCCTTTTAATAGAAGAGCCTACTATTTTAGTAGGTGGTGGTGAAATAAACCTCTCGGATATTGAGAGTATGAACATCGGAGCCGAAATGCCGAAAATAGAATACTGTGAAAACGGTACGCTAATTATGTCGGGTACCTTCGGACTGATAATTTATGATCTCGATGAAAGAAAGGTCACAGACAGGCTGGATTACAATCTGCTGAACAAAATAGGTATAGAGTATCTTTACTGTACTGTATCTTCAGACGGCAGCAGAGTATACTTAGGAAATAATGATCTGAGCTTCAGCGACAAAGCATCATCCGTTCCCCTTTTCACCTACTATGTTAATTCTAATTCGCTTTATGCCTACAAAAATGAATTAAATTCTGACATAAGTCTTTACGGCGGAATCTCTGAATGGAACTACAACGGAAATGCAGATGTTCCACAGGAAGGCTACATTTACAGCGACGGACGAAAACACAGCGAAAACGGTGGCTGTTATCTCCGTGCAAAGGCTGATTGGACCATGAAAAGCTTACAGGCTGTAGTTTATGACTCTACAGGTAAAACAGAAATAATAGATATATTCAGATAAAAACAGAGAGCCGACACCCGGCTCTCTTAATCTTTACCCTTTTACAAGGTCATATAATTTCTGCTTAAACGAATATTTTCCCATAAGCTCCTCTATTCCCGAAAGGTCAGGTATAAGGGGCTTTTTCAGCTTACAGCGAAGCATGAGATTTTTCGGTGAATGAGCGAAGTCCACGAACTCGATAATATCCGTCTCATAGCCGTACAGGCGAAGAATTTCTGCACGGATACTGTCGGTCAGAAGTGCAGAAAAACGTTCCTTGATAAGACCGTGAGAAAGCAGAATGTCGAAGTCTCCGCCTTTTTTTATCGAAGAACAGATTTCGTGCTGACAGCAGGGTACGGAAAAGATGTGCTTCACCTTATGGCTGATGGCGTGATAAAGAGCATAATCCGTGGCGATGTCACAGGCGTGGAGAGTAATTACCATATCCACCTCACCCTCAAAAAGCTCACCCTTGGTTACGTCATTCACATAAAACCTAAGACCGTCATAGCCGTAGCGTTCCGCTATTTTATTACAGCTTTCCACCACATCCTCCTTAAGGTCATAGCCTAAAACCGTGGCCTTAACCTTTTTAATGTGAGTGAAATAATAATACACGATAAAAGTGAGATAGGATTTACCGCAGCCGAAATCTAAAATGGTGATTTCGTCCTTATTCATTTTATTGAAGCTGTCGTCGATAATTTCGATGAAACGGTTAATCTGTTTATACTTGTCGTACTTACTGTTTACTACCTTGAAATCCTTGGTAAATACGCCCAGATCTACGAGGGCGGGTATATTTTCACCCTGCTTCAATATGTAGGACTTTTCTTTATTGTGGCTTTTCGGCTCTACCTTTTTCACGGTGTTCGCTGTTTCTTTTCTCTTTATCTTGTCCGGAAAAACCGTGTAGTGAATGTTCACGCCCTCTGCCGTAAGAGAAATCTGACGGAAAATTTTTTCGCCTGTCTCACTGAGCCAAAAAATAAAGTCATCCTTCGAAAGATTTTCGTGAAAAACCTTATTATCCCTGAACTTTTCGAGCTGCCAGACAGTCCCGTTTTTACTTTTAAAGGGTCTGACAGTGATTTTCGAAAATTCGAAATCTTTAACCCTGCTTTCACTAAGGGCTATTTTCTTTATTTTTTCTTTCAATGAAAGAATATCATCTGTTATAATGCTCATAGAATGCACCTCTGATTTTTTCTGAAAGTATAATAACACAAATAAAGTCAAAAGTATAGCCGTAAATTTAATTTTTCGGTTGACTACTTCCCTTAAATAATATATAATTTACCTATTAAAGAGAAAGGTGCCGTTCCGTAAAACGGCAAAAGGTGAATTTATGAGCAAAAAAGTCACTCTTGACACCTCGAAGAAGGTGTTCCCCATTATCCTGATGGTTCTGGGTATAGCAGTTATGGCAGTTCAGCTTATAACAAGACTTAACCTTATTAATCTTGTAAGTCTTCTTTACTGCTGCATTATGTCTGCCATTATTTTTCTTTCCCTCATTATTAAGAAAAAAGTTTACGCTCCCATGATTTTCGGCTATGCCGCTTCTGCAGTTGGTATGATTATCTTCCACGTAATCTGGGGTGCAGATGCAGGCTTCGGTGCTTTCATTTCCGAGAAATCTGCCGGCTGGTCAAGTGCCGCAAACGCTCTTTCCTCAGGTGAAGGCTCTTTCCTTACGAGACTTGGCGGCAACCTTCTTTTAGCTCTTCCTGCTGCCATTTGCTTATGGGGTCTTTTCTTCCTTGCCAAGAAAAAGTGCGAAAAGACTGCTCTTAAAAAGGTTTCCTCCTTCGGTCTGAGCATTCTTCTGATGGTGTCATCTGTTTTCGCAGTGCTTTTCGGCAACGTAAGAACGAAGCCCGTAGCAGACAGACTCTGGGACGGTCACGACGATTACCTTAAAAATGTGGACAAGACAAAGAGCGACAATCCCAATGTTCTTTTCATTCTTATGGACGATATGGGCTACGGTGATACTTCCCTTAACGGTGCTATCTATGACACACCAAATATGGACTCCATCGGTGAAAACGGTCTTAATTTCACAAACTTCTACTCAGGCTATTCCGTCTGCTCACCCGCACGTTTCGCTACTCTTACAGGACGTTATCCCTA
>JAZUOC010000273.1:0-9695 GCA_045604465.1 Acutalibacteraceae bacterium
GTCACGAAGTGACTGAGAGGCAAAAAAACTCCCCTTTCATCAAGGGGAGGTGGCAGACGACAGTCTGACGGATACACAAGGGGACGGGTTACCGCTGTGCCGTAGGCACAGGGAACCCGTCCCCTTGTGTTAATATTAATAATGTGCTACTCCGCAGGAGCAGATGTCCCCAATACCGAAAACCTTATAAACAAGATTTAAATCAAATATATTATCCAAAAGTTTAAATAATTTATAGACAAATGCACCTATATGTTTTGCATGACAAATACAGTAGCATTTTTCTCCACATACTGTGCATTCATTACCTTCGATGTAATGCCCTGTCTTCTCAGTGTAGTTATACTTATAAATGTCGCCGCACTCACAAATATAAGCAGTGTAGCCTTCATCTTTACAAGTAGGCTCTATTACATAAGCTTTTGTGTAGCTATGAGGAATTTTGTCGCTGTATTCCTTATAACTGTCGCCACAGTCACATACATAAAGTGTATATCCTTCATTTGTACAGGTAGAAGCAACCGTTTCTGTTTCTTTAAAATCATGCGGAATTTCATCTGTGTATTCGGAATAGTTATCTCCACATTCACAGGCAATAATCAAATGTCCTTTTTCTGTGCAGGAGGGAGCAACAACAGACACAGTGTGAGAATGGACATGATAGTCAGGTTCAATAAAATGAACTTTTGCATTAGTTACAATCTCCTGACCTTCATACATCCACCACATATCATTCCACTGTTCTTCAGTTCCTATAAAATATATATTTTCCAGATTTTCACATCCAACAAATATATCATCGTTAATTAAAGTTATACCGTTATGTAATGTAATATCTTTAAGAGATGTGCATCCGTCAAAGTATGCGACTAAATACTTTATATTTTTAGAAAATGTTACACTTTCGAGTGCAGTGCATCCGTCAAAAGTAACCGGACCTACATATACTATACTTTCAGGAGTGCAGATGTCTTTCAAACTTGTACAATTATCAAAGCTGTCATAACCTATGCCACTCATGCTATCCGGTATAATAACACTTTCCAAACTTGTACAGTTTTTGAAAACGTTCGCTCCTATAGTTGTTACACTGTCAGGTATCTCTACACTTTTAAGGCTTTCACAGCCATAAAAAGCACTTCCGCCTATACTTGTAACGCTATTAGGAATGCTTATGCTTTTCAAGGCTTTACACCCCTGAAACGTGCCTTCTTCTATCCTTGTAACAGAATCGGGTATTGTCACACTTGTAATACCTTCACAGTAACGGAATGCATTTTTCATTATACAATCAGTCCCTGCTATTACATTGAATTCACCCTCTGTTTTCTTATCTACATAGAGCAAACAATTGCCCTTGTAATAGCCTCCGTTCTTCCAGATTCCGTTATTTCTGTAATAATCATAGTAGTGGTAATGAATATTGTTGGGAATACTTGCTTGCTTACAACTATCAAGTGCATATTCTCCTACACTTTCAACGCTTTCCGGTATGCTGATACAAAGATCAGTACATCCTTGAAACGCTCCGTCTTTAATTTCCGTTACACTATCAGGAATGTCTAAATTCTTCAAATTTTTACAACCGTTAAATGCATACCGACCTATGCTTACCAAACTATCAGAAAGCACTACTTCCGTTAGATTCTCACAACCGTAAAACGCGTTATAACCTATACTTACAATGCTATCAGGAAGCACTGTCTCTGTTAAATTTGCACAATTTTCAAAAGCCCGACCACCAATGCAAGCCGTGCCGTCTTTAACAGCAAATGTTCCACTGACGTCAGTATCTACAGCTACCAGACAATTTCCGATATAAAGAGCCCCATCCTCCCAATTATCTCTGTTTTCAATATATGCCGTATCATCGAAGGCACATATACCTAAGGATTTTATACCATCAGGTACTGTTATATTCTCGAGATTCGTGCATCCGCAAAACAGACTGTCTTCTATACTTGTCAATTTTTCCGGAAGTATTATGCTTTCAAATTTTTTGCAATCATAAAAAGCTGAACTTCCTATGCTTGCAACACTGTCAGGGAGTTTTATACTTTCGAGACTTTCACAACCATCAAACGCATTATCACCTATACTAACCAATCCTCCAGGAATATTTATATCTGTAAGGCTTAAACACATATAAAACGCCCAATCCTCTATTCTCGTAATGCTGTCCGGAAGCTCAACCTTTTCCAGATACGGATATACAGAAAAGGCGCCGCTTGCTATACTTGTTACACCCTCTCTGATAACCAATGACGTTACTTTTTCCGAATACACGAACCAAGGATGCAAACATATATCAGTTACTTCTAATGTTTCATACATATCGCCTTCACCATATATTACAAGTTCACCTGTATTTTCATCAAAAGTCCAATATGTATTATCGCCGCATTTGCCACCTTCAATTGCACCTGCTGTCATAGCCACACCCATACACAGTATAACCATAACCATAAGAAACATTAATTTCTTCATCGTCTTTTTCATTCTATCCATCTCCTTAAAAATAAAAAAGTGTGTGCCAACCAAAGTCAACACACACGAAAAATGCGACCTCGATTAGCTACCACACCAAAAATATTTCGCCATCATACAAGGAATGCGAAAACAGAAGTCAACATTTTTACCGAAATAAAAATGTCCACTCCGAGCATGATGACACTTATTAATTTTTGATGTAGTGCTTATATTATACCAAATCGAAATTACATATTCAAGTATTATTTTATACTTAGTTTTACCGCAGTCAGGCACGCATCAGTCCGCACCCTCGGCCCTCATCCCGTTATCGGTCCTTATTTTTTATGGTATCTCAAATGGCAAATATCATCACCGTTAGCGATAGTTTTAGGTAAATCAAGCTCTGCACCGTAGCGCTCACCGATACCTCTGTCGCCGCACATGGCGATGTCGCAGAGCATAGCGATTTCTTCGTCACTGCAGCCTGCCTTCTGCCATGCCTTTACGAGAGGACAGTAATGGAAGTGAATTTCAAGCTCATCATCTGTGCAGTTTTTAACATCCATTTCAAAAACCCACTGTGCAGGCTTGGTGAAAAGAGTCTTGCGAAGACCCTTGAGTGAATCTGTCTTACCCTTTTCTACGAGACCCTTACCCTGCATAAGACCGCAACGCTTAACAGCGGCTGAACCGAAATCCTTGGGATCGAGTCCTCTTTTACTTGCCTCGTCGCAGAGAAGGTAGAGCCATGTGGCTCTGTGCTCTAACTGCTCACGGACAGCTACGATAAGGGGGTTTTTGATTTTAGCTTCGTTTTTAACTTTACTCATTTTTATCTTTCCTTTCATATATGTCATTTTATTTTTTTCTGATTAATACCAGGCCTCGAGCCTGTAAATAGGCTGACCGAGGTCGGAAAATCTCTTTTCATACTCGGTCACGATGTTACCCTCGAAATCACTGTTATGAAGGTCGAGAGAAACATTCTTAATCTTATATCCACTCTGTGAAAGCTCTGCTATAGAGAATTCAAAGAAGTGCATATTATCGGTTTTCTGATGTATTTCCGCACCGTCTTTTAGAAGATTACGGTAAATGTCGAGAAAAAATCGGTGTGTAAGTCTGTGTCTCGCATATCTTGCCTTAGGATAGGGACAGGAGAAATTAAGATAGAGAAGCTCTATGCTCTTTTCGGGAATGAACTTCGGCAGATATTCCGCAGAGCCGCAGATAAACTTAATGTTCGTAAGTCCTTCCTTTTTGGCTTTCTCACAGGCCAGAACGATGACATTCAGCACCTTTTCCACAGCGATGAAGTTCACATCGGGATGCCTTTTGGCTATCTCCATGGCGAACTGACCTCTGCCGCAGCCGATTTCCATTCTCACGGGATTATCGTTTCCGAAAATCTCCTTATAGTCGATAAGGCTCTTTTCCTCGATGGCTTTATTAAAATCTTTCTCGTCACCCAAAGGCAGGTCAAGTATGTAATCTCTTACCGCCTCGAGTCGGGTGTCAAGATTTTTCTTTTTTCTCATTCTCATAATCTCACAGCTCCATTATCTTTTCTATAAGGAAGTCCACATCCTCCTCAGGTGTTGCCCAGCTGGTACAGAAACGGACAGCTGTTTTCTCACCTGCCTTAGCCCAGTAGGATGAAACGAAATGCTCATTAAGCTTCGAAAGCTGCTCATCGGTAAGAATGGGGAACTGCTGATTCGTGTAGGAATCGTAGTACAGCTCTATGCCCTTTGAAAGGAAGGCTTCACGGATTCTCATGGCAAGAGCAGCGGCGTGGTGTGAAATTTTATGGTAAAGTCCGTCAGTGAAAAGCACATCGAACTGCAGACCTAAAAGTCTTCCCTTTGCGAGCATGGCACCCTTCTGCTTTTCTATGTAGCGGAAATCCTTTTTACAGGAGTCCTTGGTGATGACCAGTGCCTCGCCGAAAAGTGCGCCTACCTTAGTACCGCCGATGTAAAAGGCATCACTCAAATCAGCTATGTCCTTTAATGTAAGGTCGTTTTTCTCACTTGCCAGACCGTAGCCCATTCTCGCACCGTCGATGAAAAGAATGAGATCATTTTCCTTACATACGGCATAAAGGGCGGTAAGCTCCTCTTTAGAATAGATAGTACCGTTTTCCGTAGGGAAGGAAATATAGACCATTTTCGGCTGAACAGTATGCTCGAAGGTGGGATCAGCATAGTGGTCCTTTACAGTCTTTTCCACCTGTGCAGCAGTAATCTTTCCGTCATCTGAGGGAAGTCCGATTACCTTATGTCCCACAGACTCCACTGAACCGCTTTCGTGAACATTTATGTGTCCCGTACAGGCAGAGATAACCCCCTGATGAGGTCTCAGAGCGCTGGCGATAAAGATGTAATTAGTCTGAGTACCGCCTACAAGAAAATGAACATCAGCGTTTTCGTTACCGATTTCTTTTTTTATCTTTTCAGCAGCGGAAAGGCAGTACTTATCCGTACCGTAGCCGGGAGTCTGCTCTAAATTCGTTTCCACTAATTTTTCTATTATTTCGGGTACTGCACCCTGTGTGTAGTCACTTTCAAATCTTATCATTTTTTACACCTCATTTATAAATCTTTTTAGCTCTGGGAGAGAAGGTACACAGTGCCTCATAAGCGAAGGAGCCATACATTTTACCGTAATCGTTGGCTGAGATTTCTCTGTCTGCGCTTTTACCGATTATTACTGCCTCATCACCTACAGCTGCATCCTTTATATCTGTTACATCCACCATCACAAGGTCCATACATACCTTACCCGTTACATAGGCTTTCTCTCCTCTTATGAGTACATATCCTTTATTGGAAAGAACTCTGCGGAAGCCGTCAGCATAGCCTACGGAAAGGGTGGCGATTTTTCTTTTTTCTTTAGCTACATAGGTGTGACCGTAGCTGATACCCTCGCCTTCGGCCACATCATGAATGTGTATTACATGGGTTTTTACCTCCATAGCAGGAATCAAGCCCTCATCCTCGGTGGGATAATCCATAGGATTAATACCGTAAATGGCGATACCCATTCTCACCATAGGATATTTCTTTTCAAAGCGGAAAACACCTGCTGTGTTATAAAGGTGAGGAAGAGGAATGTCAACACCCCTTTCCGAAAGCTTAAACAGAAAAGCATCGAAGCTTTTTTTCTGCTCTTCTGAATAGCTGTCATCCTCCATATCGGCCTTGGCGAAGTGACTGAAAATACCTTCCGTCTCAATAAAAGGAAGCTCGGCTATCTGCATGATTATATCTGCTGAAGCATCCGTAAGCGGAAATCCTATACGGCTCATACCTGTGTCAAGAGCGATATGGACCTTGGCTATTTTACCTTTTTCCTCTGCAGCTTTATTAAGCATAAGAGCATCCTCGAGAGTGTAGATAGTAGCTGTAATGTCATTCTCCACAGTCTCAGCGAAATAATCGGGACAGATGTAGGAGAGAACGAGTATGGGAATGGTTATACCCGCCTGTCGGAGCTCCATAGCCTCATCGAAGCAGGCTACAGCGAAATAGTCTGCCTTGCTTTCCAGCACCTTTGCTACGGGAACTGCTCCGTGGCCGTAGGCATCAGCCTTTATAACGGCACATTTTTTCACATCCTCACTGACCTTATGCGATAAAAGGTCGAAGTTGTGCTCTATTGCTTTTAAGTTAATTTCTCTGTAAGTTCTGTGATACATAAACAAACCTCTTGTAAATTCGCAATTCACAATTCGCAATTCACAATCGCGCCCTGCCGAAAACAACAAGGAGCCTTGCTTCCGCCGAATTGACATTTACGAACGGTTATATTAGATAAAGTTTTTTCTGTTTTGACAGGTGGATAATATCCGCCCCTACGTTTTAACGAATTCATTTTTTGCTGATACGGCACACCGTATCCCTACGATACACGATGTAAATTTTCTCGGCCCTTGGCCCTGTCTCCGCATTATTCCTCAAGTCCCAGTATCTCCGCACCCTCGGCAGCATCGATAGTTTCTACGGTGCGCAGCTTTTTCTGAATGATGTCGTTTCTGCTTTTTGCATCGTCGAGACTCCTTCCTGCCTCTTCGATTTTCTTTTTCGCTTTTTCCAGGACAGTTCCGAACTTTTCGTACTGCACCTTTGCAGCAGCCAGTACGGCACGGACCTCCTTAGCCTTTTCATTGATGGCCATAGCACGGAAGCCGATGGAAAGAGAATTAAGAAGAGCAGTTATAGTGCTCGGACCTGCTATCATAATGTTAAACTCATTCTGACATCTTTCGGCTATGCCGTTTTTAGAAGAGATAATCTCGCTGTAAAGTCCCTCTGTAGCAAGATAGAGAATGGCAAAGGGAGTGGTTACAGGCTCATTGATGTATTTTTTTACTTCCTTTGCCTGGCTGATAACCGTAGCCTCCAGAGCCTTTCTGTTAAGCTCTACCTGTGCGGTGTCTCCTCTGTCTGCCGCCTCGCAGAGACGGATATATGCCTCTACAGGAAACTTCGAGTCGATGGGAAGGTAGGTTATGACGTTTTTATCATCACCCGAAGGAATCCTTACTGCAAACTCGACAATGTTTCTCGATGCAGGATTAGTCATCACATTTCTGTCGTACATACCCGGAATGGTCTGATCCAAAAGCCCCTCCAGCTGTACCTCTGCCCAGGTACCTCTCGCTTTTACATTAGTGAGGATACGGTTAAGTGAGGTTACATTTTCCGTTACATTTCCCGAAAGAACCTTCATTTCGCCAAGTGACTTGTATACATTCTCCAACTGTTCACTTACCGTTCTGAAGGATGAATCGAGACGTTTAGTAAGAGTTTCATTAAGCTTTTCATCTACGGTAAGTCGCATCTGCTCTAACTTTTCTTCGTTACCCTTACGCATTTCCAGAAGATTACGGGAAATGGTTTCACTCATTTTTATGTTGTTTTCATAGTTATCATTGGTCATTTTCCGCAGAATAACATTCATATCAGCAAAAGCCGCCGTAAGCTCTTTTCTCTGCTGTCCTGCAGCAGCGTTATTTTCCATACGGCTTTTACTGAATTCGTCACGTACACTTCCCTCGACAGAGGCGACTACCCTGTCTATTTTATCCATTGTTTTTTCATTCTGCTCAAAAAGTCTGTCATATTCTCCGTTATTTTTCTTTTTTAGCAACAAAACTAAAAGAACAACGCATATAATAAGTAGTATCAGTATAGCATATATAATTATACTCGGTACATCGTTCATTTTTTACTCTCCTTAAGGATTCAGAATTCATACCTTTCATTATAACAGTAAAGAATGAAAGTTTATTTCGATTTTAGAACTATGTTACATTTTAATAGATTAAGGAATGAAAAAAATGCTAAAAAAACTTTTATGCCTCTCCCTTACGGTTTTAATACTTCTTTCTTTCTGCTCCTGCGGAGGAAACAAGGGTGCAGATGCACAGCTCGTATATCCCATAGACAAGGATCCCCGTTATCTCGATCCACAGATAATTTATGACATCGGAGCCAAAAATATTATCGCCAACTGCTTCGAAGGACTCGTAGCTGTCGATAAAGACGGCAGTATTATCCCTGCCGCCGCCGAAAGATGGGAAACCAATGCCAAGGAGACCGTTTACACCTTCTATCTGCGTCAGGATATGAAATGGAAGGTCACCTCTGCCGCAGGTAAGGTCATCGGTGAAAACTACAAGGAGGAATTCGATTTCCGCGTTACGGCTCATGATTTCGCCTTCGGTCTTACACGTGCACTTCTTCCCGAAACCCTCTCTCCCGGTGCGAGTAGTCTTTTCTCCATAAAAAATGCCAAAAAGGTATATAAAGGCTCTCTGCCTGCCTCTTCCTTAGGCATAAAGGTAGTCGATGATTACACACTTAAAATTACCCTTTCACAGGCTGATCCCGATTTTCTTTACACCCTCCTCGAGAGCTACTGTATGCCCTGTAACGAGGAATTTTTCGAAAAGACGGGCGGCAGATACGGTCTTGCCACCAGATACCTTATCTATAACGGACCTTTTTATATAAACAACTGGGCAGATGACATCTCGATATCCGTAAGAAAAAGCGATGCCTACCACAGTACAGACGAGGTTATGCCGGCTTCCGTTTACTATTCGATGAATAACGAGCAGCCTACCCGTCTCAAAAAGCTCACCGACAGCACCTACTCAGTCACTCCTCTGACCAAAGAACAGGCCGATGAGCTTTCGGAAAAGAAGCACTATACGGTCAATTCCTTCCCTTCATCTGTCACTGCTCTCGTTTTCAACTGCAGTGATGAAGGTCTGAAAAATGAAAACATAAGAAAAGGTATCGTATCCTCTCTCGATTATTCCGTACTGAAGAATGTCTTCGGCGATTGTACTGCAGCGGGGCTTATCCCCGACTCCTTCCTCACAGGCTCACTTAAATTCAGCGAGTACCGTAAGGAAACAGACAGATATTATAATGCGAGTCCTCTCACTGTTTTCAAAAAGGGGCTGAGTGAAACCGACAAAACAGGCATTGAGGTTACCGTTCTCTGCTCAACAGAAAACGAAAACACCGTAAGAACTCTTATGCAGTCGTGGCAATCGGTTTTAGGTGTTTCCTTCACCGTCTACGCCGAAGCCACCGATGAGGTAACTCTTAAGGAGCGGGTCAGAAAGGGTGACTATCAGATAGCGCTCACGGATCTCAGCTTTACAGGTAACAGAGCCTATCAGATTTTAAGCACCTTCACCTCCTCAAGCAAGGAAAGCTTTACCTCTCTCAAAAGTAAAAAATACGACTCTCTCATATCCGAGCTTAAGAAATCCGACGGGATAGCAGTTTTATCCACACGGACGAAGGAGGTCGAGCAGTATCTCATCTCCTCCTGTGTAGCTGTTCCCCTCTATAAAACCGATAACTACTACGGTCTCGGGAAAAAGGTAGACGGTGTTATTCACAATGTAAGCGGTGAGATAATATATTTTAAGCACACAGTAAAAAAATAAACTGAAAGGTCACGGTATCTGATTTGCCGTGACCTTTGATTTTTACGGATGAAGGAAAAGGGCGCTTTAAATTTACCGTGGCGGAGGAGGGCGGCGGGCCAAGCGACCGTATACGGTCAACTGCGGCACTCTTCGAGCGCCGCAGTCCCCTGTCCACAGGGGCCTGGCCCGCCGCCCCATCCGCTCTGTAAACCCATATGCACCCTTTCCCCGAAAAGCTTCGGGGCTGTTGCACTAAGGCAGCCCCTAA
>JAZUOC010000274.1:0-18613 GCA_045604465.1 Acutalibacteraceae bacterium
CCAATGCGTCTAAACTTACAATTTCTCCGTCGTTTCTATTTTCGCCTGTTCTTTTTTCTTCTAACATTTTCATCACCATATTTATTATACCATAAATATGATAAAAAGCCCAGTTATTACTGGACTTTTTCGACAGTCTGAAGCTCCCTTTCAGAACGAAAGGGAGCTGATGTTTAATATAATGAAATATAGTGATATTGTCTTAATGGGTTTGTAAAGCTTTTTTTCGGCAGCCTTGCTTATAATTCATCATCCGGAATAACTGCACCTTACAACTATTCTTTTTCTTCCGCCGTAATTACAGGTATACAGTATGAGGTCGTTTCCTGCATCCTTGACTTTATCGACATCAGTAGGCATAAGAAGCTCTGCTGAGTCCACCCTGTAGCTGTTCACTACCCCGTCCATATCCGTAAAAATAACAGTGTCTCCCTGCTTGAGATTACCGAGATAACCAAAATGAACCTTATAATTATGAGCAGCGATAACCAGATTATCAGTCTTTGTACTGCCGTAGTATCTGCAGGGAGAGATTTTCAGCCTTTTGTAGTCACATTCGGACATAACAGGCAGGTCAATATCAAGTGCGGGTATGGATATATAGCCGATATAACCGTAACCGTCAATCTCTCCGACCGTCATTTCTTCATCGAAGGGATCGTACACCTTATCCTTAAACTCATTTTCTGCTATATTGACCCTGAGCTGATTAACCAAGCTTTCAGAGCCCTCCTGAGCTTTTTTGTTTTCGTAATTATTATAAATGAGAAGACCTGCCGCAAAACCGATAAGAAGAACGCCAACAGTCATAAGGGTGATTGCTATTTTTCTTTTCATAATGCTTCCTCATCTTTTTTGCTGAAATTAAGCATCGCCCAGCCTATGCTGAAAATCAGCATACCCGAAGCTGCAAAAACAGGAACCGGCCAGTTAAGCTGTCCCGTATCGGCAAGCTCCTCTTCTTCCGTCGTCGGCTCTGTCGGAGACGAGTCGGGCTTTGTGGTACCTTCATCTGACGAAGATACAGTTTCGTCAGGCTTCGGAGTAACATATGTATTTATAATTTCAACCGTGTTTTCCGATGCCTCATATGAAACTCTGTAGCCCTCAGGCACTATGGATTCTACTACACTCCAGGAATGCCTTTTTGAAAGATTTTCCCATCGGTAGCTCCACCTGTTCTCTTCGTTGAGAACAAGAGTTTCAACCTCTCTGTAATCGCACAAAAGACTGACTGTAACGGATTCCGGATGATTGCCGTCCGTATCCCAGATTTTCTTCACGCTAAGATAAGTCGTGTCCTCTTCTCCCGAGGATTCGTATAGCTGCATTTTGGGAGTGGCATTTATATCATAAACCCAATCCTTATTTTCTTTGTCATAAAGAGGAATATTTATAACAAAAGGCGACGGCATCATATAATTCGGGATATTTCCCAAAGGCACGATGAGATAAACTCCGGGCACCAGATTACTGAAAACTATGCTTCCGTTTTCATCCGACGACTTTACGGTAAAAGAAAGAGCGTGTGTCAGAGCAAAATGAGTAAGATGTATGGGCAGATATGCATCCTGAAGATTCTCCATATCCATATCGCAGTCATCATAAGGTATCACATAGTCATAACCCACACCGTTTTCCTTTTCGTATGCGGAGGCAAAGAAATACAGACGGAATGAAGCGTTCTCGATTATCTTGCCCGTACGTGTGTCCGCCACATGAAGGGTAATGCTGCCGTTTTTATTGATAATGGCAGAAGCAGCCGGAGAAAAAGCATAAACCGACAGTGCAAAAGATACCAGAAATGCAAAAATAACGCTCATAAGTCTTTTGGTTTTCATCAGCCGTTCCACCACCTTTCTTTATTTAATCTTTCTCTTTTTCCTGTCTCTCGAGGATTTTATAATCAGATACAGCAATAGTGCACCGAGTATCGGAGCCGCCACAGCAGGAGTTACAATCAGCGGATCAATCTGATAGGCCTCAGTTATAACATTTATTACTCTGTCAGGCTCGATATTTTCGATACGTGTACCTCTTACAAGCATTCTGTGAGTATTTATGCCGTAGGGCGTACAGGTAACAAGCGTACAATAGTCCTCACCTGCGACAATATTGAGGTTTTCCGTATCTTCGGGAAGCACAATAAGAATCTGATCAACCTGATATGTGGTCGTTCTGTCAAGAATTCTTATCGTAAATATATCACCGACTTCGACCTTATCAAGATTAGTAAAAAGCTTCGCCGACGGCAAGCCTCTGTGGGCAGACAGCACCGAATGAGTGCTCTCTCCGCCTACGGGAATGCTTGAGCCTTCGACATGACCGACAGCAGAATTCAGGACCTTGTCACTCGTACCGTGATAAATGGGAAGCTGGACCTTAATTTTTTCAATGGTTATATATCCCATCATTCCGTCACCGTTGACATCAAGAATGCTGTAATACTCATCGGCAATATCCTTATGATTCAGAAACGGGAATGACATATTTCTGATTTTCTGATTATATGAATCCGCCTTTGAAAAATACTCGGAATAGTCCTCGGGTGTCAGGTCAACGATAAGTTCATCGTAATTTACAATTGCCTGAGACTGCCTTTTTTCGTTCCAGAAATCACTTACGGTAGGATACAGCAGAACGCAGAGTCCCACAAAAAATATCGCCACAAGCAAAATAGTGGAAAAATTATCACTTTTCTTTTTTTGTTGCTTATTATTCTTCATAATACTTCTCACTTATTATAAAAATCTCAACGTCATCGCCGAAATTATTTCAGAAACAACGGTCAGATTTTTACAGTTATCCCCTGCCGACATAAAGCCGGCAGGGATTATTTGGCAGTCCGTCAGCTCTTAACTGTGGAATCAGGATTCCGAGTCAGCGGGTTCTTTATCTTCTGACTCGGAACCGTCTGATTCTTTATCCCTTCAAGCGAAGGAAGCCATTCTCTTCTTTGAAATGAGGATAATACCTGCACCGAGCATAAGTGTGATACCTACAATGTAGAAGATTGTGGTACCGATACCGCCGGTTTCGGGAAGGAGAGCACCGGTGTTGTTGACTACCTGACCCTCAAATACGCTCTTTTCTACTGCAGCGATTTTGTCGCTTGAAGTTGACCATTCAGCTGTGTCTGTGCCTGCTTTTACTTCTGTAGGTTCAGCACATTCGATTGTGAATACCACGTCATCTGCCTTGTTGTAACCTGCGGGAACAGTGGTTTCTACAAGAGTATAAGTACCTTCTTCAAGGCCGCTCCATTCGAATTCTGTAAGATCTTCGCCCTTAACTTCTGCACCAACGGCTACCTTGGCATCGCCTGTGCCCTTGTAAAGAGTAAAGCCTGCGCCCTTAAGAGGAGCTTTGTTTGTATCAACCTTTTCGATTGTAAGCTTTGTTGTGTAGGTAATAACTGTATCCTTTGTCGTTTCCTGAGCATTACCGTACTTAAGGTAAATTTCGTTGGGGTTACCTGTTGAACCGATTACAGCATTTTCGTTGAGCTCTGCTGAGTACGTGATAACAAGCTTGTCGCCTTCCTTAAGTGTTTCTTCGTAAGCACTTGCAAAGTCAATTTCAAATGTGCAGCCACAAGTATCGGAAGTTTTAAGTGTATAGTCAGTACCTGCTGTAAGAATAGTTTCGCCCTTCTTTACAACAACTGATTCGCTGTCAAAGGTAAGACCCTCTGAGAAGGTATCGTGTACAACATAGTTTACGGTACCTTTACCGGCAGTAACGATTGACTGATATTCAATCCTGTCACCGATTGCAGCATTGTTAGCATCAACGAGAGCGTCGTTTTCAACAATTTTCTTGTCAATAGTGGGTTCGGTGTTCTTTTCAACCAATGTGACAGATGAATTGGTGTTTGTGAGAGAGCAAATGGTACCGAGCGATGTGTCGATTGCATAATAACCGAGACCGAGATTTGTGAATACTACATTTTCGGAAGCTGCGGTCATTTTTACACCTGCGATGCTGTTCTTCTTTGCATAAGCAACTGCCTTTTTTGCAAGCTCTGCAACTGCAACGGGATCAGGTGTGGTGGTGCCTTCAGTCACAGCACCTATCCATTCGATTGTGCCTGCTTCTTCATCGAATGCAAGATAATCCTTACCGTCGCCTGTTTCTACAAATGTCTTCCATTTGGTGTCGGCATAATCGTAACGGCCCTGATCTGTGCTGCCAGCTACGGGAACGAAGGTAAACATCTTATAGATTGTGTAATCTTCGCCTGAGACAGCATTACTGATTGTGATTGTGCCTGTGTCGGCTGCGAGTGCTATTGTTCCCATTGAGAGAACGAGGGTAAGTGCTAATAAAACTGCAAATAATTTCTTCATTTTTCATTACTTCCTTTCTTTTTTTGAAATTTGCAATTTTTTACTGTGTTTGTGCATTCTCCGTCTTTCGCTTCTGGAGATTATGTCAGCCTCCTTTCACGTTTTCGACGAATTGTGCTATACAAAATCGGAAATGCCGTTAAAGCAAAGCCGAATATTGTAAATGGTAATATGCCTGCTCCGCCTGTTTCGGGAAGCACGAAGCCATAAGTGTAGTTTTCTACAGCTATAAGAGTTGTAACGGTCTGAAGGATGCCGTCAGGGTCTGTCTCATAGAAATAGAAATATACAGGCTTGGATAATGCCATATAGCCCTCAGGAGGTGCCGCCTCTACCAAAGCATAGGGACCGCCCATCGTCAGGTACTGTGTTTCAATCTGAATAGTTCCGTCAGCACCTGTCATATATGAACCGATATAGTTAAGCGCCTTTCCGCTGTCAGAAGTGATGCTCCGTTCAGCACCATCGGGCAAGACCGCACCGGAGTCGCCCATAGGACCGTACAAATAGAATTTTACATTACTAAGACGCTCGTCCGTATCACCGTCCTGCTTGATAAGAGTTATTTCGTGCATTGAGCCCGATGCACCGCCGCTATGCTGTTCAACCTTGAATATAGCATCGATTATATCCGACACCTGAGCCTTACCGTCGATTCTGACAGCATTGTTGACGGAAACATAACCGCTTTTGGTTATAAGAGTCGTGTAGTCGATTCTCATATGCAGGCTGTCCGGTACGACAAAGGTTAATCTGTTGACATGCTGGTCATAGGTAACAGTATAGCTGTATATGCTGTCCGCACTGTCGAAATCTATCCAGCTTCCGTTCTCATCCTCGTAAAACAGCTTGATCGAATCCCAATAAACCGAAAGATTATCGGTCATAGTGTCTTCGATTGTGAGAGTATTTGAGCCCTCGAGTATGTCAAGCGCATTACGGTTTATATGAATATCGAAATTAAGCTTATTGTTTTCCTGAGCAACAGCCTTATCTATAAGACCGGTTTTAATTTCCGACGTTTCGGTAACAGGACCAGATGAGCCGTCGGTATCCCATATAATTTCAGCAGTATTATCAAGCTCGTATTTGTTTTCTTCGGTCGAATAAAGATATTCATCCTTGAGCTTAAGGGTATAGGTGAAGATATGGTCACCGCCGCTCATATTATTACAATATATCTGATAATTGCTCAGAGATGCAAGCCAGTCAAGTCCCCAGCCTGAATTAGGATTAGTGGTGTCAAACTCAAAGTCTGTTGCAGGAATATTCATCGAATTTCCGATAACTCCACCATTATATTTGTATGTATTAAGCCATCGGTTTGAATTCCATGGGTCAAAGCAGGTAAGAGTCAGCGATCCCGGAACATACTCCATTTTTTCATCGAAGGTATCGGTAAAGAATATATTCTGTGCACCTGAAAGAATACCTGCATTACCGTTTGAACCCGGTACAGTATTATGGAAAACTACCGTATAATCAATAGTGCCGTCATCATGTACCTGAGAATTCTTTGTAATTTTCGGTGAATATGTATAGGAGGATGAGCTGCTGTCGGTTATAACATCTGTATAATTCAGATTAGCCGTATTTCCGAGAATATGACCTTCTGCGAGCAGAGTTTCCAATGTTTTGTCTCCGGTGAGCTCACCTGACCATTCAGTGCCTGTTTTTGCATCGAAGGGAAGCTTATAGGTAATTCTGAGCACGGAATCCTCATTGAGTATCCATGTCGACGATTCTTCGCTTGCAGAAGAGGTGTTAAAGAAAACTCTGAAGCTGTGATGCCTGTCGCCCTCTAAGGGAGCCTCGATAATGTATGTGTTTTCCGTAGGACCTCCGGGAACATACGGAGAAAAACTGACCGTCTGACCGCTTTCAGTGACTGCAGTAACTATCAGATCCTCGGGCATATTATCCACATAATAAAAGCTTCCTAAAGTATTATGCCAAAGGCTGGACTCATCAGTAAGATAGAAGTTACCCCAGTTTTTGATTACCGCAGGAACATCAGCTTCAATTGTAAAATATACATATTGCCCGTCATTGCCACTCGCACTTTTATGAATACGCGGAACAAAAGATACAACATCTGCCTCACCACCGGCAGTTTCATATTTGCCGTTTATGGTTGCAGAAACACTATTGGTATAGTTTTTAACGCCTCCGTCGTCGGGTTCTTCATAAACAGTGTAATAAACAATCTCAAACATATAACCGTCAGGAAGCGGGAAGCTCATTGAGTTGCCGTTAATTTCTACCGAATTCCAGCTTAAGCTTTCT
Source organism: Acutalibacteraceae bacterium (assembly GCA_045604465.1). Taxonomy (GTDB): domain Bacteria; phylum Bacillota; class Clostridia; order Oscillospirales; family Acutalibacteraceae; genus UBA6857. Next base: position 6,636 of record JAZUOC010000274.1, read on the forward strand.
TCCACGGCATTTTCACCGTTCTCATCGTAACGGTAAATGATAATGTCTTTTCCCGTAAAGTATTGCAGCCCTTCACCAAGAGTATCGATTATTATCGTTCCGTGAAGATTGTTTTGATTTTTTTTGATAGCGACTCTCCATTCGATAACAGAAATGCTCTGACCGTTTACTTCTATGACCGTCTGCCTACCGTCTTTGGACATTTTTTCAGGCTCTACAGATACCCAGTGCTCTTTATAGGCATCTACTGTTTCTCCGTTTGAATCCTTACCGGCACCGTAAACACCGTTACCCAAGGAAACCGTATCTTGTGTAATATAATCATCCGCTATTTTTGATTTATAGGTAATAAGAAAACCTTCACCGGCTGAAAAATCAGGCAAACCTACTATCGAAAAGCCGCTGACAATGTTATCGGCCTGTGTAAACTGGTCACCTATAGTCGGCTGCGGATCAAGAGGTACACCGTCAAGATCGGTTACTACAATGGTGTCCTTAAGAATATGATGATTATACCACGTATAGTCCTCCATCGTGAAGCCTTTAACAACGCCGTGAGTTGCTTCAACGGTTACTGTATAATCCACAGTGTAATTATCAGAATCATAGTCTCCGTGAGTCTTACTGACAGACACACCTGCTCCGCCGTCAACATCCAGCTCAACCTTGATTTCGTCGCTGAAAACGATCTCCGATGTAGTTCCCGACTGAGTTGCACCCACTGTCGCGTTAAATTCAACAACAAAGTCTACGTTTGAATATCTGTGTCCGAAGCAGACACCGTCATCACCATCGTAAAATGTAACGAGAAGCTCGCCATCTGCATTGATAAAGTATTTACCGACATCCTCTATGGTTCCGTTTTCGGTTATTGCGGTAATGGAGTGCCAGGTTTCAAACGGTTCACAGTGGATATTCGACGGTATCTGATATGTAAGATAATGCTGATCGTTATGACCGAACTGCAGCCAATGATCGCCGGTATTTTTTTCCCTGAATTCCATCGAAATAACATAAGTCTGACCGATGTAAACAGTTGAGCCTTCAGTAATTTCGATGTTATCCTCTGTTCTGAAATTTACATCTACTATAAACTGCGAAAGATCCGTCAGATACGTAATGTTGGGCTCCGGAGCGACAGCCATCATCATAAGAGGCTCTCTGTATTCGATTACCTCTTCCGCCTTTGCTGCATCTTCTTCTCCGGTTGTCGTCTGTACGGAATCTTCTTTGTACTCCTTATCTTCGGCGAAATGAAGCTCGGATGTAAGACCGTAGCCTATAATGTCGTCCGAAACATCTATACCTATAATTTCGACTTTATTGTTGCTGTCTCCACATATAATCCGCAGGGAATCCGAAGAAACGGATAAAGCTATCGCAACCCTGTCGGCAATCTTGTCCCCGTCAGAATCGACAAAAACAACATCGCCTCTCTGAGGGGTGTATTCCTTGGCCGATGAGTAGGCATATCTTCTCTGCCATGCAAGTCTCATAGCTTCTGCCCCTGCACTCTTAAGGTCGGAGACATTGTTTATATTTGAATAATGAAGGCAGAAGGACACAAACATTGTGTTCCACTTTCCGTACGGATTTCCGTACCATTCACCGTAACGCGTATATCCGTTTTTACTGCCCTCTCCATCGTATTCAAAGTTTTTTTCACTTTCTTTATATCCCACCTGAGACATCGCAACCACTATAAGGTTCTCAGGAATATCGTTTGTTATTTCGACATTTTCAATGGTACGGAGCCAATCACTGACAATTTCAACATCGGCTGTTTTGTCGGGAAAGCAAGACTCAGAATGTATATGCTCTGCTTTTTCGCAGACAAGTGTCTTCTCATAGCATTCATCAGTGTGTATATGTGTCACCTCTGAAGCAGTAAAACTTTCCGTTTCTTCTTGTGTGATTTCCGTGGCTTCAGTTGACTCTTCGGTTTCAGTTCCGTGCTCTTCCGAAGCTTCATCAGTAGTGGACTCAAGCTTTTCATCAAAGCCGCAAACAACCTCACTTATATAACACTCAGAGCCGTGTGTGTGCTCATCAATACCGCAAAAAGCTTCACCCGTAACCGTAACACCCACAAGCTTAAGCCACCAAAAGACTATTATCGCAACTGAAAATGCTGTTATTAAAAATGCTGTGGCAAGTTTTCTGCTGTCTGTTCTGAATTTTTTATGCTTACCAAGATAACCGTTATCGATGCCTTCCAACCTGCCACCTCCTTTTTGTATTTTACTGAATATCAGTCTACTCTGCCAATACTTTCAAATGGCCAAATTCTGAAAAAGATTTTTCCGACAATATAATCCTCGCTCACAAGACCGATTACACTGCTTCGGCTGTCTATTGAAGTCGAGCGGTGGTCTCCTAAAACAAAATAGTGATTATCCGTAACATAACACGGGAAGGTTATATCACATTCACCCAAGGCCTTGTCCGTAACATAAGGCTCTTCAATTATCACTTCGTTTATATAAACATTTCCGCTTTCATCAATACTGATTTTATCGCCGGGCAAACCAATTACTCTCTTAATCAGAAGCTTGTTCTGATAGGTAAAGCAGCAAAGCTCTCCTTTTTTCATATTTGTTGTTTTTAAAAGCACGACTATTTCTTCATCGTTGAGTGTCGGCTCCATACTGCTGCCCGAAATCTGCAGAACGGGTAATGCGAGTGTTGCTATAAGCACCGCTACGGCAGCGACAACAACAAGAGCATACACTGTGCTTTTTATAACCTGCTTGTATTTACGGTTATATTTTTCTCTGAGAATTTCAGTCTCGATTTGTTCAACCGTAGGAATCGACCCTAAATTTTTTGCTTTTTTTCTCACCATCTGCGGTAACGCTCCTATGGGTTATCAGTTTGTTTTTCTTCTTTCAAGTATGCTTTTTATTCTTGCCCTGACATTATTTTCTAAATCCGAGGGAAAGACATTAAGCTTATCGTCGTTTTTAGCGAAAAAAGAAAGCATCCGCTTATATATTTCTACATCTGTTAAGTCCTCTGCTTTAACATCTGACTTACTGCTTTTTGTTACGCTGTCCGCATTCTTGCTTACATTTACCCGGGCAGCGCCGCCGGATGAAGCTTCAATAGCATCGGTAATACTGTTTACATATTCCAGAGCATTCTCAACCTGACGGGTTATTACAGAAAGATTCTCTATATTCTGCGCGGTTTCGTTTTCAAGCTTCAATCTGCCGACCTTTTCCTTAAGCTTTTCATTTTCCTTGCTAACTTCAAGAAGCAGTTCAAGCAGCTCAAGGCGGCTGAGCTTTCTGAGTTCTTTATCTGTCATAAGAAGTACATCTCCTGAATTTTACCGATAATACGATACAGAGCACTACACTCCGAATTATAATCTCTCAGTATGATAATATATCATCTTTTTATTGTTTTTTCAACATAAATTTAACCAAATTCTTAACTTTTCTATAAGTTTTCTACAGTTGTGAAGCAAATGTTTTTTTAAAATCATTCGAAGAGAAAAAAATCAGCAAACAGTTTTACAGATTGCTTTGATTACAGGTGAATATATATCTGTCTAAACCTTCCTCAAAAGTGATAGAAACTTAACTAATCATTGATAATTTCTTCATTAAAGCTTGACCCCTGCTTGATGCTTTCCCCCACAAAAAACTTCAGACACATCATAACGTAAAGACGTCAAATGATGTGTCTGACTTTCTTATCAATGATTAAATCTGAAATTTACAAGCAAAGTGCCGTGAAGCCGCTTATTACGAGCCTTGCGAGTAACAAGGTTCCGGGAAACCCATAGAAATCCATGATTTTGTTATGGGTCGGGTTCTTACTTGCTTGCTTCTTCAATAGCAACTGCACAAGGGCAGTCATTGAAGCACTGGGTTGTTACCTTAATTTATGGGTTGTTTTTCGGTGTGATTCTGACTGTTTTTGTGCCTGAAAAACCACTAAAATGATGCTTTGTGTTCCTTGGTGTGTTTTGCTGTTGTAAAGTTTTGTAAAGTTTCGGGGTGTGGGTGGTTTTTGTAAAGTTTTATCTTAATTTATCCGATATAAAAATCACCCCGGAGGTTAATCCGAGGTGATTGGTAATTAATAGTGTGCTACTCCGCAGGAGCAGGTTTTATTCATACCGAATAACTTATAGAAGAATCTGAGAATCTTCCAAATGATGCCCATAAAGCCTGACTTATGACAATTACATGAGCAGTTTTCAACTTTACTTTCGCCGCAATTTACACATGAATCACCATTGTAATTGTGACCTGTTGCGGCTTTCTTATCACCATTGTAAGTATGACCGCATTCACACATATAAGTGGTATAACCTTCGGATTCACAAGTAGGTTCAACAATGTTTAAAACGACATAACTGTGTTCTTTGGTTTTTGATATTGCTTCTGTATATGAATCACTGCAAGCACTACAAGTATAGGTTCTTACGCCTTCGCTGAGGTGAGTTGCAGGTGTTGTTACAGTTGAATTGTAACTATGTGCTTTTGTTCCTACATAATCACTGACATAACTTTCACCACAAGAACATGTATAAGTTGTATATCCACGTTCTGTACAAGTAGGAGCAGTTACAACCTTATTGTAAGAGTGAGGGATTTTAGTTACAGGCTCAGTGTATGTGTCACCACATTCACAAGCGAATGTTTTTATTCCTTCTTCTTTGTGAGTGGGTTGTTTTGTTACTTTTGAAACATAAGAGTGTTCTGCAAGTTTAGCAACAGACTTTGTGTAACTGTCACCACAATCACAAGTAAATGTTTCAACACCCTCTTTTAAATGCGTAGGCTGAATTGTAATTCTTGATGTATATGTATGACCTTCAAGTTTCGCAACAGGTTCGGTGTAAGTATCACCGCACTCACACGTAAAGGTATTTACACCCTCAGTAAGATGTGTTGCTGGTGTGGTGATTGCAGATGTATATTCATGTTTTTCAAGTTTCGCAACAGGTTTTGTGTAACTATTACCACATTCACAGGTAAAGGTTTCTACACCTTCGGTCAAATGTGTTGCAGGAGTTGTTACTTCTGAAGTGTAAGTATGACCGTTAGGATGATTATAAAAAATATTGGTTTCATATAAAACATCATTCTTCGTTTTTATATCTATACTATTCCATTCAACTTCAGTTCCACCATAAAGCACTTCTTCTAAACCTAAACAACCATGAAAAGCATATTCATCAATTTCAGTTACAGATTTTGGTATAATAAAACTCTTTAAGTTATAACAGTGATAAAAGAAATATTTTCCAATTTTATTGATATAATTTTCCATAACAACTTCTTCAAGTGCATTACATTCATAAAAGACAGAATCACCTATACTTTTAACAATAATCCAAGGCTCTGCTTTTTATGTTTTATGCTCACTTTTTCTTAAAAGTTGCCTTTGAGGAAGCTACACTGTACTCGGAGCCGTTATAAGCCTTTACATAATAGGTATATTTTGTGCCTTTTTTAACTTTTTTGTCTGTGTAGGAAAGGCTTGAGCTTTTCAGAGTTTTGATTTTCTTGTATTCTCCCTTTCCGTCCTTACGATAAATTACATACTTCTTTGCGCCGCTTACCTTATTAAAGGTGAGCTTTACACCGCTGCTTACGGCTGTGGCCTTAAGACCTACGGGAGGAGCTACGAAAGTGATCGCCTTGGATGTATACTCGCTCCTTTCGCCGTCTTTTACGACACAAACTCTGTAATAATACTTTTTACCCGCCTTAACTTTTTTGTCAGTATATTTTACTGTTTTTGCGTCCTTTGTTCTGTAAACCTCTTTCCATTTGCCGTCCGTCTTTTTCTGAACGATATAATAATCTGCCGCAGAGGATTTTTTCCACTTAATCTCTATGGATTTTTTACCCAGAGTGATACCGCTTATTTTAACAGGCTTGATAAAGGTAATCTTGACACCTTTTTCATCCTTTGCTCCGTCCTCAGGCTGAACAGTATAGTAATAAATGCCTCCGTTTTTGACACTTGAATCAGTATATAAAGTAGACATCAGGCTTTTAAGTGCCTTCCACTCACCATCTGCAGTATCTTTTCTGTAAACAGTATAAAGTGTACCGCTGTAACCGTCCCAGGACAGCTCTACTCCTTTATTAGCAACCTCAGCTTTAACTGTAGGTTTTTTTATAATAAAAACACTGCAGGTATCTGACCTGTATTCTATGTCACCTCTCACTACACTTACTGAAAAATAATGATGGCTATCCGGAGTCAGTTTATCTGTTTGATAGGATGTCTTTGTTCCGTCAAGTACAGCCAACTGTGTTCCGTAAGTATATACAATATATTTTTCAGCACCTTCTATCGGTTCCCATTTAAGCATAGCCGTATAGCTCTGATGATCAGGAGTTGCCGTAATCTCGGTTGGCACAATATAACTGAGAGTAAAGGCGTTTTCGTCACCATAAGAAGTTACTGTGCCGTCCGGTGAAACAGACGCTACTGAATACTCATTAACTAACGAGCCTTTATTCTTTCTGAAATATAATTCCCCGTTTCTTACACGCTGTTCTTTTACAATCTCCCATGTATCGTTAATTTTCGTATAGATAATGTATTCAGTTTTACCGTCATATCCGTCAGGTTTTATTCCGCAAAACCAATTTTCTTCTGTGTTTGCCGTTTCTGTCAGTACATTTACATACCGGGAACTTAACTTAACCGGAGTTTCCGCAGCAGTTATACTTTTTTCTTCCCCGTCAACCACACATATCACCTTATATGTGTAATTTACATCCTTTAAAAGAGTTTTATCTGCATAATTATTTTTATCTGTTTTTACAAGCAAATTGTATTCACCTTCGCTGTCTTTCCGGTAGACATTATAACCATCTACATTTTCCACCTTATTCCAGCTGATTTCTACCCCGTCCCGTAAAGGTAACGGCTTAGCATTTTTTATAGACAAATAACAGGCGATCGGCTCTGTGGCACTGCTTGAATTATCTGCGCGGTTACCGAAAACCGAGTAAACAGATGCACGAACCTTGTAAGAATACTTCTTACCGTTTTCGATGCTATTTTTATCTGTAAAGCTTGATCCGTTTGTTCTTCCGACTTCACGCCAGCTTTCCTCACCTTCGCCCTTTCTCAGCACATGGAAGGAAACACCGTCGATTTTATTCCAGGCAATAACAGGATAGCCCTGACCGTTCGCTTTTACAGAAGTTATAACAGGAGCATCTACTACCGCATTACTCTTCTGAAAGGCTGAATAAATACATTCATAGCTGCCTATAACAGATTTCACACAGTAATTGTACATAACGTTTTTCTCTGCAGTGCTGTCTGTGAAAACAGTATTTCTTGTGCTGCCTATTTTTATCCATTCACCGTTACCGTCAGGCCGTCTGTAAATATTATAGCTTTCAACACTTTTTACAGCATTCCACGATAAAGTGAGCTTTCCGGAGTCCTCTTTGACGGATTTAATCTCCGGATTTTTAAAATAAAGAACTGCAGCATCATTTTCATATCCGCTGGTACCCTTGCTTGTTTCAGCTACTACAGTAAAGAAGTACACGGTTCCGCTTTGCATATAAGAGCCGTTTACCATATCGTTCTCATGATGAATATAGCTTCTTTTGCTCGTTTCATTTATATGTACCCAATCGGAATTTGCGGTTGCCATGTATACATGATAGGTGGCTTTATCGGATACCTTGCTCCAGGATACTTTAATTCCGCCTTTTGCATCGTATTCAAGAGTAACCTTGGGAGTCTTAACGGCATTTACCTTCAGTTCTTTAACGGAAAGAGGTGTTTTTCCGGTTCCACTGACCGCCTTTACCTTGTAATAGGCAGTAGCATTTTTATCCTTTAGGCTCTTATCAATGTAGTAAGAAAAATCTTCACCCTTGGCTTTTACGGTCTTAATCTTTTCAAATTTACCGTCTGTCTTTTTATAAACATAATACTTGGTAGCACCCGGCACAGAATACCAATAAATAATAGGACCTTCAACACTGTTTTCATAGCCGTACATTATTGTCTTCATATTCTTAAGCTTTGTACCATCTCTTTTAACGACTATTTTAAACTTTGTTACAGTGTCGGGATCCTTTTTATAAGAACCATAGACATCATTTTTTCTTTTAATGACATAAGAGGTAGCATAATAGGTTTTACTTTTCAGTTCCGTCAGATCGATTATAATGTCGATATATTTCGTTCCCTTTTTAAAATCATTTGCATATTCAAGCACCTTCTTTTTTCTTTTGGAATCCGAATAAATCTCGACTCTGAATTCCTGACTTTCCTTCGTATCCTTAAAAGACTTCATACACAGATAATCCGCATTACCGTAGAGAGTGACGGTAGAAGCACTCTTATGAGAAGAATAGCTCACAGGCTTAAAGGTACTGTCACTGGTGAACTCCTCGTATTCAAACTTTGCCGCAGAAGCGCTCAAGGATAATGATAGCACCAGCATAAACAATAAAACTATTTTTTTCATTTCTTTTTCCTCCTTAAATAAAAAGTGAGCCTCAAACGAGACCCACTGCAAAAATGGCTCTCATTTGCTACCACACAAATTATAACATTATGCCTTTACAGGATATAGTTAATTAAGAGAACACATCTTTACCGATGTTTTCTCCTGTTAAGGCAATAATATTCACATGTTATAAAATATGTGGCGATTTTAGTTTATCACCTTTCTTCCTAAAAATCAACACTTTGTTCAATTTAATACATCTTTGCTTGGTATTTTTTACAAAAAAATATAGACACATCATCTAAGAAAATTCAAAAATGATGTGTCCAAATTTTTATTAATTAAATTTCACGTGACGAGATTTTTTCAAGAGCTTCAGCAGTCTTAAAAAGTCTCAAAAAGCCTTGCAAATAAAGGAATTACTTACAAGCCTCTTCAATAGCAACTGCACAAGCAACAGTCATACCAACCATGGGGTTGTTACCGTATTCGATGAGGTGTTTTTCGCCGTGTTTTCGGTGGGTCTTATGGGTGAAAACAGGTGTAATTGGCACCTGTTATTCCCTAGTGTGTTTAGCTGTTGTAAAGTTTTGTAAAGTTTCGGGTGGTGGGTTGGAGTCGTAAAGCTCTATTTATTAATACTCGTCTGACAATAGGAAATCAGCAACGTGCATTGTCTTTATTCCCTGATAATTTCCGCCTGCAAATTCATCGGTACGGAGTAAATATTTAGGATAATTATCATTGATTTCGAGAAGTCTGTCATATTCTCTCTTTTCTGTTTTTTCAGACTTGATTTCTCTGGTTATCTGAATATAGAGCTTATCGTTCTGCCTGGTTGCAATAAAGTCAATCTCACCATTATAGGTCTTTCCTATGCAAACATCATAGCCCCTACGCAGAAGCTCAAGATAAACTACATTCTCTAACATTGCTGCAACAGATTCATCGTTATAACCTAAAACACTGTATTTAAAAGAGCTGTCTGCAAGATAGAACTTTTCCTGTGTTTTTAATAATTCCTTACCCTGCATATCAAATCTTGAACAACGATGTAAAATGTAAGCACTTTCAAGTTTTTCAAGGTAGCTGTACACGGTTTCGTTATCTATTGAGCGGCGTTCTGACTTAAGGTAATCTGAAATTGATTTAGCAGAGAATGTTTTACCCACATTATCAAAAACAAATTTCACCACACGTTCCAACTGATCAACCTTACGAACCTGGTTGCGTTTAACTATATCTGAAAATATAGTTGAATTGTAAATATCTCGTACAATCGTATAAGCATTGTCAAGAGGATATTTCTGTAAATGTATCGCCGGAAATCCTCCGTATCTGATATAATTTGCAAGTTCCTTATGAACATCCTCTAAATCGCTATATTGCTTTTTAAAAGTCAGATACTCGGCAAAGGAAAGCGTGAATATGCGAAAAGACACATAACGACCTGTAAGATAAGTTGAAATTTCTGAAGACATCATACGGGAGTTAGACCCTGTTACATAAATATCGACATTATAATCTGTATTTATTGAATTGATAGTCTTTTCCCATGAATCTATTTCCTGGATTTCATCAAGAAACAGATAAGTCTTTTCATTATCCGAAAGCTTTGTTTTCAGCATTTCGTAAAGTTCTTTAGCCGTCATTCCCTCATATTCCATCGAATCAAAACGAAGGCTGATTATACGGTCTTCTGCTATTCCTCTTTTTCGAAGCTCATCCATTATCATCTGCATGATCGTTGATTTACCGCAGCGACGTACACCGGTAAGTATTTTAACAAACGGGGTATCTGTAAAAGCCATTATTTTATTTACATAATTTTCTCTGAATATCATATATAAACACCTCCATATGCTGTTAGTATACCACCAAACGTATAATTGGTCAATAGTTTTGCGATTATAACCCAAAAAACTTCTGGAACCTCAATACTTTTACGGTTCGTTTCAAGTAGTTTATGCTTTAAAAGCATAAAAAACATTACACCTAAGAGAGATTCTTTTCGGCCTAAAATGGCAAAAAATCACCTGCTCATTGCTGAACAGGTGATTCATATAAAAGGCTGAAAAACCTTTATTTATCTAATTATTACGAGCTTCAGCGAGTAACAAGGTTCTGAAATGCAAGGCATTTCAGGTTCTTATTTACTAGCCTCTTCAATCGCAACTGCACATGCAACAGTCATACCAACCATGGGGTTGTTACCTGCGCCGATGAGGCCCATCATTTCTACGTGAGCGGGAACTGATGAAGAACCTGCAAACTGAGCGTCGGAGTGCATTCTGCCCATTGTATCTGTCATGCCGTAGGAAGCAGGACCTGCTGCCATGTTATCGGGATGAAGTGTACGGCCTGTACCGCCGCCGGATGCAACGGAGAAGTAGCTTACGCCATTTTCAACACACCACTTTTTGTAGGTACCTGCAACGGGATGCTGGAAACGGGTGGGGTTAGTGGAGTTACCGGTGATGGAAACGCGTACATTTTCTTTTCTCATGATAGCAACGCCTTCGGGAACGGTGTCAGCGCCGTAGCAGCGAACCTTAGCTCTGTCACCGTCGGAGTATGCTGTTTCGTTTACAACCTTAACAGTTTCTGTGTAGGGATCAAATTCAGTCTGAACATAAGTGAAGCCGTTGATTCTGGAAATGATCATAGCTGCATCCTTGCCGAGACCATTGAGAATAACACGGAGAGGCTGAACTCTTACCTTGTTAGCGTTGAGAGCGATTTTGATAGCGCCTTCAGCAGCTGCGAAGGATTCGTGACCTGCGAGGAAGCAGAAGCACTCTGTCTCGTCGGAGAGGAGCATCTTACCGAGGTTACCGTGGCCTAAGCCCACCTTACGGTTTTCAGCAACGGAGCCGGGGATACAGAAGGCCTGGAGACCTTCACCGATAGCTGCAGCAGCATCAGCAGCCTTTGTGCAGCCCTTCTTTATAGCGATAGCACAGCCTACTGTGTAAGCCCACTTAGCGTTCTCGAATGCGATGGGCTGGGTTTCTTCTACGATTTTGTAGGGGTCGATGCCTTTTTCAGCGCAGATGTCTTTACATTCTTCGATGGAAGAAATGCCGTATTCTTTTAAAACAGCGAGAATTTTAGCTTCTCTTCTCGCATAACTTTCAAATAATGCCATGTTCGTTTACCTCCTTAATTATTCTTCACGGGGATCGATATACTTAACAGCATCAGCAAATCTGCCGTAAGTGCCCATAGCCTTTTTATAAGCCTCGTTGGGTTCCATACCCTTTTTGATGAAGTCTGTCATCTTACCGAGGGAAACGAATTCGTAGCCGATAACCTGATCGTCAGCGTCGAGAGCCATTCTTGTAACATAGCCTTCAGCCATTTCAAGATAACGGACACCCTTGACCTTTGTACCGTACATGGTACCAACCTGTGAACGAAGGCCCTTACCGAGGTCTTCAAGACCTGCGCCTACTGAAAGACCGTCTTCAGAGAAAGCAGACTGGCTTCTGCCGTATACGATCTGAAGGAAGAGCTCACG
>JAZUOC010000275.1:0-7357 GCA_045604465.1 Acutalibacteraceae bacterium
TGCGAAACGGTAAGTGAAATAAAAAGCCTTTATCCCGACTGTGCAGTTACTCTCTCGTTAGGAGAAAGAAGCCGTGAGTCATATAAAAGGCTTTATGAAGCAGGTGCAGACCGCTACCTTCTCCGCCACGAAACGGCAGACGAGGAGCATTACTCCCGTCTTCACCCCGAAAATCTGACTCTGAAAAGCCGTATGGAATGTCTTGCCGCTCTTAAGGAAACAGGCTTTCAGACAGGCTGCGGATTTATGGTAGGCTCACCCTTCCAGACTTCGGAATGTCTGGCAAAGGATCTGAAATTCATCGAAGAATTCAGACCTGATATGGTAGGAATAGGCCCCTTCATCCCTCATAAGGACACTCCCTTCAGAGACTTTCCCCCGGGAAGTGCAGAGCTTACCTGCTTTCTTCTCTCGGTAATAAGAATCATCCATCCCTCTGTCCTGCTCCCCTCCACCACGGCACTTGGCACTCTCGAGGAGGGCGGCAGAGAAAAGGGAATACTGCACGGTGCTAATGTCATTATGCCGAATCTCTCCCCTACTGCCGTAAGAGACAAATATATGCTCTATAACAATAAGCTCAGTACAGGTGCCGAATCAGCACAGAAGCTCGATGAATTAAAAAAGAAAATCAGCGGCATCGGCTACAGGATAGTCTGCGAGCGCGGCGATGCAGCAAAAAATATCACATAATCAGAAGCGAAACGAAAGGATGAAATAATATGGCAAACTACAATCCAAAATCACTCAAAGCAGAAGAATTTATCAATGACGGAGAAATCCGTGCCACTCTCGAATATGCAGAGGCAAATGAAAATAACCGTGAGCTTATTCTCAGCATAATCGAAAAGGCTCGTCCCCGTAAGACGGAAACAGGCACTGTCTGCTCAGGTCTTTCCCACCGTGAAGCAAGTGTACTTTTAGCCTGTGAGGATGAGGATTTAATAGAAAAGATCTACGAGGTAGCCGAAGAAATCAAACTTGCCTTCTACGGAAACAGAATCGTTATCTTCGCTCCTCTTTATCTTTCAAACTACTGCGTAAACGGCTGTGTTTACTGCCCCTACCACATCAAAAATAAAAACATAGCCCGTAAAAAGCTTACCCAGGAGGAGGTAAAGGCAGAGGTTATCGCACTTCAGGATATGGGTCATAAGCGTCTTGCCATCGAAGCAGGCGAAGACCCTGTAAATAACCCCATCGAATATATTCTCGAATGCATTAAAACTATTTATAGCGTTCACCACAAAAACGGTGACATCCGCCGTGTAAACGTAAACATCGCCGCCACCACCGTAGAAAACTACCGTAAGCTTAAGGATGCAGGCATAGGCACCTACATTCTTTTCCAGGAAACCTACCATAAGGAAAGCTACGAAAAGCTTCATCCCACAGGTCCCAAGCATAATTACGACTACCACACAGAGGCTATGGACAGAGCTATGGAGGGCGGTATCGACGATGTAGGTCTCGGTGTTCTTTTCGGTCTGGAAATGTACAAATATGAATTCGCAGGTCTTCTTATGCACGCCGAGCATCTCGAGGCTGTTCACGGCGTGGGTCCTCACACCATCAGTGTTCCCCGTATCAAAAAGGCGGACGACATCGATCCCACAGCCTTTGACAACTCCATTTCTGACGACATCTTCGCTAAAATCACAGCCTGTATCCGCCTCGCTGTCCCCTACACAGGCATGATTATCTCTACCCGTGAAACAGAAGAAACCAGAACAAAGCTTCTCCGTCTCGGCATTTCACAGGTAAGCGGCGGCTCGAGAACCTCTGTCGGCGGCTACACACAGGAAGAAAGACCTCACGACACAGAGCAGTTCGATGTTTCCGATCAGAGAACGCTCGACGAGGTAGTGGCATGGCTGATGGAAAACGGACACATTCCCTCCTTCTGTACAGCATGCTACCGTGAAGGCAGAACAGGTGACCGATTTATGGCTCTGTGTAAGAACGGACAGATTATTAACTGCTGCCACCCTAACGCTCTTATGACTCTCACGGAATATCTCGTAGACTACGCAAGTGACAGAACAAAGGAAATCGGCTTCAAGATGATTGACAAAGAAATCGAAAGAGTCACCAAGGACAAGGTAAAGGCCATCGCAAAGCAGAACATCGAGGATATAAAAAATTCTAACAGAAGAGACTTCCGATTTTAAACCTCTCCGACTGCTTCGCAGCCACCTCTCCTTTCAGGAGAGGCTGTTTTCCACACTCAAAAACATAAAAGGAGCACAATTATGAGCCTTAATAATACACCCTCCTCGGAAAGAGTTCACATAGGATTTTTCGGTCTGAGAAATGCGGGCAAATCAAGTCTCGTCAATGCTGTTACAGGGCAGAGTCTCGCTGTGGTTTCCGATGTAAAGGGAACCACCACCGATCCTGTAAAAAAGGCTATGGAGCTTTTACCTATAGGCCCTGTAGTAATCATCGACACACCCGGCATCGACGACGAAGGTGCTCTCGGACAGATGCGTGTACAGAAAGCCAGAGAAGCCCTTTGTAAGACCGATATAGCCGTTCTTGTACACGATGTAAGGAAAAATCTTACCGAAGCAGAAAAAGAGCTTATGAGCCTTTTCAGCGTCAGAAAAATCCCCTTCATCATCGCTCACAACAAATGCGACACTCTCGACTCTGTTCCCCCAAAAAACGAAAACGAAATTTATGTAAGCGCTCTTACCGGTGAAGGTATTCACGCTCTTAAGGAGCTTATCGCCGAAACCGCCAAGAGTACCAAAACAGAAAAGGTTATCGTCAGTGACCTTATAAACGAAGGCGACACGGTGCTTCTGGTCATCCCCATCGACAAGGCAGCACCCAAGGGCAGACTTATTCTTCCTCAGCAGATGACTCTGCGTGACATTTTAGATAAGGGTGCTGTTCCTATATGCTGCAGAGACAGCGAGCTTACAGCTACTCTCGGCAAATTAAAGGAGCCTCCCGCCCTCGTAATCACTGACTCACAGGTTTTCGGTAAGGTATCTGCTCTCTTGCCCGAAAGCATTCCTCTCACCTCTTTTTCCATTCTTATGGCAAGATATAAGGGCGACCTGCCTTCTCTACTGAAAGGAGCTGATACTCTTGCCGAACTCAAAGACGGTGACAGGGTGCTTATCAGCGAGGGCTGTACCCACCACAGGCAGTGCAACGACATCGGCACGGTGAAAATGCCGAAGTGGATAGAAAATTTTTCAGGGGCAAGACCTGACTTTTCCTTTACAAGCGGCGGTGAGTTTCCTGAGGATTTAACACCCTTCAAGTTAGTGGTTCACTGCGGCGGGTGTATGCTGAATGAAAAGGAAATGCAGTCGAGGATCGAACGCTGTGAAATGCAGAATGTACCTGTAGTTAATTACGGTATGGCGATAGCGAAAATGAACGGTATTCTGGAGAGGAGTATAGAGGTGTTTGAAACCTCTCCGTCAGCCTGACGGCTGCCACCTCTCCTTTCAGGTGAGGCGGTTTTCCACACAGAAAAGTTTTCCACATATGTGGAAAAGCCCCCTTACCCTTTTTATTAACATTAACATTTTTATTTTTCTTTTTATTTATACCTACAGGATTATGCACTTGCATGCATATGCATACAAATGCATAGAAAAAAGATTGCAACATAAGAAAAGAGAGCGATGCGGAGAGTTCCGCATCGCTTTTTGATTTTATCTGATTTTTACTGTTTTAACGCTACTGAAAGCACCGTAAATCTTTTTGGTACCGACAGTCTTATAAGCTCTGACCTTTACATAATACTTCTTGCCCTTCCTGAGCTTTTTGACAGTTGTTTTCCTGGCCTTTGCCTTTTTAACGGTAACAGTCTTGGTTGTTTTCTTTATAAAATTCTTTGAGGTGGAATATGCTACCTCATAGCCTGTAATATTTTCTACAGCTTTCCAAGCGGCGACAAACTGATTTTTACCTGTCTTTATTGACGACAAAGAGACCTTAAAAGGCACTATTTTTGCTGTATAAACAGATGAAAAGCTTCCTTTATTATCACCTGCTACAGCTCTGACCTTAAACTTATAGCTTTTACCTGCTTTAAGATTTTTTACAGTATAGCCTCTAGAAGAAACTGTTTTTATTTTCTTCCATTTTTTATTCGAATAACGGTAAATTTCGTACTTTTCTGCACCCGTTACCTTTTTCCAGCTAAGCTTCACAGAGCTCGACTTTTCGGAAAGCTTTACATACTCTGTTTTAAGACCTTTTACCTTTTTCAGAGAGCGTCTTTTCGTTTCCTTCTGTTTAACGGTGATTTCTCCGCACCCGATACATTTCTGTCCTTCAGTAAGACCGCTGCTTTTATAGGTAGCGGGAACAGCAGGAATTATTTCTGTGTTATGGCTTAATTTAGGTAATTTCTCCGTATACTGAAGGCCACAGGCACAGGTATATGTTTCCATGCCTTCTTTGGTGCAGGTGGCGTAATCAAATTTACACAAATAATACTGATGTCCTGTGGGTTTTAATTCCTCGCTGTAGCTGTATCCGCAGGAGCAATAGTATATTTTTTTACCCTTCTCTGTACAGGTAGGCTCATAAATTTCGTAATTATCAAATGTGTGCTTACCGACAGGCTTTATAACCTCCTGTTTTACCGCCATTTCTCCGCAGGTGATACAGCGTCTGCCGTCAGTAAGTCCCGGCTCTATACAGGTACCTGAATAACCCTTTACTTTTTCAGTTTCATGACCGGTCTTTTTCAGAACGGATGTCCTCTGCTTACCGCAGCCAACACATTCCTTAAGCGCCGATCCGTCATTTGTACAGTCGGGCTCAATACGTGACAGCGTTCTGTACACATGACGGTTATATTCACAGTCACAGCAGCTGTCTGATTTGGTTCCGTAGAGAAAAACGGATCCGTCCATTATTCTGCCTCCATCCGGAGATAACAGCTGTATATTAACGCCAAAGGCGCCCTCTTTTTTTATGGTAAGCTTTCTGTTTTCATCTATGGATGCCATATCAGAATATTCATCCGATATACTGTATTTTACAGTATATCCCTTCTCACGAAAAGTCATATCACTCTGATATTTTTCAGGCAAAGGTTCGTCAGTATCAAATTCAAAGGGCAGGTATTCACCGTCATAAACAACTACATTTCCGTATTTAAGAAAGCACTCATCAATGTCATTGATTAACTTCATACTGTTTCTATAGTAAGTGTCGCCTCTTTTAGTGAGAACATTATTTAACTGAACACCGTTTACCATTTTGTAATTAAATCCTGAAGATACATGTACCCATTTGCCGTCATAGGGATCACCTATATATGCAGAGGCATAATGACCATACCAACCGTCTGAATAACACTCTCCGGGCTCCAGATTTTCAACCTTTTCAGCGGATCCCAATTTAAACCAAGGAGAATTTTCTGCATAGCCATGGCTGATAAAAATATACTGATCATTAAGAATATTCGCAAACTCATGACGATAAAGTTTTCCATTCTTATATAAAACAACATAGTCAATAATCTCATTATTCATCTCTTCATAATAAGGCATTACGCCCTCTATGCCGGTAATAAAATACCATTCTGAAATCACATCCGAATCGGAAATCGCATATCTGAGATAAAGAGGATCATATAACAGCCACTGAGAATCAATGTATGCAAAAACAAATGCATGTCCAGGCCACTTCTTTTCCAGAATAAAGGATTCATCAAAAGCCGTTTTCATATTACCCACATAAGCTAACACAGGTGCAGTGCTTATTCCCACAGAACGCATCATATCACTCATAAGATAAGCTGTCCCCAAACAGTCAGCTTCTTTATTAACATAAACGTCTATAGGAAACTGATTTATAGATTTATCATAATATGTAATATTATTTTTTACCCATTTGGCAATAGTCATAGCCTTTTCTGCATCAGTTTTACATTCCTTGGTTATTTCGATGGCTTTTTCAGTTATAACCCTCTGATCTGAGGGTGAGCCGTAATGAAAAGCGAGAGAAAATTCGGGATGCTCCTTAAGATAAAAATCATCGAGATAATTATATGTAGCCTCCAAAGCAGGTACAGAATATTTGTAGCAATACACCTTTTCCTCTGCGGCAGAAGCACTTACCGTCATAAGCATAATGAAGCTCACAACCGTCATAAAAAACAATGCTGATTTCGTAAACAAGCTTTTCTTCATATCAATTCCTCCCTGTTTTCTCTTTACAAGTTCATTCTACTACAAGCAAACATAAAAGTAAAGATAAATATTTTTATATATAATGGGCTTATCTGTAATTCTATTATAATTTGATATCAAATTGATGTCAATACTAATTCTTAAATAATTCACTCATAATGATATTATTTTGATATCAAATATTCGGAGGTTACATTATGGCAGGAAATTATTATCCCCCTTTTTCATTAAGAATATCAGAAGAGCTATTGGATAAAATCAAATACATCGCTGAAGAAAACAAGCGTTCAGCAAACAAAGAAATAGAATTTGTGTTAGAGCAGTATGTAAAAAAATATGAAAAGGAAAACGGAAAGATAGATTGAAAACCGCCAAAAAAGGTGGTTTTTTATTATAAAAAAGAGGTCGCTTACTGCGACCTCTTTAAAGTTTACCTTTAACTTATGCAAGCTCTGCGAAGTACTTGATTGTACGAACCATCTGGCTTGTGTAGGAGTTTTCGTTGTCGTACCAAGCAACAACCTGTACCTGATAGAGACCGTCTTCGATCTTTGTAACCATGGTCTGTGTAGCATCGAAGAGTGAGCCGTATCTGATACCAACGATGTCGGAGGATACGAGTTCTTCTTCTGTGTAACCGAAGGAATCGGAAGAAGCAGCCTTCATAGCAGCGTTGATGCCTTCCTTAGTTACATCGTCACCCTTAACTACAGCAACAAGGATAGTTGTGGAGCCTGTGGGAGTGGGAACTCTCTGAGCAGAACCGATGAGCTTGCCGTTGAGCTCGGGAATTACGAGACCGATAGCCTTAGCAGCACCTGTTGAGTTGGGAACGATGTTAGCAGCTGCAGCACGAGCTCTTCTGAGGTCACCCTTTCTGTGAGGACCGTCGAGAACCATCTGATCACCTGTGTAAGCATGAACAGTTGTCATGATACCGCTCTGGATAGCAGCATAGTCGTTAAGAGCCTTAGCCATGGGAGCAAGGCAGTTTGTTGTGCAGGAAGCAGCGGAGATGATGTTGTCTTCAGCTGTGAGAGTGCCTTCGTTTACGCTGTAAACGATTGTGGGAAGATCGTTGCCTGCGGGAGCAGAAATAACAACCTTCTTTGCGCCAGCATCGATGTGAGCCTGGCTCTTTGCCTTTGAGGTGTAGAAGCCTGTGCACTCAAGAACAACGTCAA
>JAZUOC010000276.1:0-9246 GCA_045604465.1 Acutalibacteraceae bacterium
CGATGACATGGGAAGAGTAAGACAGCCGACCTTATGTGAGCCGCCGTTAAGACCGGGGCCGCCTGTGAAAAGTCCGTAGCCGTAAGCTACCTGGCATACATCCTTGTTTGAGCCGCCTGCAGCGACGATCGCACGGGCGCAGCAGCCTTCCCATAAGTCGACATCCTTCTGAGTATAGAAGGCAACTACGCGGCGGCCTGTCGTACCCGATGTGGACTGGATGCGGACACAGTCCTCGAGAGGCTTCGCGAGAAGGCCGTAAGGATAGGCATCTCTTAAATCTGCCTTTGTAAGGAAGGGAAGCTTATGCAAATCCTCTATTCCCTTGATATCCTCAGGCTTTACACCTTTTTCATCCATGAGATTACGGTAGTAAGGTACGTTCTCGTAAACGTGCTTTACCTGTTTAACCAGCTTTTCGGACTGAAGCTTTTTCATTTCTTCAGCAGACATGGTTTCGATTTCTTTCTGGTAGTAGTTCTGTGACATTGTGAACACCCTTTCTTTTTCTGCTTGTGATTATTTCGGAGTGTGAAAAGGGAAAACAAAAACGCCCTCCGCATTCCGATTAAGAATACAGAGGACGAGAAAAATACTATCCCGTGGTACCACCTCAGTTCGTCACTGTTTCACAACAGCGACCTTATCAGGTACTTTCATACCTTAGTTCTGTGACGGGAACTCCCGTTGCATCCTAATGAAGATTTCTCTCGTTCAGCGCACTGCTAACAGAAGGAATTCGTGAAGGACGTCCTCTTTGCCTCGCACCAACCGGCAACTCTCTCCAGATTCTTTCCGACCTACTGGTTTCTGATCATCGCATTTAACTGTAAACAGCTACCTATCGGATCGCCGTTTATGTTTGGATTATATTCCTTTGAAAATTAAATGTCAATACTTTTTTATAAAAAAATGAAAAAATATACGTTAATTCTGTGCTATGTGCCCCCTATATCGCAAAAAAACGCATAATTATATATTATTGTATTCACTCGCCCCGATATAGCGAGTTTTTAAATTCTGAGCAAAAATAATGAGAAAAAACTCTTGACAAAATCAAAAAAGAGGACTATAATGCAAATGTGCTTTAGCGATTGAAAGTTTTAAAGTTTTTAAGTGTTAAAGTGAGCAAAAAGAAAAAAAGCTTCAGAAAAACGGAGGTTATAAAAATGACAAACGTTCAGACCTACACTCTTGTTGCACTTGCCGTATATGCTCTTGCGATGGCCGTAATAGGCTGCTTCAGCTACGGCAAATCAAAAACGCTCGACGGATTTCTTATCGGCGGCAGAAACATCGGTGCTTGGATGACAGCCTTTGCTTACGGCACCACATATTTCTCTGCGGTTGTTTTCGTAGGTTATGCAGGTCAGCACGGATGGAATATCGGTATCGGCGCTATATGGATAGGTATCGGTAATGCTGTGCTCGGCTGTCTCCTTTCCTGGCTCTTATTTGCCAACCGTACAAGAAAAATGACTAAAAAGCTCGGAGCACGCACAATGCCGGACTATTTCGAAAAAAGATACAGCTCAAAGGGTATGAAGATTATGGCTTCTGTTATCGTTTTTGTTTTCCTTGTGCCTTACTCGGCAGCTGTGTATAAAGGCCTCGGCTCACTTTTCAGTGCGGTCTTTCCCGGTGTCGAGACCTGGGTATGGATGCTCATAATCGCTGTACTTACCGCCATATACCTTGTGGCAGGCGGCTATGTAGCCACTGCTTACACAGACCTTGTTCAGGGTGTGGTTATGATTGTAGGCGTTGTATGTCTTATCGTTGCCGTACTCAGACATGACAGTGTCGGCGGTCTCTCAGGTCTTTTCGAAAACCTCTCAGAATTCCAATCACTTCCCGATGATCCTGATCCCATCACGGGCAGTCAGCTTACCGATATTTTCGGCGGCTCATCCTTTAAATTCCTTTGCTTTAACATTATGCTCACGAGCTTCGGTACCTGGGGTCTTCCTCAGATGATAGGCAAGTTCTACGCCATCAAGGATACTGCAGCAATAAAGAGAGGCACAGTTATTTCTACATTTTTCTGTCTGATTATCGGCTGCGGTGCCTACCTTATCGGCTCGACATCGAGACTTATTCTCGGCGGTCAGCTTCCCGAGGGCGGTGTCGATTCCGTTATTCCCGCAGTGCTTATGGAGGTTCTCGGCGGCGGAACATTAGGTATTATTCTTCTGGCTGTTATAATGATCCTTCTTCTTTCAGCTTCTATGTCGACTCTTGAGGCTGTTGTTCTTACCTCGGCTTCAGCTGTAGCTGTCGACCTTATTCCTTCGGTAAGAAAAAAGGCAACAAAGCCTGAAACCCAGATGCTCCTTACCAGACTTCTCTGCCTTGTGTTCGTTGGCTGCTCCTTCGTTTTTGCCACCCGTAACATTCCTATTATTGTCAGCCTTATGTCCTTCTCATGGGGACTTGTTTCCGGCTGCTTCATCGGTCCGTACATCTGGGGTCTTTTCTCAAAGAAGATTACAAAGGCCGGTGCTTATGCAGGCATATTTGCAGGACTTCTCACAGTAGGCGGTGCCACACTCCTTATCTCTCTTCAGTCAGGCTTCTCAGCCGCTGCAGCCAAGTCTCCCGAAATGGGTGTCGCCGCTATGGCAGCTTCTATGATAATTGTTCCTCTGGTAAGTACAGTGACCAAAAACAAGAAAGCCGATGCAGAACGAGCAGAAGAAATCTTCGAATGCTACAGGGAATCCTGACAGCTTAAAAGCGCATAGTATTTTTCCCTGCCGTTACATCGCTGTCGGAAAGTGCAGGATGACGGCAATAACAGATAGTATATACCCGCTGAATTGAAATGTATTAAAAGCAACAACCGCCTTAGGAGCTTTTCCGCGGCGGTTGTTGTTTATTATGTATAAGACTTCTGATTTGATTTTTTCCGGTATTACACCATATTCGTCGGATCGAGGATTTCATCGATTTCCTCATCGGTGAATATGTTTTTACTTTTGAGTATTTCACGCACAGGCTGACCTGTATTGATTGCCGTTTTGGCTATATCTGCCGAAAGCTTATAACCCACTGTGGGACAGATGGCTGTGATAACACCTACAGACTTCTCCACGTGCTCTCTGCATTTTTCCTCATTAGCGGTAATGCCCGACACACAGTTATCGGTAAAGGTCTGTACAGCACCCGTAAGCACCACTATTGATTCGAAAAGCTTATGGTAAAGTATGGGCTCGGCATAGTTCAGCTCGAGCTGACCTGCTTCGGCTGCCATAGTAATAGAAACATCATTACCCATTATGCAGAATGCAGCCTGAGACATAACCTCGGGTATGACAGGATTTACCTTGCCCGGCATAATCGACGAGCCGTTCTGCATCGCAGGAAGATTTATTTCCTCAAAGCCGCAGCGGGGACCCGAGGACATAAGACGGAAGTCATTAGCCATCTTCGAGCAGGAAACCGCACAGGTTTTAAGCACGGAAGAAACGAAGGCGAAGGAGTCGAGATTCTGCGTACTGTCGATAAGATCTTCCGCCTTTACTACGGGAATTCCGCTTATTTCGGCAATAGTAGGAGCGAGGTTTTTCACATATTCGGGATTTGCATTAAGAGCAGTACCTATAGCGGTTCCGCCCATATTTATGGAATACATCTCCTCCAGAGCCACATAAAGTCTTTCTATATCACGGGTAATGGCTCTGCGGTATGCACCGAATTCCGCACCCAGACGGATGGGAACTGCATCCTGCATCTGTGTTCTTCCCATTTTAATAATATCGTAAAAATCGAATTTCTTCTGTGCCAGTGCCTGCTCGAGCTTCTCAAGCTGCACAATGGCTTCATGGAGAAGAACTGCCGCCGTCATTTTCGCCGCAGAGGGAATAACATCATTTGTGGACTGCGCCCTGTTTACGTGATCATTGGGATGCACGACGGAGTAATCGCCCTTCTCACCTCCGAGAATTTCGATGGCACGGTTAGCGATAACCTCATTTGCGTTCATGTTTGCAGTCGTACCTGCACCGCCCTGAACAGGATCGCAGATAAACTGGTCATGAAGCTTGCCTTCGAGTATTTCATCGCAGGCCTGACAGATTGCATCCTTGATTTTTTCGTCGAGCTCGCCCACATTACAGTTACATATCGCACAGGCCTTTTTAATCTGTGCGAGGGAATTGATAAATTCCGGTCTGAGTCTCTGGCCCGTAATTTTGAAGTTTTCGTAGCCTCTGAGTGACTGGACGCCGTAATAAGCTTCTGACGGCACCTGTTTTGTACCTATTGAGTCTGCTTCAATGCGAAAAGTCATAACGTTTACCTCACATTATATTTATTTTTTTATCTTCTGCGATAAATTTCAGCACACTTTATTCTGATTATAACATATTTTTCAAAAAAGTACATATAAAAAAGAAAATTTTGTTAATATTGACTTTTTTTCTGTTATCATATAAAATGAAACCGAGGTGATAAATATGATAAAAGCTTTTTACTTAAAAACTATTGCACTGATTCTTACTGTATTTATTTTCATTCCTTCAGGCGCAGTGCCCGGAGAAATCGCTAAAGCCGATGAAGAAAACTGCCTTCTTACGGCCACGGTTTTATCTGACCTTCATATGGAAGGAAATAATACCTCCCGTCACAAGCGTGTGGGCGGTGTTTTGTATGCTGCCGAAAAATCAGACAGCGATGTACTTCTGCTTCTCGGTGACAACACGATGAACGGACAGATAATAGAAACTCTTTTCGCCTACGGTCTCGTTAGCCGTTTCTTCGGAGGCAAAAGTATTCTAGTCGCTCCCGGTAACCACGATACGGACACCGGAGAAAACACCACCGGTACCTTCGAGACTCTTTCGAAGCGTTTCGTTTCCATGCGTAATGCCTTCTTCGGTGACAGCGGTGACAAGGTTTACTTCAGCCGTGAGGAAAAGGGCTATAAGTTTATTGTCCTCGGCGGTGAAGGCCGTACAGGTGAAGACGGAAAACAGATTCTCAGCGATGAACA
This sequence comes from Acutalibacteraceae bacterium, assembly GCA_045604465.1. Classification (GTDB taxonomy): domain Bacteria; phylum Bacillota; class Clostridia; order Oscillospirales; family Acutalibacteraceae; genus UBA6857. The sequence continues at coordinate 4,994 of JAZUOC010000276.1, forward strand.
GCTTGATTGGCTGGAGGGTGAGCTTGCAGCTGCTGCCGAAAGCGGTAAGCCCTGCTTTATACTTAATCACTACCTTGTATACGGCCGTAACGGCGGACGCTCCTATGCCGCCTTCAATATCGCAGATAAAAATGACCGTCTGACCGAAATTCTTGAGAGCAGCGGTGTACGCACCTTCTATTTCAGCGGCCATTCCCACTACGGTGTAAGCGACGATTCTGTTCAGACCGCAGGAAACGTTACATACATTAACCTTCCGGCAACGGGAAACCCCGGAAACTACTATCCTGCTGATGAGGAATGCGGAAAGGACGGCATCGGTATGCAGATGGAGGTCTACGAAAGCAGTGTAGTTCTTCGTTTCCGTAATTATCTCACCGGTGAATGGCTCGAAGGCTACGATAATTATGTATTTGAGCTTAACTGATTAACCTCTTTGGTTTTTCCGAGCTGATAAAAGGCTACTGCAGAGGCAGCGGCTACATTAAGTGAATCCACACCGTGATACATCGGTATTTTTACGGTATAATCACATTCAGCTATGGTTTTTTCCGAAAGGCCGTCACCCTCTGTTCCCATAATGACGGCGAGCCTGTTTTCTTCCGTCAGTCTCGGATCATCGACGGAAAGAGAATTATCCTTAAGTGCCATAGCTACCGTTTTAAAGCCGAGAGACTTTATTTCATCGAGACTGTCGCTTTCCAGAAAAGTCCAATCTATCTGAAACACGGTGCCCATGCTTACTCTTGCCGCACGTCTGTACAGAGGATCGGAGCATCCCGGGGTGAGAATAGCCGCATCCATTCCCAGTGCCGCAGCTGAGCGTATTATGGCTCCTACATTTGTAGGGTTCATAACCTTATCGAGTATTACTATTCTTCTTTTATTTTTACAGAGCTCCCTCACATCGGGCAGCGGCTTTCGTTTCATGGCACACAGCATACCTCGGGTGAGCCTGAAGCCTGTCAGCTGAGTCAGGACTTCCGTCTCGGCACAGAAAACAGGAACTCCCTTTATTCTACCGAGGATTTCCTTTCCCTCGCCCTCGATATGCCTTTTTTCCATAAGGCACGAGACCGGCTCGTATCCCGCATCAAGAGCACGTGCGATGACCTTCGGACTTTCTGCTATAAATAAGCCCTTTTCGGGAAACTCCTTATTTAACAGCTGAGCCTCAGTCAACCGTGCATACACATCCAGCTCTGCATCACTAAAATCTGTTATTTTAAAAAAACAGGATTCCTGTAGCCCGACCGCAAGCTCCGCTTGCCCGTCGGGCTGTTTTTTTATTTCTGTAATTTTATTCATATACATTCACCGTTACCTTATCAGCACCCTTTACACCGCAAATTATATTACAAATTAGCAAAAAAGTCAATGCGAAGAGCACAGACAGGGTTCTGTAAGCGAATATAGGCCGTTAATCCTACTTTTACTGTTAATTGTCTTGAAATTTTTCTTAAGCAGTAATATAATTGTAACGATATTTATTACATAATGAGAATTATGTTTTAAAACAAAAAAAGGAGGAACTCATATGTTTAAAACACTCAAAAAAGCCATAGCAGCATTAATGGTAACCGTAATGCTGCTCACTTCAATTCCCCTTCAGGGCTTTGTTGACTTTGAAATGCCTCAGTGGTTTTCCTTTGAAGCAGAGGCTGCTGAAGAAAAAGCTGTATCTGAAGCTGTAGAAGAAACCGTGAAAGCGGAGCCTGAAAGAAAGGAGGTTCCTCTCGGGGAAATAGTCGACGGTATTCAGACTGTAGCACCTGAAGAAGCTGACAAAAATATCGTGATGAGCTTTGATGAAAAAAAGCTTGAGGAGTTTTTTATTGAGGTTCAGAATGAGATTGAGCCGATAGTCTTGACTGCTGAAGCCTCAGCAATCGCTGACGAATCCGATATTTCTGCCATTATCGATGAGGTTACAGACGGTGATAATACGGAAAGCGCCGAAGACGAGGAAGCTCTGCCTAATGATTCGGGAAAAGTAAATGAGACTGTTTTCTGGACATTTGACGGAGAGACGAGAACTCTTACTGTTTCCGGCGAAGGTGAAATACCGTCATATTATCCTGAATTTTATTATAAGATGCAGGAAATTCCCGCGGAAGAATATTCACCCTTACTTGCACCCTGGGAAAGCTATCTTACCGTTATTGAAAAGCTTGTAATCGGCGACGGTATAACCGCCATCGGCAGCTATAATTTCCTTACTGCCATTAATCTCGAGGAAATCGATTTCGGCGAAACACTCAAGGCCTTTGGCGATGCATGCTTCGGTTATGTAAACAGAGTCGAGGTTCTTCGTTTCCCGTCAAGTCTTGAGACTATTGGCGAAAACTGTTTTATGTTTCCCTTCGAATTAAAAGAGCTTTATCTGAATGAAGGTCTTTTATCTATGGGTGACGGATGCTTCTCTGAGGGCTTGATCAGTCTTAAAAAGGCATATATACCTTCCACCTTGGAGCAGGAAGATCTCACGATTTCTGTTTTAGGTGACGCTGAAATAACCTTCAACTGCAAACAGGAAATAGATTTTGAGTTTTCGAGAATCAGCAGCATTTCCGAAGACACAGAGTCTACAAAGGAAAGCATAGAGCTCTATATGTTTTTAGCCGCTCTGTTGACCAAATACTATTACGGCTTCTATAATGACTTCATTCCCATGAGTGATATAGGAGAAGATTTTGTTTATGCTTTTATCGATGAGTGGAACAGAAAATTCGACACAAAAATCACAGAAGATGACGTAGAATACACCTATACATATATCATGCTTATGATATATTTTTTCATGGAGGCTGAGCTTCCGTTTCAGCAGTGCGCCGATGAAAACCTTATAGTTAATGTCGCAGAGGATTCGGCTATGCACGGTGTGTGCTGTGAAAAGATTGTAAAGCATACTGTCGGTAATTCGGCTGAGCTTTGTGAGTGCTTTACCTTCGAGGGTACTGTTTCAGATACTATCAGTTATTCGGTAGATACCCAGACACGTACACTTACCATATCAGGCCGAGGTGACCATCCTGATAACGGCTCGAAGCCTTACTATACACATCTGAATGACTATGTGGATTATGTCGTATTCAGTGAAGACAGCGATATAACCGATATCGGAAGCAACGCCTTCGAGGGTATGGATATCAAAGAAGTTACCATACCCGCAAGTGTAAAAATAGTACGTAACAGTGCTTTTAAGAGCTGCATCAAATTAGAGGCTGTCAATATCATCGCTGATAATACGGGAATTGCTCTGTGGCCTGAGTCTTTTGCGAATTGTGCTTCCCTTAAAGAAATATATCTCCCCGAGGGTGTATACTGGCTGTCTGATAACGCTTTTCAGAACAGCGGTCTCGAAAAAATAACCATCAGGAACAAAAATACCCAGATAGGCGATACAGGTTTATCCTCAACCATACCTTATTCTGCAGTTATTTACTGTTACAGCGATTCTACTGCCGAGGCTTTTGCCGCTGCAAATTACAGAACTGTAAAGTATCTCGATGAATTCACGGTTGATATGCTTGAGTTCGACATAGGTACGAAGGATGGCTATGACGGTGAGGTAGCCACAGTAATCGGTTATACAGGCAAGGCTGCTTCTGTAGATATCCCTGCTGAATATAACGGTGTACCTGTCGTAGCGATCGGAAGCCAGGCCTTTTATAACAATAAGTATGTGGAAACCGTCAATATGCCTGACAGCATTACTGAAATCGGAAATTACGCATTCTATTATACAAATATCGAAACATTAAGATTAAGCAAAAATATTAAAGCAATAGGAAATAATGCTTTTTATAGCGGTTATCAAAGCGGCATTAAAAATGTTTATGCTTCCGACCTGGAAGCATGGCTCAGTATTGATTTTTACAGTGCAAACAGCAATCCTGCCTGTTATTCAGAAAATCTCTACTTCGGTGATGAACCTGTAAGGGACATTGTTATTCCCGAAGGAATAACAAAAATTAATGATAATGCTTTCTACGGTTACAAGGGCTTAACCGATGTTACCTTCCCCTCGACACTAACGGAAATCGGTGATTATGCTTTCGCACATACGATGATAGCTAAAGCTGTTATTCCTTCATCGATAACAACGATGCCCTATGCATTCTACGGTTGCGAGGCACTTGAAACAGTCATTTTTGAGAATGGTATAAAGACGATTGCGGAATATGCATTCTATAACTGCTCTGCTCTGAAAAATGTCACTGTACCTGCAAGTGTTGAAAGCATCGGATATT
>JAZUOC010000277.1:0-4182 GCA_045604465.1 Acutalibacteraceae bacterium
TCGAGTGAAATATAACCGTCATAGTTTACCGAGCTGAGGGCATTTATCATTACCTCTGTCGGCATTTCACCCTCGCCCATAAGACAGTATTCACGCTTACCGTCGATTATAGCAGAGTCTTTTATGTGTACGTGCTTGATATATGCGCCGAGATTAGTAATGGTTTTTTCGGGATCCTCCCCTTCTTCACAGAAGGTATGGTACATATCCCACAAGGCTGCCACTGAATCAGAGGAAAACTCGATAAGAATGTCGCGCAGAGCTGCAGTATTTCTGAACATACCGACAGTTTCGATAAGCACGGTTACCTTCTTCTCTGTGGCATACTCTGTTATCTTGCCGAGAGTCGCGAGAACATTTTCCTTAGCGTTATCACTCGCGCCAGATGCGTAAACTCTCACATAGGGTGAACGGATAGATGCAGCAAATTCAATATACTTTCTGATATGAGAGCTGTTTTCTTCTATATTATCCTCTGAAACATCGACACTGATGTCAACACAGGGAACAGCGATACCCTTGTCACTCAGTGCACGGACAGTCGCCGCCGAATTATACTTATGGAAGGGACCGTCTTTTTCGTAAAGAGAAGATCCGATTACATTATGAAGCTCTATACCGCCAAAGCCGTTTTCTTCGGCAAGAGTAACGAAATCCTGCCAGGAATAATCTTTCCAGCCGTTGATTGAAAAAGAAAGCTTTGTCATTACTTATGCCTCCTCGTAAACAATTTTATTAAGAGCATTAAGATAGGCTCTTATGCTTGCGCCGATAATATCCGTAGAAATACCCTTTCCGGAATAGAGTCTGCCGTTAGAACGGAGCTTTACGAGAGCTGAGCCCATAGCCTCTCTGCCTTCAGTAACAGACTGAATCTGAAAATCGTCAAGCTCGTAATGGTGACCGACTATCTGCTCGATAGCAAGGAAAGCGGCATCAATAGGACCGTCACCGTTGCTAAGACCGTTTACCTTTTCACCGTTTTTACTAAGCGTGATATTAGCAGTAGCCGAAATAACATTACCGCTGTTAATTACATAGCTGTCAATTACATAGGTAGCAGGAACCTGTAATGCGGCAGAAGCTACGATAGCATCAAGCTCCTTTGCTCCCACGTTCTTTTTACCGCTGATACGCTTAAATTCCTCGAATACCTTGGAAATATCCTCCTGTGAAAGATCGTAGCCGAGCATTTTTACTGCCTTTGTAACCTCTGTGATATCATCGTGTTCATTCAAAATGAAATCCTCTGCATAGAAATCCGCTACAGAGCTGAGACCTGTGCCCTTTTCATTTTTTGAAGAGATAATCCACTCTATCTGCTTAGACACTCTGCCTAACTCAGTAGTCTTGACATCACATTCACAGCCGATTTCGTTTCCGTGAATGCTCATAACCTTACAGATGGAGTCAAGATATGCCGCATCAGCTGAGCTGATAACAGAGGTCTTTATTTCACCCGCACCCGATTTAACAGCTGATACGGTGCAGGCTGATGCCATACCGAGAGTATTGATGCACTTGATACCGAAGCTTGCCTTTTCTGCTTCCCCGACGCTCGCCTTTACATCATCGATAAACACACTGATTTCTTCGGCAAGCATGGTACCTGCTGCATCACTGAGAGTGACGGTGGTTGCACCTGCGGAAATCGCCGTATTGATGGCTTTGGTGAGGAATTCAGGCTCGCTTCTGGTAGCATCCTCAGCGATGAATTCTACATCTGAAACATATTCTTTAGCTTTTCTGACGAGCCTGTCAATCATCTCAATTACCATAGGAGGCTTTTTACCGCAGACAAATTCCATCTGTACGGTAGAAACGGGAACCTCTATCTGAATTCTGGGCTTAGCGGCATTTTTAAGAGCGTCAGCTACTCTGTCTACATCCTCATCTGCGAGAGAAACAGGAACTGCCAGCACGCTGTTCTTCACACAGGAAGCAATAGATTTAATAAGAAGTACATCCGTTTTCTCTTTTTTTACGGCAGGAAGCTCGATTACGCTTACATTGATTCTGTCAAGAAGCTTAGCTATTTCGATCTTCTCTCTGAAAGAAAGCGAATACTCCGAGGTCTTTGCCACCTCTTTTAATGTTACGTCTGCTACTGTTAATCTTTCCATAAGTAAAGACTCCTTAAAATAAATTACATCACATACACAAGAAAAAATGCCCTTGAAATTACCATGTAACTTCAAGGGCGAATTAAATCCGCGGTACCACCTTGTTTACTGTCTGAGACAGTCACTTTTCAAGCTCTGACAAGCTTTCAGCCATGATAACGGGGCATCCGTGACCGCCTACGCAACCCAATAAGGTCTTCAACAGTCCTGCTCTGAAACGAGACTGAATTATCTGCATCTGCCGATTCGCACCAACCATCGGTTCTCTGAAAGTATGGAAAGATAATTCATAATTTCTTCAACGCATTTGTGATATTGATAGAGATTTTATCATCAACAGGTGATTTTGTCAAGAGCTTTTTAATAAAAAATTCAAAAACCCTTTAACTTTTTAAAGTGCTGATACAGAATACATCTTAAAACAAAAGAAGCAATCTTATTTAGTGCCGAAAATCCTGTCACCTGCATCTCCGAGACCGGGAACGATATAACCCTTCTCATTGAGCTTTTCATCGAGAGCCGCACAGTAAACGTGAACATCGGGATGAGCCTTTGTAAAGGCTTCGATGCCCTCGGGAGCGGCGATAATACACATAAACTTGATCGAACGGGGATTTCTGAGCTTAATCTGTGAAACAGCGTCGATACCCGATCCGCCCGTAGCGAGCATCGGATCCACAACGATTACATCTCTCTCACTGATATCCTTGGGAAGCTTACAGTAATACTCGACAGGAGTAAGTGTCTCTTCGTCTCTGTAGAGACCGATATGCCCTATTCTTGCCGAGGGAACGAGAGAGCTGATACCTTCGACCATTCCGAGACCTGCACGGAGAATAGGAACGATAGCAAGCTTTTTACCACAGATATGCTTAGCTGTCATTTTACAGATAGGTGTCTCTATTTCGACATCCTCTAAAGGTAAATCTCTGGTAGCTTCGTATCCCATAAGGGTAGCTATTTCAGAAACAAGAGCCCGAAAATCCTTGGAGCTTGTCTCCTTATTACGGAGAATGGAGAGCTTATGCTGAATTAACGGATGAGTAAAAATTGTTACGTTGCTGTTCATTTGAAAATTCCTCTTTCCTTCATATTTTTCTGCTACAAATATTATACTCCGAAAATCAAATAAATCAAGGTTATAATTTTAAAATATTTTAGAAACAAAAAACAAGTACCTACCGGTAAGATAGGTACTTTAGTTTGTGTTTACGGCTCAATTTAGCAACAATTGATTTTTATTATCACAAGTCAGCTTCCAAACAAGACTTAATATATCTTCTGCTTATTTCAGTATGACTTAATTCCGATAAACCAACCGTTTTAATGCCTTTTTTAAAATTTTCTATACTTTTTGTATGTAATTCACCATATACAGCCCAAATCATAAAATCAATTTCTTCTGAATGAGGCATATTTAACTCATCTGCATTATGCCAAGCATCTGATAAATTTTTGGAGTAAAAACCTTTTTTGCTTCGCAATTCTCCATCAGCTATATCGATTAATTGCGGATACAAATCAAATGTCCTTTCAATAAGTTTTTCAACTTCTTCATCCGGCAATTTTTTAATTTGTTCATTATACACTTTTTTGGTTTTTAACCATTGATATAACTTCATATTATCACCTATTTCATTATAAAATAACGGACATAAAAGTCAATCCGTTTGCCCGAAGGGCAACATCATTGTGCCGTAGGTACACCTCATTGCGTAAGCACTTCATTTGCCACAAGGCAACTTCATTTGTTTATGTCCGCAAGCGGACAATGAAGTTTACTGCAAACAGTAAAATGAAGTACTCGCTTCGCTCGTAATGAAATTATGTCCTGCGGACATAAATGAAAAATCGACTTGTCGAAACAAGTCGATTTTTTGGTTGCGGAGACAGGATTTGAACCTGCAACCTCCGGGTTATGAGCCCGACGAGCTACCGGGTTGCTCCACTCCAGGATATATCACTCTCTCAAGTGCTTAGTTATTATACCCTATACACTTGAGAAAGTCAATAGTTTTATGCATTTTTTTCGAAAAATTTTTTAAAACGACTTTTTAAT
>JAZUOC010000278.1:0-9296 GCA_045604465.1 Acutalibacteraceae bacterium
GTCAGAAATCAAGGACGCTAACGGCAATACAACGAAGTATTACTATAATGCGAGAGGTGACGTTGTTACTACAGTTGATGCTCTCGGCAACACAACAAGACACTTCTATGATGCAGCAGGCAGAAATACAGGTTATCAGACAGCTGACGGTGCAACTGTAAGTTACACATATGATAAAGCAGGCTGTATGATATCTCTCAAGAATGCCAACGGATATGTGTATGACTACGAGTATGACGGAATGGGCAACATCACAAAGCTTATTGATCCTCTCAGTAATGAAGTAGTTTATACATATGATGGCCTTTACAATACTCTTTCAACTGCTTACAGTACAGAAAACGTTACATACAGTGAATATGACTGTTTCTCACAGGTAGTAACAGCAACTGATGAAGAAGGTAACAAGACTACTTACAAGTACGACAAAGCCGGAAATGTTGTTGAGAAAAAGGATGCTGAAGGCAACACTACAAAGTACACTTATGACCTCAGATTCAATAAGATTGCAACTGAAACCGACGCACTCGGCAATGTAACAACCTATGAATATGATGTTGTCGGCAACCTTGTTAAAAAGACAGATGCAAAGGGTAACGTTACAAACTATGTTTACAATGCAAAGGGCAATGTAACTGAAATCAAGTACAGCAGCGGTCTTGTTGTTGCTTACACCTATGACGCAGTCGGAAATCTTCTTGCCACAACAAGCAACGCAGGCGAAAATACGGTTTACACCTATGATAAGGTATATAATCTTACATCTGTTACATATTCAAACGGTGCAGTTCTTTCCTACACCTATGATGCTATGGGCAGAAAACTCACCGAAAAGGACAGCTCAGGTGCAGTTACAACATATACTTATGATGTAATGGGCAGACAGTCTTCAATTACCGATTCTATCGGCAGGAAGACAGAGTACACATACGACCTTAACGGCAATCTTCTCACTGAAAAGACATCAAACGGTGGCACAACTACCTATGTTTATGATGCTATTGACAGACAGTGTAAGGTAACTGACTCTCTCGGCAATTCAACAATAGTTGAGTTTGACAATGTGGGCAATATGCTTTCAACAACAAATGCCCTCGGTGCAAAGACTGCTTATGAATACAACCGTACAGGTCTTGTTACAAAGCAGACAGATGCTATGGGCGGTGTGTTCACCTTCACCTATGACAAGAACGGTAATGTTGTTAAGGCAAAGGACGCTGCAGGCTATGAAGCAACAATCACATACGATGCTCTCGGACGTACAGTTACAACAAAAGATGCTCTCGGACTTGAAACAACCTTCAAGTATGATGCACTAGGTAACCTTTCCGAAGATGCAAACAATAACGGCGTTAAGAATACATATGAATACGATTCAGTCGGCAACCTTGTAAAGAGCACCGATTCTCTCGGTCAGGTTATGACTTACACTTATGACCTTAACGGTAACCTTACATCTGTTAAGTCATATGACGGAACAACAACTTCCTACACTTATGACAAGCTTAACAACGTTACTTCAACAACAGATGCTGAAGGTAAGGTTACAACCTATAATTATGATATTATCGGTAATCTCACATCTCAGAAGGATGCACAGAACAGAACCTATAGCTATTCATACGACAAGGCCGGCAGAACTACTCAGGTAGTCGATCCTCTCGGTCAGGTAACCAAGTATGAATACAATGAGTTTGACTTTGTAACAAAGCAGACTAACCCGGATAATACAACAATCACTAACAAATATGATATCGGTGGTAATCTTACTTCATCAACCGATGCAAATGGACACAGCACAACTTATTCTTACGATAATATTTACCGTCTGATTTCTGTTGCCTATGCTGACGGCTCAACAAACAAGTATAAGTACGATAATAACGACAATCTTGTTAAGTTCACAGATGCTAACGGTAACGTAACAGAGTACACTTACAACGCTCTCGGTTATACAGAAAGCATTCTGGAGGCAAACGGTGCAAAAACCACATACAAGAACGACGCAAACGGTAACGTTCTTTCAGAAACAGATGCTCTCGGTTCAGTGACAAACTATGTTTACGACAAGGAAAGCAGACTCGTTTCAAAGACTCTTGCAAACACAGCTACATACACTTATGTGTACGATGCTCTTGGCAGAATCACTGCTGAAACCCTTCCCGAAGGCCTTTCAGTAGCTTATGCTTATGACTCAAAGGGTGACCTTGTTTCAGAAACTGATCAGTCAGGCAGAAAAACATCCTACACCTACGACATAATGCACAGAATCACAAGCACAACCGATGCAGCAGGTAATGTTACAAATTTTGCTTATGATGCAGCAGGTAACCTCAAGACTCTTACAACTGCAAAGGGTTATGTAACTGAATACAAGTACGATGCTCTTGACAGAATCACAGAGCTTCTCAATCCCGCAGGTAAGACAGAGCAGTACACCTACGACCCTGTTGGTAACCTCACTTCTGTTGTTGAGACAGGTGGCAGAGTTACAAAGTACGGTTATGATAAGGTTGGTAATGTAACATCTGTTACAAATGCTGCAGGCTTCACAAAGACTATGTCTTATGACGTCCTCGACAGACTTGTTGCTGAATCTGACTATAAGGGACAGATTACAAGATACGGATACGACAAGAACAGCAACCTTACATCAGTTGTTGACCGTAGAGGTAACAAGACAGCTTACACATTTGACAATGTAAACAATCTTACTTCAGAGGTTGATGCTGAGGGCAGAAAGAAAGCCTATACTTACGACGCACTTGGCAGACTTACATCAGTTACCGAAGATAACAAGTATCAGTCGACGTATGTTTATGATAAGGTTGGCAATCTGCTTTCAGCAGGTGGTTATGTTTACAGCTATGACCTTAACGGTAACCTTACCAGCTCAATGAATGCCCTCGGCAACGTCACTTCTTATGTATATAATGAAAACGGTATGCTTGAAACTGTCCGTAATGCAGACGGCACAACCGTAAATTACGACTATGACAAGATTGATCAGCTCGTTTCAAAGAAGTATGACGAGGAAATTGTTGCTCTTTACGGATACGATGCAGACGGTAACCGTGTTTCAATGGAAGATGTTGCAGGTACAAGCAACTATCAGTATGACAAGCTCGGCAGAGTAATTGCAATCACCCTTTCAGACGGCAAGTCAAAGATTACCTACGAATACGATGTTTACGGTAACCTTACAAAGCTCGGATATCCCGACGGAACTGCTGTCAAGTACAAGTACGATAACCTTAATCAGCTTGTAGCAATCACAAACAGAGACGGCGAAAACATAGCATATAAGTATGATTCTAACGGCAACGTGAAAGAAGTACACCGTCCCAACAATACCTATACCTTAATTGAATACAACGAAAACGATCAGATTACAAGCCTTATCAATTACGGTATGGTTAACTTTGCTTGGTTCTTTAAGAAGACTGTTGAATTCTCAAGCTACAAGTACGGCTATGATAAGTCAGGCAATATCATAAGTGAAACCGTCAAGACTTTCTCTTCAACGGGTGAAAATGATTTCTTCACATGGCTCATTGCTCAGATTAAGAAAGAAACCGTAACCAAAACATACAAGTATGACGGCAGAAATCAGCTTGTAGAAGTTAATGAGAGCAAGAGTTCACTGTTCAGCTTTGGTTCAAAGGGTACAGGTAAGACTACTTATGAGTACGATGCAAGCGGCAACCGCACAAAGGAAGTTGTAAACGGTGAGACAACAACTTACACCTACAACAAGGCAGGTCAGCTTACATCAAAGACAGGTCCCGACGGAACAATAAATTACACCTATGATAAGAACGGTAATCTTGTAGGTGAAAAGGGCGCAAAGGAAACAAAGACCTACTCCTACGACACCGAAAACAGATTGACAGCAATCAAAGAAAATGGTACACTTCTTATGGCTGCTCTTTATGACGGCGACGGAGAACGACTATTTGTTGTTTCCGATCACGACGGTTGCAGCGTTGCTTGCTGTAATGATAAGAGCTGTAAGAACCTTTCAAAGAGTGAAGGTATCATTGATGTTGATGAAGAACTCATCAAAAACACAATGCTCATTCCTAACGGTGTAAGCAGCAAGAACTTCGGTGACTATGACCTTACAGGTTACATCAACAATGTTAATACCGAATATACTCAGGTGCTTATGGAATATGCCGCTAACGGTAAGCTTACAGCAGCTTATGAATACGGTGTCTTCCGCGAGAGTGCAAAGATTAACGGTGAGCAGTTCTACTATGACTATGACGGTAAGGGCTCTGTAGTTGACATCACCAACACCAAGGGCAAAAAGGCTACAACCTATGCTTACGATGCTTACGGTAACGTAACTGTCAGCGGAAACAGTGTTGAAAATCCCTATCAATACAATGCTGAATATGTTGATAACGCAACAGGTCTTCAGTATCTCCGTGCAAGATATTACCGTGCAGAAACAGGCTCATTTATTACCGCCGATACATATTGTGGCGACGTTACCAATCCGCTTAGCCTTAATAGATATACTTATACTCATAATAATCCTGTTATGGGTAAGGACCCAAGTGGACATATTGCATTTTTGACTGCTTGTTTGATAGTTGCCGCTGTTGGAGCAGTAACCACAGCAGTTTCATACGGCGTTAAAAAATATAATGAGTCAAAATTAAAAAACACAAATGAAAATATTAATAAAGTTACTGCCGAGAAAAACAAAATAGAAAGTACGGCCACAAGTGTAAAAAGCAGTGGATCTGCCCAAACATCTATTAATGGTAATTCTGTTAATTATAAGAATAAGGTCTATGTATTTAAAACGGAAGCTGAAGCACAGAATTACTTTAAGCTTTGCGATGAGTTAGATAAGTTAGATAAAGATAAGGCCAAGTATGAGAATAATATTAAAATTTCTAATATTGTTCAGAAAGTAGGTCTTCTTACTGTTGGAGCAGCATTAACAGTTGCCAGCGGTGGTACCTCTAGCTTTGTTTTGGCAGGAACAATGAGTGGAGCGGGAATAGGTATTGGTTCAGAAGTGGTTATGCAGACTTTAACTGCAGAAGGTTCGTTATCTGAAAAATTAACATCGGATGTTAATTACAAGGATGTTGCTATTGCTGCGGGTACAGGTGCAGTTACAGGCGCAATTTCTGGAGGAATTTCGTCTAGCGTGACTGCAAAAGGGTCTGATCTTGCTTTGAAGATAGGTAAAGAAATAGCTCCAACATCGCAGGTCGCTCAAAAAGTTATAGGAAGAGGATTAACGGGATTAGTTTCTGGAGGATTGTCTGGTGGAGCTTCAAGTGTAGTAAATCAAACTGTTGATATAATTACTGGTGAATCTGATGCTTTCAGCTTAGAAGAAATGGCTATTCAAACCTTAACGGGAGCGGGAATGGGCGGATTTTTTGGAGCTGTTGGTGGTTACAGAGAAGGTAAGACCATTGAAAAAAATATTTCAGATAATAAAGCATTGCCAAAAGGTGATGTAAATAAGGCTACCAGAAACAATACTGTTGGTGGTACTCCGTCAAAAGATTCCCGTGTTGGCAAAGAAGTTATTGAGAGACAATTAAAAGAAGGAACTGCAAGGTATAATAATGGTGCTTTAGAGTATTTGGATCCATCAGATAATATTTGGAGAACAGTTGATTCGAATACCCATATGGGTCATATACACGGTGCCGCGGAATGGTGGACTGATGGAGGATACAGGTTTGGTGCTGGTTCTAATGAAGCAAAGGCATTTATGAATAATCCAAATAACTACAGGTTAGAGTTTGGACCGAATAATATTAGCAAAGGACAGGTTGACAAAAAAATATATGGGTATTTTAAATAAACTTGGGATGAAAATCGAACCTGATCTCTCGGTAAGTAAACAGATAAAAGACAAGATTGCAAAAGCTAATCTTTTGTTCAACAATATGCATTATTCTGAATCTCTTGAAGTTTATCGTGATATTTTGGAAGAATTTTCAGATGCAGTGTTCGATTTTTCTGAGTCATATGAAATTATCAAAAATATGATTCATGCATCATATGAAACAGGAGCAAAAGAAAATGCATATATGTATATTGCACTGCTCGCATTAACAAAGAGATCAAAACTAAATATAAACGAGTACATATTTACTGTTGCAAAAATCGCTTTTGATGCAAAAGACTACGATTATTCTAGAGGTTTCATTAAGGCTGCATATTATTCTACAGATGGGGCATATTTTTGCTCACCAGAATCAAAAGTTATGCTACAGTTTGTTGGTATTGAAGATAACAGAACCTTTGATGATTATAGTCAAGAATATTGATAACGGAGGACAGATCATGAAAAAACTCATTTCACTCACACTCGCACTTATAATGTGCTTATCAGTTTTCTCCGTGGCAGCCTTTGCCACGGAAGAAAACACCCGTAACATTGCTTCAATTGAGCTTCACACCGTGAAGTATTACGAAGCAGTACACAAAGAAAGCGAAATCGCTTCAGCTGCCCTTTATGTAAACTTCCTTGTTTACTACACCGACGGCACAACCGCCCTCTATGACAGTAAAAAGGGCTGGGATGATGCAACAGTAACATCTGAGGTTGCATGGTATATAAAGGCTGAAAATGACGAAAACTACGGCGGTCAGCAAAGTCTTTACATCACCATTGATGGTGTTGACTACTGGGCAGGCTATGTTGATGTTGAAGTTAATTCCTTCAAGGCTCTTATGAGAAACATCATTACCTGGGACTGGATGACCTGTGAAGAAAAAGTTGAAGCAACACATTGGCTTTTCAAACTTCTTAAAATGCTCTTTTCCATTCTGAGCAAAGAAGTAGGTGGAGATGCGTTCGATATCCTTTATGATGCATTTGATGCTGTCGATCAGTTTGTTTATGATGTTTTCCCTCTTGAGGAAGAAACAACAACTGAAACTACTGACGAGAGTGTAGATGAAGATGATACAGAAGTTATCGCAGCTTAAAATTTAATAAAGGTAATAGGGTGCTTTTTTGCGACAACCCTGTTATGAACAAAAACACAAACCTCCTTGCCTCGGCTCACACCGATTCAAGGAGGTTTTTTCGTTATATAGTTATCTTTACCGCAGACACCCCACCCATTTCAGGCTTTTTCTCCATAAACTCATCAGGTATCTTGTTTTCATACGCCTCCATATATGTTGCTGAACCAAGATAAGCAGAGATATTAGTCCTCGGTATAATCACCCAATCAGAATCAGGCTCTTTGTTTGCAATATAGTATTCAGCAAGAGTTATCATAAGCCTTTCAGTTTTTGCATTTACACCGTAAGCCTTGATTTTTTCCAGAGTTTCATCGGGCAACACAACCGCCTCAGTACGCAAAGGACCGAGAACAAGCGCATCTGCAATAGCAGTGTCAAAAAGCAGAGGAAAATCAGCAGAAGACCTGTCATTGTAAATCGAATACTGAAACTGTATCAACTTTCTGCTCCACTTGTTTTCAATATCCGATAAGGTCTTCTTTTCGGCAAAGCAGTGAAGCTTCTTTGTAATATCATCTTTGTTCTTCCTGATGTAACCGGAAAGAGAATGTAAGTATCTGTAATACCATCCTGCACCGTTTTCATCAACGATTTCGGGAAAATCGCTGTAAAGTTCAGGAAAAGAAGTGTGAAACTTCAATGCCTTGTTTGTTACTGCTTCATAAGGTAAACTGCACCAAGCACATAAAAACTCTCTTGCCTTATCAATTCTTTCGTATGGGTCATCGGTGCGAAGTGTACCGTCAGCATTATGAAAAAGATAACCTCTTGCAAGAACGGTAAATATACGGTTGAAGCCCTTGTTCTGCTTAATCATTCTTACTGTAAATCTGCCTATGAAAGCAGTTGATTGCTTGTTTTCTGCAAGGAAAACGGGAGTGTCAGTATATGCCTTGAATTCAAGCCATTCATTAGTCATAGCTCTTATCTCCCTTCCTTGCAAATCGTGTAATGTGCCTGTAATAAGCATCATAAAGAAAATCACGCTTACCAAGAGCAACAATGTATTTTACGGAAGCATTGAAAGAGATAACATGAGTTTCAATTATCCTTGCTGCTTCCCTTGAAACAGTTTCACGGTAGTTGCCTACAGGATTTCTGAGATAGGCTTTTACCATCAATGTCAGCTCCTCGGAATCGTTAGGATACTGCATAGCTGAAGCATTTGCAGATATGTTGTAGTTCCGTGTTTCAGTAATGATGTCGGGTAGTAGCTTGTACCCGCCGAAACGGAAATCAGCAAAGATATCATAATACTCTCGGTATTCTGTTTCTGGTAGATGCTTTATGAGAAATGCATATCTTTCATCCTCTTTCATAAAATGCCAATTCTCATTCCTTATTGCAAAATATATTCCATTTACTCGTTCTTCGGGCAAGTTAATGAATACTGCGGCAAGCTCATCGGCTTCATAATCATTTTCCTTGTTCTGCATATACAGAATACGGTTAATATCATTGTGCTTTGCTTTTATCTTGCTTGCGGCATGTCGCCTTGACCTTATTCTTTTAAGACACTCTTCATAATCAGCGATTACTCTGCCTACATAATCAAGAATCTTCGGGTCAAGCTTCTTTTCCCAACCGAGCTTTGCAAATGTGAAAAGCTCACTTGCATCAGCCTGACGGCATTCTGCTCTTGGTGTATTCTTTTTCAGCTCTCTTGCAAAATACGGAAGCTTTTCAAGGTTAGAGCTGACCTCATCCCAATTCTGACCTTCAAAGAATTTCTTGAAGCGTTCATCAAAGGTAGGCTCATACCAACGGCGCTTGCCCTCTGCTTTTTCAATAAGAGCCTTGTATTTAAGGAAGGATGTTCTTTCAGCTTTGTTGGTTTCAAGATACTCTGTCAAATCCGGCTTTATACCGCTTTTAGCTGAGTCTATCTCAAGACCTGTCAGTATCTCAAGCACCTCTGTTTCCTTTCGGTATTGCTCCTTCTTTTCATCATCGGTGTTTTCGTCATAGGCTATTATACTTCTGTCAAGTGCCGCATTTGAAATCTGACCGACACGGGATGAAAATGTATTTCGTATTGTTTCAAAGCGTTTGTACCAATCATTTGCATCTGCAATGATTGGCTCTGCGGATGGTATGCTTAAAAGAGGCAGATTGCCGCCGAGTGAAAAATCTGCTTCGCTGTAATTATTAAGAATACAGTCTGTAAGCTTCGGCTCAGCTACCGTCTTAATCATATCACCGTCGAAATCAGCACCGCCAAGCCTTTCGGCAAGGAGTGAAACAGAGTTTACCATAATTACATCCGTAAGACCTGAAAG
>JAZUOC010000279.1:0-6082 GCA_045604465.1 Acutalibacteraceae bacterium
GGGCCTCGAAGGAGTCTACGATGATGAGCTTTATTTTCATTCTTTCGGGAATGAGATTTTTAATATATACGCTTGCGTGCTGTCCGGGTACCACACCGGGAACATATTCTGCCAGACCTGCTAAATTAGGCTTAAGCTCTACGAAAATGCCGTATCTTTCCACTGAGCGTACTATACCGGGCACGGTTTCGCCTGCTTTGAAAAGGGCGGCATTCTCCTCCCAGGTGCCAAGCAGCTCTTTATAACTGAGGGTTATTCTTCCTTTGTCGTCGATAGCCTTGACTACTGCTTTTATTTTGTCACCTGCAGAAAATCTCGCCGAAGGGTGCGGTATACGGGATACGGAAATACTGTCGATGGGCATAAGTGCCGAAATACCAGCACCGATGTCTGCGAAAACACCGAAGGGCTCCATATGAGTTACCGTAGCATCTATTATACAGCCGGGAGTGAGTGTGGATATATAATCCCTCATATATTCCTGCTGTACCTTTTTGCGTGAGAGAATAGCGACGGTTTCACCTTTTTCATTTACGGTGAAATCGGTTATCTTGCACAGAACGGGTTTATTTACCCGCGAAATAATGGCTATGTCCCTTACGGAGCCGTCATCTATACCTATGGCACCTTCACTGCGCGGAATAAAGCCCTTCATGGGGCCCAGGTCTACATAGAGATTGTGTTCGTTGTCGCATACTGTGGCTCGGCATTCGATGGTTTTGCCGCTGTAGTAGGCCTCTTTTATCGAGGCAGCGGAAAGCAGAGCGTTTTTGTTCTCCTGTGTGTGAATGAGAGTGTTTTCAGGATAAAATTTTTTCATTTTTAAAACCCTTTCGTTTTTAATATTAAATTATATGCATAATTTTTTATCATTATTTGCTTTAGTTACGATATAATCATTGATATTTAGTTTTGTTTTGTGGTATACTGAATTAATAGTAATTTCAAAGGGGGTAGCCTTATGGATATAAGAGTGGGCGATGAGCTTGTAATGAAGAAAAACCATCCTTGCGGGAACAATAGCTTTAAGGTTATACGCTCCGGTATGGATTTCAAGCTCGAATGTATGGGCTGCGGACACGTGGTGATGGTACCCCGTGTTAAAGCAGAAAAGAACATAAAAAAGGTAATCCGTGACGGAGAAACTCTTTAGTCCGTATCTTTTGTGAAGGAATATTATTTGACAGGAGATTTACCGTGACAGAGAAATTTACAGAGAAAATAGATAGCGTAAAAAAACGCTGTGATGATCTTTATGCCTTCTTTGCCCGAGAGGACAGCACGAAGGATATGAACGAATATAATGAGCTTTCCAAAGAGTTTTCATCTCTTTCTCCCATACTTAAGGTGATTAAGGAGTACGAGGAATGCCTCAGAGATAAGGAAAACGCGGAAGAATTTCTGGACGAGGCAAAGGAGCTCGGCGGAGATTATTACGAAATGGCGAAGGAAGAATTCGAGGCTCTGGAAGAAAAAGAACAGTCCCTTCTTTCAGAACTTGAGTTTATGTTTATTCCGCCTGACCCGAGAGACGGAAAGAACGCCATTATCGAAATAAGAAGCGGTACGGGCGGTAAGGAAGCAGAGCTTTTCGTTTATGATCTGTACAGAATGTACACCATGTATGCTCAGAGACGCGGCTTTGAAACAGATCTTGTTTACGGCACTCTTACGGAGCTTGGCGGCTTCAAGGAGGTAGTTTTCACTGTTTCCGGCAGAGGCGCCTTCGGAAGATACAAATTCGAAAAGGGTGCTCACCGTGTTCAGCGTGTACCCGAAACAGAGGCTAACGGTAAAAAGCAGACATCTGCCGTTACCGTAGCAGTTTTCCCTGAGGCTGAGGAAGTGGATTTCGAAATAAATATGGCAGATTTACAGATTGACACCTACCGTGCAAGCGGTGCGGGAGGTCAGCACGTAAATAAGACCGAATCGGCTATCAGAATCACTCACATCCCCACAGGTACCGTGGTGGAATGTCAGGATGAGAGAAGTCAGCATAAAAACAAGGATAAAGCGCTTAAGGTTCTTCGTTCGAGACTCCTTCAGAGTGAAAAGCAGAAGCAGAAGGATAATCTTGACTCCGACAGAAAAAATCAGGTAGGCTCCGGAGACAGAAGTGAAAGAATAAGAACCTATAACTATCACCAGAACAGAGTAAGTGACCACATTTCGGGCAAGACTTACTTTTCACTGAAGGATATTCTTAACGGTGATATGGATGAGCTTGTGGACAATCTTACGGCATACTGCAAGGCAGAACAGATAGAGGTATAACTGATTTATGGAAACACAGATATTTAAGGTAGAATCGGAATTTGATGAGTCAATAGACTATGCGGCTAAGATATTAAGGGACAGAGGTATAGTTGCCATTCCTACGGAAACGGTGTACGGTCTCGCCGGTAACGCGCTGGACGGAAATGTAACGGATAAAATCTATGCGGCAAAGGGCAGACCGTCCGATAATCCTCTTATCGTTCATATAAGTGATATTTCTCAGTGGCCTTCTTTGGTGAAGGAAATCCCCGAAATTGCCTATGCGCTCACAGATAAGTATTGGCCGGGTCCTCTTACTGTTATACTAGAGAAAAGTGAAATTGTTCCCGACAAGGTAAGCGGAGGTCTTTCTACGGTGGCTGTCAGAATGCCCTCTGATAAGATAGCAAGAAAAATAATCGAAAAAGCCGGTGTGCCTTTAGCGGCACCTTCAGCCAACACATCAGGCAAACCAAGTCCGACCTCAGCGAAATATGTCATAGAGGACCTTTCAGGTAAGGTCGATGCCATCGTGGATGCAGGGGACTGCAGTGTGGGAGTTGAGTCTACGGTAATTTCTCTTTGTGAAACGCCACCGAGACTTCTCAGACCCGGTGGTATTACCGCGGAAATGCTCACTGAGGTTTTAGGCGAGATAGTCATTGACGATGCGGTTTTTAATAAGCTTGCCGAAGGTCAGAAGGCCGCCTCTCCCGGAATGAAATATAAGCACTATTCTCCCGATGCACAGGTGGTTATAGTAAAAGGCTCCTTCGAAAGCTATAATAAATTCATAGAAGAAAACAAAACTGAAAAGACTGTTGCACTCTGCTTTGAAGGTGAGGAAAAGGGCCTTTCGGTAAGGTGTGTTACATACGGTAAAAGGGATGACTCATCCAGCCAGGCAAAGAATATTTTTGATGCTCTTCGCAGAGTGGATGAGCTGGGAGCTGACAAGGTTTTCGCTCGCTACCCCGAAACAGACGGTGTAGGTATGGCTGTATTCAACAGGTTAGTCCGTGCGGCAGCATTCAATATAATCGAGGTATAAAAAATGACAGTTTACGGTCTCACAGGCAAAACAGGAGCGGGTAAAAGCACCGTAGCCGCTTTGCTTAAGGAAAAGGGCTTATATATTATCGACGGTGATGTTATAGCACGTCACATTACCGATAAGGGCAAGCCTGCACTGAAGCTTCTGGCGGAGTATTTCGGTGAGGACATAATAAACTCAGACGGTGCTCTTGACCGCAGACTTTTGGCCTCACGTGCCTTTGCTTCCCGTGAAAACACCGATAAGCTCAATTCAATCACACATCCTCTGATTACTGAGGAATTCCGTGAAGAAATAGAAAAGGCAGTAAAGGAAGGCTATGAAAAAGCAGTTATAGATGCGGCGGCGCTTTTAGAAAGTGAATGTAAAAATCTCTGCAGTAAAATAATCGTAGTCTACGCTCCCGAGGATATGCGTTTAAAGCGTATTTTAAGCCGTGACGGTATAACTGAAGAAGAGGCAGAAACGAGAATGAGGGCACAAAAAAGTGATGAATATTACTTCTCTCACGCTGATATAATAGTAAAGTCTTTTCCGCCACACAGTATTGAAGAGCAGCTGCAGACACTTCTTTAAAGAAAGGAACCGATAATTTGGCATCGAGGGTAATTACAATTAAAAAAAGACCACTGAAAGTCTTCACGGCGGTTTCAGCTTCTTTTATGTTACTGACGGTTATATTCTTTGTTTTTATGTCAATACTTAAGACATTATATCCCATGGACTATGTGAATTTTGTAGAAAATTATGCGAAGGAAAATAACCTGTCCGCAAATTTCGTTTATGCTGTAATCGAGTGTGAAAGCGGCTACGATGAAAAGGCTGTTTCCTATGCTGATGCCAGAGGTCTTATGCAGCTGACACCGGATACATTTAAATGGTTACAGAGCAAAAAAGGTGAAAATCTCAGCGAAGAAATGCTTTTCGATGCAGAGACAAACATAAGGTACGGCTGTTATTTTTACGGCATACTTTTCGGTAAATACGGTGATGAAAGCACAGCTCTTGCCGCCTATCATGCCGGTATGGGTAATGTTTCGAAGTGGCTTAAGGACGAAAGGTATTCCCACGACGGAAAAACTCTTTACGATATGCCCTTCAATAATACTAAAAAATATGTAAATAAGGTTATTAAAACCAAAAATATATATTCCAAAATTTATAACGGAAAGGAAGATTAATAATGGAAAAAGAAAAAAGCGCAGCAGAAGCTCTCAGAGATGAGCTTATGATGAAAAAGGAGCATTTTTCTGTGGCAATGAGTGAGGAAGAGGTAGCAAAGGCAGATAAATTCTGTGAAGGCTATATGAAATTCCTGGGTGATGCCAAAACAGAAAGAGAATGTGTTGATTATATGGTCGAAAAGGCTGAAAAGAACGGCTTTACCGCCTTTGACAAAACAAAGATCTACAAGCCCGGTGACAAGGTATATCTTAACAACAGAGGTAAAAGCATCATTCTCGCTCTTATGGGTAAGCAGGGAGCTAAGAACGGTGTCAAGATAGTAGCTTCTCACATCGACTCACCCCGCCTCGATCTCAAACCCACACCTCTTTACGAGGACAGCGAGCTTGCATACTTCAAGACCCACTATTACGGCGGCATCAAAAAATATCAGTGGGTGGCTATTCCTCTCTCACTTCACGGCGTTATTATCAAAGCTGACGGTACAAGCGTGAAGGTAAACATCGGTGAAAAAGAAGGCGAGCCTAAGTTTGTGGTTACTGATCTTCTTCCTCATCTCGGAAAAGAACAGGGACAGCGCACTCTTTCTGACGGTATCAGAGGTGAAGAACTTAACATTCTTATCGGCTCCAGACCCTTTAAGGACGACAAGGGCAGTGAGCTGGTAAAGCTTAACATCCTTAAGCTTCTCAATGAAAAATACGGTATCGTTGAGAAGGATTTTATCTCTGCAGAGCTTGAACTTGTTCCCGCATTCCCTGTAGCTGACATCGGCTTCGACAGAAGTCTTATCGGTGCTTATGGCCACGATGACAGAGTGTGTGCATATCCTGCTTGTGAAGCTGTTTTTGACAGCGAAATTCCCGAGCGTACAGTTATGGCAGTTCTTGCCGACAAGGAAGAAATCGGTTCTGACGGCAACACAGGTCTTAACTCCGCTTATCTTAAGTATTTCATCGAAGATCTTGCACAGCTTGACGGTGTAGACGGAAGGGATGTACTTTCTAAGTCTGAATGTCTTTCCGCTGACGTTAATGCAGGCTTCGATCCTAACTTCCCCTCAGTACACGATAAGTATAATGCCTGCGCACTTAACCACGGTGCAGTAATTACAAAGTACACAGGTGCAAGAGGTAAGTCTGGTACATCTGATGCAAGTGCTGAATTTGTAGGTAAAATCCGCAGAATTCTCGACGCTGCAAATGTTTCCTGGCAGATAGGTGAGCTCGGCAAGGTCGATGAGGGCGGCGGAGGAACTGTCGCTATGTACATCGCTAACCTCGGCATGGATGTAGTAGACCTGGGTGTCCCTGTGCTTTCTATGCACGCACCTTACGAAATCGTTTCAAAGACAGATGTATACAGTACCTACAGAGCCTGCTTCGAGTTCTTTAAGGCTGAATAAAATAAGAACCGCCGGTTTCAGACGAATTGAAACCGGCGGATTGATTTTTAGTGCGGTAAAAAGTATATCTGCGAAGCGAAATAATTCAGAGGCTTTGTAGAGTTAAAATGAACAAAGAAACAAAAAAATAAAGGTAACCTTTCGATTACCTTTATTGTGGCGGAGTAGGAGAGACTCGA